>JBMNRA010000070.1:0-13138 GCA_050944415.1 Ruminococcus sp.
AGAAAACTTTCGGGCAATGTATATTCCTTATCTGAAGAAGCGGAGAAAAGACGGGAAAAATAAAGACGGATGTAAGCCTGAAAAAACGGGAAAAATTATTTAGGCAGAAGGGATATTGAGATTGTGCGTTTTGCACAATAAAATGGTAGTTTAATATGAGAAAACTTGCTTTAAGCGATGAAATTTTGTTGCAGATAGACAAACCTGCCCGGTATATCGGGAATGAGGTGAATTCGGTCATGAAAGATCCCCAAAAGGTGGATGTACGCTTTGCCATGTGCTTCCCGGACGTGTATGAAATCGGGATGTCCCATCTGGGGATACAGATTTTATACGATATGTTTAACCAGCGGGAGGATATCTGGTGTGAGCGCGTGTATTCGCCCTGGCCGGATCTGGATCAGGTGATGAGGGAGAGAGAGATTCCTTTGTTTGCGCTGGAATCCCAGGATGAAATCCGCACCTTTGATTTTCTGGGAATTACCATTCAGTATGAAATGTGCTATACCAACATTCTGCAGATTCTGGATTTGTCCGGGATTCCCCTTAGGGCAGAGGAGAGAAGCGATGAAGATCCTCTGGTAATCGGCGGCGGCCCCTGTGTGTACAATCCTGAACCTCTGGCGCCTTTCTTTGATATGTTTTACATAGGAGAGGGGGAGACGGTTTATTTTCAACTGATGGATCTGTATAAGGAATGCAGGAAACAGGGATATAACAGAAAAGAATTTCTGAAAAAAGCCGCGGGAATACCGGGTATTTACGTGCCGCAGTTTTACAGACCTTCCTATAATGAGGACGGAACCCTGCAGTCATTCCTGCCGACGGAAGAGGGCGTTCCGGAGAAAGTTGAAAAACAGGCAGTTATGGACCTGTCTCATACGTATTATCCCCGAAAACCTGTGGTTCCATTTATCAAGGTGACACAGGACCGGGCGGTACTGGAAATCCAAAGAGGATGTATCCGTGGATGCAGGTTCTGCCAGGCAGGTATGATCTACCGGCCGGTAAGAGAGCGGGATGTAGAGTATCTAAAAGAACTGGCCGGGGCTATTCTGAAAGAAACCGGCCATGAAGAAATTTCCTTGAGCTCGCTGAGTTCCAGCGACTATTCAAAGCTTCCGGAACTGATGGATTTTCTGTTGTCGGAATGTGAAAAGAACAAAGTAAACATTTCCCTTCCCTCTCTCAGAATTGATGCGTTTTCTCTGGAGGTAATGAGCAAGGTGCAGGATGTGAAAAAAAGTTCTCTGACATTTGCACCGGAAGCGGGTACGCAGAGACTGAGGGATGTGATCAATAAAGGACTGACGGAGGAAGATATTCTGGAAGGCGCGGCAAAAGCATTTGCCGGCGGATGGACAAAAGTAAAGCTTTACTTTATGCTGGGACTTCCCACCGAAACAGAGGAAGATCAGAAAGCAATTGCTCATCTTGCCGAGAAGGTCGCTGAAAAATATTATGAAATTCCCAAGGATAAAAGAAAAGGTAAATGTCAGATTACGGTCAGCACTTCATTTTTTGTACCTAAGCCTTTTACCCCCTTCCAATGGGCTGCCATGTGTCCGGAGGAGGAATATCTGGAAAGAGCCGGTACAGTCAGAAATGAAATACGGGAGCAGTTAAATAAAAAAAGCATCCGGTATAACTGGCACGAAGCGGAAGTTACGGTCCTGGAAGGTGTTCTGGCCAGAGGTGACAGAAAAGTGGCGCAGGTTATACAGAAGGCCTATGAAAACGGAGCCATGTTTGACGCCTGGAGCGAGTATTTTGACTATGAATGCTGGAGACAGGCTTTTTCAGAAGAGAATGTGGATCCCGACTTTTATACCATGCGGGTTCGCTTGAAAGATGAACTTTTTCCATGGGATTTTATCGATGCTAAAGTGACAAAGAAATTTCTGTGGAAAGAGTGGGAGCGTTCTGCGGCAGGAGAAGTGACGCCCAATTGCAGAACACAATGTTCCGGCTGCGGCGCAGCGGCTTTGCAGGGAGGTGTATGTGTTGAAAATAAGGGTTAAATTTGAAAAAAACGGTGTTATGAAATACGTAGGACATCTGGATATGATGCGGTTTTTTCAGAAGGCTGTCCGCAGAGCCGGCATTGACGTAGCCTTCTCCGGAGGGTACAGTCCCCACATGATTATGTCCTTTGCCTATCCTCTCGGTGTCGGTGTGACCAGCAGCGGAGAGTATTTCGATATGGAAATTAACACGCCTATGTCTACAGCAGAACTGGGCCGTCGATTCAACAGCGTGATGGTGGAAGGCGTCAGGGTACTGAGTGCAAGAAAAATTCCCGGGGACAAGAAGAATAAGGGCATGTCGCTGGTAGCAGCAGCGGACTATTTTGTGGATTTTCGTCCCGGCATGGAGCCAAAACAGGATTATAAAAATGAACTGTCTGCATTTATGGCACAGCCTTCTGTGATGATGCTGAAAAAAACGAAGCGCAGTGTGGAAGAAACCGATATAAGGCCCATGATTTATCGGTTTGAAGTGGTTGGCCAGAGATTGTTCATGCAGCTGGCCAGCGGAAGCGCCAGAAATCTTAAACCGGATCTGGTGATGGAAGCTTTTTACCGGTATATGGGAGAAGAAGTTCTGCCCTTTTCCTGGCTGATTCACCGGCAGGAAATTTACGCTGATGTGGGAGACGGGTGCTGCAGAAAACTTGTGACGTTGGAAAGTCTGGGAGAGATTATTGAATAAGAAAATTGTAATTGCCAGGATGCATCTGTTTAAAAAAGAATGTTTTGTCATGGCTGTTCTGGAAGATGATGTTATTGTGGAAATGCAGGTTCATCCCGTATCATCCAGGTCACTTCTGGGGAATATTTATATTGGAATGGTGGACAGAGTGCTTCCGGAGATAAAAGGAGCTTTCGTAAACATACAGCCGAATTTTTCCTGTTATTATCCCCTGGAAGAAGCGGAAGAGGGCAGAAAACTGAAGCCAGGTACGGAGATTGTGGTACAGGTATGCCAGGAAGCTTTGAAAACGAAAGCGCCCAGGGTGACATCAAATCTGAATCTGGCAGGAAAATATATGGTGATTACCGCGGAAAAGAAGGGACTGGGCGTATCATCAAAACTGGACAGAGATCAGAGAAAAAATCTGAAAAGCTGGGTACAGCCTTTCATGCGGGATGACTGCGGAGTCATTATTCGAACCAATGCAGCGGAAGCATCAGAGGAAGAAATTCTTGCGGATCTTTTTTATCTGTATCGCAGAATGGATGACATAAGAGAAAAGGGGAAAACAAGAACCTGCTATTCATTGATTGAACGGGCGCTGCCTTTTTATCTGTCCATACTGCGGGATATAAGACATGAAAAACTGGAAAAAATTGTAACGGATGTTCCGGAAATTTTTGAAGAAATCCAGGAGTACTGCCGGAAATATCAGCCGGAAATATCAGAGCGGACAGTTCTTTATGAAGACAGAATGCTTCCGCTTTATAAGCTTTACTCACTGGAAAGGGCTTTTGAAGAGGCAACAAAGGAAAAAGTCTGGCTGAAAAGCGGAGGATTTCTGGTGATCCAGCAGACAGAGGCATTTGTGGCGGTGGATGTTAATACAGGGAAATATGCCGGAAAGAAAAAAGCGTCCGAAACATACCGGAAAATTAATCTGGAAGCGGCAAATGAGGTTGCCCGGCAATTGCGTCTGCGCAATTTATATGGTATCATTCTTATTGATTTTATTAATATGGATAATCCGGATGATCGGGATGAGCTTCTGCATGTTCTGGCTTCCCGTTTAAAAGAGGATCCGATACGTGCGCAGGCAGTTGATATGACCCGGCTGCAGATTACAGAAGTTACCCGGAAAAAAATGCGTAAATCCCTTTATGAGCAGTTAGACGAACTGAGATATGCCAGAGAGGAGGGTAAAGATGAGTAAAATTATTGTTGTGACTGACAGCAACAGTGGTATTTCGCAGCGGGAGGCGGAAAAGATAGGAGTACGGGTTTTACCCATGCCCTTTTTTATCAATGATGTTCAACACTTTGAAGATATTGACCTGACTCAGGATGAGTTTTATCTGAGGTTGTCGGAGGGGGCTGATGTTTCCACTTCTCAGCCGTCACCTGCGGATGTCATAGAACTGTGGGAAAATCTGCTGAAAGAATATGATGAAGTGGTGCATATCCCCATGTCCAGCGGCCTGAGCAATTCCTGTGAGACAGCGCTGATGCTGTCCAAAGAATTTGACGGCCGCGTGTGGGTGGTTAACAATCAGAGAATATCGGTTACTCAGAGACAGTCTGTTATGGATGCCCTGGAACTGGCTGAAGCGGGAAAAACCGGGAAAGAAATCAAAGAGATCCTGGAGCGGGAAAAACTGGAATCCAGTATATATATTATGGTGGATACTTTGAAGTATCTGAAAAAAGGCGGACGGATAACACCTGCAGCGGCAATGATCGGAACTGTGCTGAATTTAAAGCCCGTACTTCAGATTCAGGGAGAACGGCTGGATGCCTATGCGAAAGTACGGGGACAGAAGCAGGCGAAGAAAACCATGCTGGATGCCATGAAAAAGGATTTTGACACACGGTTTAAGGAAGCGGCTGAAAAAAAAGAGATGCATCTGGCTGTTGCCCATACGGCTAATGAGGGGGAGGCGCGTATTTTCGCCCGGGAGATTGCCGAGACGTTTCCGGGTATGGGCGAAATAGTGGTAAACGATCTGTCTCTCAGCGTGGCCTGCCATATCGGTCCCGGTTCCCTTGCGATTGCCTGTTCGAAAAAAATATCGTATGAAAGAGAATGAAAAACTTGACGAATTAAATTCGACATGGTATTATCATTGAGTATGCCGCACAGAGAGGTTTAAGTGTTTACAATAGAGGAACCACCATATCTGGCGAGTAATGATAATAGGAGGTGCCATATGTACGCAATTATTGCAACAGGTGGTAAACAGTACAAAGTAGCCGAAGGCGATATCATTAGAGTTGAAAAACTTGGAGCGGAAGCTGGAGAGACTGTTACATTTGATGATGTGCTTGCAGTAAGCAACGACGGACTGAAAGTTGGAGCAGACGTAGCCAACGCCAGTGTTACTGCTTCCGTTATTGAACATGGAAAAGCAAAAAAAGTTGTTATCTACAAGTATAAAAGAAAAACTGGATATCACAACAAGAACGGTCACAGACAGCAGTTCACAAAAGTAAAGATTGAAAAAATCAATGGTTAATATCACAGTTTTTGTAAAAAATCGTGATTATGTCGGTATTGAATCAAAAGGCCATGCGGGCTATGGAGAGGAAGGCAGCGATATTGTCTGCGCCGCTGTGTCCGCCCTGCTGATTAATACTGTCAACTCCATCGAAAAGTTTACGGGAGATGATTTCTCCGGCGAACAGGGAGATGGGTTTCTGGCCTTCCGTTTTACGGATAAAATCAGTGAAAAGTCAAAGCTTCTCATGGATTCGCTGATGCTGGGCCTTGAAACGATTCAGCAAAATTATGGAAGCAGTTATTTGAAAATAACATCCAAGGAGGTGTAGGAACATGTTAAATATGAACCTTCAGTTATTTGCACATAAAAAAGGTGTAGGTTCCACTAAAAACGGAAGAGATTCCGAATCAAAACGTCTGGGCGCAAAAAGAGCTGACGGACAGTTTGTAAAAGCTGGAAATATTCTTTACAGACAGCGTGGAACCAAGATTCATCCAGGTGTGAACGTGGGACGCGGTAAAGACGATACTCTGTTTGCAATGGCAGACGGTATTGTAAGATTCCAGAGAAAAGGAAGAGATAAGAAACAGGTTTCTATCGTTCCCGTATCAGAGTAGATTGGAAGGCTTCAAATCACATCGGTTTGAAGCCTTTTATCATCATAAAAAGAAAAAGAAGAGGTAAGTTATGTTTGCGGACAGAGCGAAGATTATCATCCGTTCAGGAAAAGGCGGCGACGGACATGTCAGCTTTCGAAGAGAACTGTATGTGCCCAACGGCGGGCCGGACGGCGGCGACGGAGGAAAAGGCGGCGATGTAATTTTCCAGGTGGATGAGGGTTTGAATACGTTATCTGACTACCGTCATAGGCGGAAGTTTTCCGCTGAAAATGGTGAAGAAGGAAAAAAGAGAAGATGTCACGGAAAAAACGGTGCGGATCTGGTGCTTAAAGTTCCGGAAGGAACTGTGATTATGGACGCCGAAAGCAAAAAGGTGATCGCGGATATGTCCGGAGAAAACAGACGCCAGGTGGTATTGAAAGGCGGCAGAGGCGGAAACGGTAATATGCATTACGCCACTTCCACTATGCAGGCGCCGAAATATGCGCAGCCGGGTCAGCCGGCGCAGGAGCTGGAAGTGCTGCTGGAGCTGAAAGTCATAGCGGATGTAGGCCTGGTAGGTTTTCCAAATGTGGGAAAATCAACTCTTCTTTCAAGAGTGACGAATGCGGATCCCAAAATAGCCAATTACCACTTTACTACAATCAATCCCAATCTGGGTGTGGTGGATCTGGAAGGGTGCCGCGGGTTCGTTATAGCGGATATTCCCGGATTGATTGAAGGAGCGTCGGAAGGCGTGGGTCTTGGCCATGAATTTCTGCGCCATATTGAGAGAACGAAAGTAATGATTCATGTGCTGGATGCAGCCTCCACAGAAGGAAGAGATCCGGTGGAAGATTTTTATAAAATCAACGATGAGCTGAAAGCATACAATCCAAAGATTGCGGAAAGGCCTCAGGTAATAGCCGCCAATAAAACGGATGCCGTATATTCGGAGGAAGATCCGGTGGAACGGCTGAAAAAAGAATTTGAACCCCAGGGAATTCCGGTATTTCCCATATCCGCCGTCAGCGGAAAGGGACTGAAGGAACTTCTGTATTATGTTCAGAATATGCTGGATTCCATGGATGAAAAACCTGTAATTTTCGAGCAGGAATTCTTCCCGGAAGATGTACTGATCCGGGAAAACCTTCCTTATACAGTGGAGCGCTCCCCGGAGGATGCCCATGTATTTATTGTGGAGGGACCCAGAATCGAAAAAATGCTGGGGTATACCAATCTGGATTCCGAAAAAGGATTTGCTTTCTTCCAGAAATTTTTAAAGGATACCGGTATTCTGGATGATCTGGAGAAGGCCGGTATTGCTGAGGGAGATACTGTCCGGATGTACGGATTGGAGTTTGATTATTATCATTAATTTCAGGAGAGCGTATGACAAGTAAACAGAGAGCATATTTAAAGGGACTGGCAATGACAGAGGATCCGATTCTGCAGATTGGGAAAGCGAGTATCACACCGGAGGTTACCGCATCTGTGGATGAGGCTCTGGAGGCGAGAGAACTGATTAAAATCAGTGTATTAAAAAACTGTATGGATGATCCGAGATCCATGGCGGATGTGCTTGCGGAGAGAACGCATGCAGAAGTCGTTCAGGTTATCGGGAAAAAAATTGTTCTTTACCGGGAAGGAAAGGGCAGCAAGAAAAAAATTGAGCTGCCGCGGAGTAAAAAGGTTGAGTGAAAAGGAAAAACCGAGAATCGGAATTATGGGAGGAACCTTTGATCCCATTCATATCGGTCATCTGATACTTGGTGAAACTGCTTTTGAACAGTTCCATCTTGACAAAGTGCTTTTTATGCCTGCAGGAAATCCGCCCCATAAGAAGAACAGAGACGGCCGTGCTTCGGATGAGGAGCGTGTGGAAATGGTCCGCCGGGCGATTCACGGAAATGATCATTTTGAACTATCTTTGATTGAGATGAATGAAGACGGTTATACCTATACTTACCGTACACTGGAACGTATGAAGCAGCAGAATGAGAAGGCTGAATATTATTTTATCATCGGTGCGGATTCTCTGTACAATTTTGATACATGGAAAGAACCGCAGCGGATATGCCGTGCTGCCCGGATTGTAGTTGCTACACGGGATCACACGGAAGATGAGAGTCTGGATTATGAGATGCAGCGGCTGGCTCTGAAGTATCAGGGGGATTTTCTGAAACTGGACAGTCTTAATATTGATATCTCTTCTCAGATGCTTCGCTCCTGGATCAGGGAAAAACGGACCATAAAATATTATGTTCCGGACGGCGTAGTAGAGTTTATACGGGAACATCAGATTTATCAGTAATAGTTCGGATAAGAGGGATTATATGACATATTCCAGTTATAATTTGAAAGAAATGGAAAAGAAACTGAAAAAGCATCTGGATCATGACCGTCTGGTTCATACCAGAGGAGTGATGTATACGGCTGCCTGCCTTGGCATGGTTCATGGCTGTGACCTGGAAAAGTGTCAGACGGCCGGTCTGCTGCATGACAGTGCAAAATGTATTCCGGATCTGAAAAAGTTAAAAATCTGTGCGAAAAACGGTATTGAGATGACAAACTATGAAATGAATCATCCTTTCATACTTCATGCAAAGCTGGGCGCCTGGGTCGCAAAAAAGAAGTACGGTATCAAGGACCAGGAAATTCTGAGCGCCATTACCTGGCATACCACAGGGAAAGCAGCTATGACGGATCTGGAAAAGATTATTTATATCGCTGATTATATTGAGCCGGGACGAAAGAAAGCTCCGCGGCTGGATCAGGTGAGAAAAGCAGCTTTCGATAATCTGAATGAAGCAATGTTTATGATATTATCGGATACTCTTCAATACTTAAAACGCACAGGCAGAGATATCGATCCGATAACGGAGAGTGCATTTGCCTATTACTGTAATCTTCATAATCAGGAATAAAAGGAGAACATTATGAACAGAGGAAAAGAGATGGCCAGGATGGCATGCGCGGCGTTGGAAGACAAGAAGGCTGTGGACATTAAAGTAATAGATATTGAAAAAGTTTCCATTCTGGCTGACTATTTTATTATTGCCAGTGGTACGAACCGCAATCAGGTGCAGGCAATGGCGGACAATACGGAAGAGATCCTGGGAAGAGCCGGATATGAGCCAAAACAGATTGAAGGATACCAGAATGCCAACTGGATTCTGATGGATTACGGAGACATTGTGATTCATATCTTTGATGAGGAAAACCGTCTTTTCTATGATCTGGAACGGATCTGGAGGGATGGAGAAGCAGTCAGTGTCGCGGATTTAAAGGAAGAGGCATAAAATGAATATTGTCATTTATACCTCTCTGCCTGAAGACGGGGCGGCCATACGAAATGATGTTTTCGTCAAAGAACAGGGGTTTCAGAAAGAGTTTGATGAAACGGACCGTCATGCAAGACATATGGTACTTTATGACCACGGTGTGCCGGCGGCTGTCTGCCGTTTTTACAAAAGCGAAAGGGCAGGGGAATATATTGTGGGGCGTATAGCTGTCGTACAGTCTTACCGCGGGCGGAAGCTGGGCGCTCTCATTTTAAAAAAAGCGGAAGAGGAAATTAAAAAAGAAGGCGGGAAATCAGTAGCGCTCCATGCCCAGGAGAGAGCGGCCGTATTTTATGAAAAACAGGGTTATCTGAGATACGGGGAACCGGATTTTGATGAAGACTGCCCTCATATATGGATGAGAAAAGAACTGAATTTACTGTGAAAAGCCGGTATTAAATGCTGGCTTTTTCTTTTGCCTCGATTTTCTTTACCATTGATTATTCTGTCGCATATTATGATATATAGATATCATGCAGGAACAGGCCCGGAACCCAATGTTTAAATACGGTTCCGGGCCTGTTCTCAGGTAAATTTTGTGTGAAAGGAAAGCGGCTTCCTGACTGATGATTAATGATCCATAAAACGCATGACTCCGATCACTTTTCCGAGAATCTGGAGTTCATCTCCCACAATAATAGGTTCCATAGCGTCATTTTCCGGCTGAAGGCGGAAATGTCCTTTTTCTTTATAAAAGGTTTTGACCGTTGCGGAGTCATCCAGAAGGGCGACAACCATGGTACCGTTTTCTGCCGTAGACTGACTCTGTACCAGAACGTAATCTCCGTCCAGTATTCCGGCGTTTATCATACTTTCGCCGTGTACTTCCAGAATGAACGCGTCAGAATTGGGCATGTGTTCCGCCGGAATAGGGAAATAGGATTCCACATTTTCTTCCGCCAGGATAGGTTCGCCTGCTGCGACGCGGCCCACAATGGGAACACTGACCATGTCACATCTGGCTGCGTTGAATACGTCATCCAGAATTTCAATGGCTCTGGGCTTGGTGGGATCGCGGCGGATGTATCCGTTCCTCTCCAGAGATGCCAGATGTGAGTGTACGGAAGAGGTGGACTTCAGCTGCACCGCTTCACAGATCTCTCTCACAGAAGGCGGATACCCTTTGGATAAGATCTCGCTTTTTATATAATCCAGGATTTCCTGCTGTTTTCTGCTGATTTTTCCGTAGGTCATAGGACTACCTCCATATAAAATATATTTTGATTCTACCACAGATCCCCGCGTAATGCAAACATATATTCCGAATATTTGTTCGAAAATAATGTTGACAAAACAAATGTTCGCATATATAATATAAACAGAACAAACGTTTGGGAACATTTGTTTTCTGTAAACAGGCATTTCTCCGCTTCGAGTGACAGATGCACTAAGCGAAAAGACAGAAATGCCTGTGTCACTGAAAGATGAAACACATTCCGTGTGTTTTCTTTTGAAGGGGAGGCAGACAGGTATGAGAAGAAGAAAGAATACGCGAAACAGGAGAAGGATACAGCTGATTATTACATTTCTATGTTTTCTGTTCTGTACCGGTTTTATGATACAGAACAGCGCCAGAAAAATCGGCGCTGAAAGTGATCTTTCCAGGATTACGTATAAATATTATAAAAGTTATTATATAGAAACGGGAGACAGTCTCTGGAGTATTGCAAAAGAACATATGACAGATGAGTATTCTGATATTAACGAATATATAGCGGAAGTTAAAAAGATCAATCATCTGTCGGATAATACGGTAAAGCAGGGAACGCATATATGTATTCCTTATTATTCAATGGAACATAAATAAAATTCAGAGGTATACATAATCTAATTATGTATACCTCTGAGCACTTTTTTGACTGAAGTAACAAAGCGAAATCTTTTATCCATCCAGATACCGATAATTCCCGTACAAATGAGAAAGTAACTGATGAGAAAGTATGCGGCGTTCCATGGAAAACCATGAGGCAGAATCTGAATCCAGCACTCATGGAGATCGAGCAGCCATCCGAAAATAAATCCGACGACGAAACTGAACAGATATTCCGGGACAAACCGTTTTCTCAGAAGCATAAGGCTGAGATTTTGAAGAAAGAAATTTTATATCCATTCCCATACAGAAACAGAAACTGGTAGTAATTGTTCCGAAGGAGCATCCCCTTGCTTCTTTTTCATCCGTTTCACTGGGAGATACACTTCCATACCAGCAGATTTTCTTTTCCCGGGGATCGGGAATGCGTGATGTTATAGACCGCATGTTTCAAAAGTTAGATGGGCGGCCGCGTATCTCCTATGAAACAGAGGAAGATCAGGTAATTGCCGGTCTTGTGGCTCAGGGGTTTGGTATTGCGGTTGTTCCCTGTATGGATTTACTGTGGAAACTGGATCTTAAGTTCGTCCTGGAAATGAGTTTAAAAAATATGAAGAATTAAAAAAAATATA
Organism: Ruminococcus sp.; assembly: GCA_050944415.1. Lineage (GTDB taxonomy): Bacteria > Bacillota > Clostridia > Lachnospirales > Lachnospiraceae > Ruminococcus_G. Next base: position 11,578 of record JBMNRA010000070.1, read on the forward strand.
ATGGGAACCAGTAAAGACGGCAGCATATTCAGTGTTTTACAGTCTTTGATATTTAAGATGGACAGTCCGGAAGCGGCAATCAGAAATCCGCCCACAATTGTAATTTCCGACATCAGTGAATCGGTGAGAAAGTTCTGCAGATAGGAAGCGCCCAGGTATATTGCTCCCTGCCAGCAGAACAGAACCGGAGCTGCAATAGCCATACCCACACCATAGGTAGATGCCAGAACCGTTGAAGTTACAAAATCAAGGGTAGCATTGGTAAAAAGATAGGTGTGATCTCCGTATAAGGCGCTCTGCATAGGGCCAAGAATGGAAAGACTTCCAATGCAGTAGAGAAGAATTCCGGTTGACAGTCCTTTTCCGAGTTCTGATTTTCCAAGGCGTCCCATCAGCCCCTGAAATTTTCCATCAATATTCAAGATTGTTCCCAGCAGGCTGCCAACAGCCAGACTGACGATAAAAAGTACGGGGTACTGGCTTTCAGACATATTGGAAACGACAGAATTAATGCCCAGACCAACGGCCGCAAGGCCCATGGCGGTGTATAAAGCTCCCTGGTATTTTTCCTTAATTCCTTTTTTTAAGACGCTGCCCAGAAGGCTGCCTGCCAGAATAGTTCCTGTATTGACAATGGTTCCTATCATTGATTTCCTCCTGATTTGTGATCATTTGAAGTATAAACCTTCCAGTTACTGGAAGGTCAAGAAATTTTACGGCCTACAGGAATCTGAATTTCTGTCATGAACTGTTCTGTGTTATCTGTCATGCCATAGTCAATCAGTGTAATTTCTACAGCATCGCCGGAAACGGTCAGTTCTTCCCGGTCGATGTAAGACAGGAGTTTATGATAATAAGGTTCCGCCTGGGTATGTGTGCCGGAAAAGCATAGGGTGAGCCATAATCCGGGAGCAAGAGCAGTTTCCGGACAAAGTTCTTCCTCTTGTTCGGTCAGTATGAATATTCCGGAAAAGGCAGAAAAATCATGGGAGAGAAGAGAAGATCTGTCGATTGACACGCCAATCTTGCCCAGAAAGACACTGGACTGAAAATGACCTATTTTTTCCAGCTCCCGGATAGGGTATTCCAGGTCATCCGTTACCGGTATTTCTTTTTTTAAATAAATAATGTGACGTTCTCCCAGACACTTTTCTTCAATTATTCCCGTTTTCTTTCGGGAAGCTTCTGTCAGCTGCTGAAGTCTCACATCCAGTTTTTTTTCAATTTTCAACATGTCCTGAATTGTTTTTCTGATTTTTTGTTGCTGCTCTTTTAAAAGATTAATCATGGTATCCCTGTCTTTGGAGCGAAAAAACAGCGCGATATTTTCCAGCGGAATCTGAAGCGCCCTGAGATAAAGAATGGTATTCAGTCTTTCAAACTGGCGGGTGGAATAATAGCGGTATCCGGTACGTTTATCCGTTTCCTCAGGGACCAGCAGACCGATTTCATGGTAATACCGCAGAGTTTTCGTGTTCAGGTTAAAAAGCTGTGCCATTTCTCCAATTGTAAATAAATTCTTCATAATATATATCTAACTCCAAATTCTATCGCATTATTG
>JBMNRA010000071.1:0-13075 GCA_050944415.1 Ruminococcus sp.
ATAGCCATCCAGTAAATCGGCAGCATTACAAACAACAGGAAAAAGATCAATATGACAACCCTGAGACCTGTAACTATCCGCTTTTTTCCTCTATTGCTCATTACATCCCCTCCTCATAATTTGTTACTTTCAGAAAAATCAGTGTATATAACATCAATGCCGTCATAAGAAGAACACCGATGGCTGATGCAAATCCAAAATCGTATCCGGAAAATGCCCTTGTATACATGTAAGCCGGCAGAGTCATAGAATAATTCGCCGGTCCTCCGTTGGTAATCACCACAATCAGATCAAAGGAATTCAGTATCCAGATCGTTCTCAGCAGCAAAGTCATAATAATTGTCGGTTTAATATATGGAACGGTTATTTTAAAAAATTTTTTTACCGCTCCGGCTCCATCAATACTGGCTGCTTCATAAACATCTTCCGGTATTGACTGTAGTGCCGCCAGTATCATTATGGCGAAAAAGGGAACTCCTATCCAGATCATGGCCAGTATAATAACAAACAGCGAATACCCTGGTGTCCCCAGCCATGCAATATTGTCATCAATGATTCCCAGCTTCATGAGCAGATCGTTGACCACACCGTATTCGCCATTGAACGACCAGCGAAACATAAGTCCGACAACAAATGCTGAAAATGCCCACGGCAGAAATACAACTGACTGATAGATACCTCTCCCCCTGAACTTTTTCCAGAGCGCCAGCGCCAGCGTCATGCCCAGCAGAAACTGCCCTGCCACAGAACATATAACGTAAATCAATGTATTTTTTATAATCAAACCAAGATCATCATCCGCAAACAATTTCTGAAAATTTTCAAGACCATTAAAATAAATATCCGGCGACCCCAATCTGTATCTTTGAAAAGCCATGATGAAACTGTTGACCAATGGAACAGCAAAAACAATTAACAGCAAAATCAGCACAGGCATCAAAAGCGCATAAGGTTCCATCATTTTTTTCCTGTAATTCCAGCCTTTTTTCACCATAACCGGTTCCTTTTTTCTGTGTTCTGCCATATAACTTCTCCCTTTTATAGCAATGGGACGCTGCAAACACTGCAGCGTCCCGGTCCCTGCTTCATTACTGCATCGTTTTCGGTGTATCAACAACCGCCCCTTCATTTTCATCCAGGTAAGTCTTCATTCGTTCTTCTAACATACCGCAGATATTATCAAGAGCCGTTTTCGCATCCTGTTCATCTAAAAGATATTTCTGTATTTCTTCATACAGCGGTCCCTGTTGTAAATCCGTACTGTCAAAAGGCCCGTATCCTGTTGGTACTACCAGATCAGGATCATTCAACTGTTCTACAAAGGCAGCGTAGATTCCGTCTTCTCCATATAAAGGATCATCTCCCACTTCTTTCATAACCGGAATCATTCCCACCTGCTTACAATACTCAATATTATTTTCAGGCTGAGACAGATATTCTATTACCTGCCAAGCCGCTTCCTGATTTTCGCAGTCTTTGGAAATCGTATAAGAATACGGAGCATTCACCGTATTATATATTTTACCGTCTTTCGTACTCTTTGGAATCGGCAGTACTGTCCACTGGTCATCTTCCATACTGTTCTGGCAGGAAATAACAACCTCCGAATCATTATTCAAAGTTCCGGTCAATCCACCGCAGAAATTATCAACCATTTCTACAAATCCCCAGTTTATGGATTCTTCCGGTGCGTATCCTTCTTTATACATGCTCGTAAATTTTTCAAAAGCTTCCAAACACTCTTCAGAATTCAAAAGGCAGTTTCCTTCCTCGTCATAAGTGCGTCCCCCTGTGAACCCCTGCAGATAGACCATCATTACATCAAATGCTCCTCGCGTTCCACGATAAGTCATTCCATAATGTTTTTCATCCGCATTCGTCAGTTTTTCAATAACTTCAAAATAATCGTCATAATCCCAGTCTTTTAAATTTTCAATATCAATACCAGCTGCTTCACACCAGTCTTTTCTGATAAAAATTCCTTTTACCATCATCCCATCAGGTACTGTATAAATATGACCATACATTTCTTTCTGATTAGCCCACACAATATTCGTTACCGTATCAGCAAACTGATCCTCTTTTCCTTCCAGATATTCATCCAACGGAAGGATCCACTCTGATGAAGTAAATTGTCCTAGCCAGTTATCTTGAGTAGTTACAATATCCGGCATGGAATTTGATGTGGCCATAACCATTATTTTATTAGCAGCATCTTCAAGTGGCGTACTTTCATATGTGATTTCAATTCCCAGATCTTCTTTTATCTGTTGAAAGATATCTTCAAAGTATGCCTGACGCACATCACTGGGAGAAGTATCCAGAAATCGCAGAGAAACTGTTTCCTCAGAATCTGATCCCCCCGAATCATTCTGCTCTCCTTGCTGCTTCTGGCATCCAGATAACATTCCCACTGCCAGCGATCCCGCCAACATCCACGCCGCTGCTTTTTTCATACCTTCTCTCATATTGTACCTCCTTTAATTTAAAATATATTTAGACCTCTACGAGATCAAGCGCCCGCTGCAAATCTCCCAGCAGATTTTCACTGCCTTCCAAACCGCAATGCATACGAATCAATCCACGCCCTATTTTCAGAAAATTCAGTTCTTCCTGTGATGCGTAGTAAAGAGGAACCATTGCCAGACTTTCAAATCCTCCCCAGGAGCATCCTTTCCTGAACAGCTGTAAATTATCCACAAATTTCAATGCTGTTTCCGGCGCACCTTTTAATTCCAGACTCAATAAGCCAGAACTCCCTTTCTGCTGTTTCTGAATCAGAGAATATTGAGGATGAGATTTCAGACCAGGATAATAAACTTTTTTTACCTTCGGATGGTTTTCCAAAAACTCTGCCACTGCCTGCGCGGTCTGCTGATGCTGTTTTAAACGCACATCCAAGGTACGCATGCCCCGGATTGCCAGCCATGACTCCATCGGACCAATTACCCCACCCAGCCATTCACGAAATTGATTCATGATTTTCCTCATCAGCTCTTCATCTTTCGAAACGAGGACTCCTCCTAGAATATCACTATGGCCTCCCAGGTATTTGGTAAGAGTATGCATAACAATATCTATGCCGAAATCCAATGGTTTTTGAAACAGAGGTGTACAGTACGTATTATCCATATAAGTTTTGATATTATGTCTCTTAGCTATCTTCGCAATCCCTTCCAAATCCACCACTGTGAAAATAAAAGTAGCCGGGCTCTCCAGAATAATTAAAGATGTACTATCTTTGATGGCAGCTTCTATTTCCTGCAAATTTGTTCCTGTTAAATAAGTAACCTCCATATTAAGGTGTGGTATACAATAACCATTCAGAAATCTTTTCACTGGCTGATAAACATCCTTCATACAAATAATATGACTGCCTGTACTGCACGTTGCCAAAACTGCCGCCGATGCTGCCGCCATACCGCTGGAAAACATAACCGCTCTTGAGCCATGCTCAAGCTGAGCAATCTTTTCTTCCGCAATGCTGGTGGTGGGATTGGAGGCTCTTCCATAATAAAACTGATTCTTTTTAAATACATCGACTGCATGATATTCCTCAAACGTATCAAATACATGAAGCGAATTCATAAAAACCGGAGGTGTTACCGCATTCAAATATGACTTTTCATCTTCCCCTGCCCTCTCCAATATTAATAAATCTTTCTCTGTTCCCATATCTAATCTCCTTTACCGGTTTATTTGTATGATGGTTCTGTGGTTATGTGGTAGTACCACTTATATCTTAATCTGATTATAACAATGCTATTGCATGATGTCAACAAAATTATTCCTCATTCCGACAATATCCTGTTCAAACAGTCAAATCACCGGATGCAGACCATCTGATCCGACGATCTGCTCCGGTGATTTGACTGTTTCAGAATATTAAATTACTGAAGATTCAATCTCTTCGTCATAATATGTTTCGTAACCAGATACCCCATTGCTATAAAAGCCAGACTGACAATAAGGGCTGCTGCCAGATTGATATTCAAGGTACTGAGCAGCTGATGCTGCAGCCGGGATTGCATCTCTACGGTATTCCCTGTGTATTCTACGGATAAATACTGCAGTCCGCTGCATACCATCACAATAACACCTATAATGCACTGCACCACATAAAGGCCTGCATACGTTCCTACCGCTCCCAGGACTTTATGTCCACTCAGCAGATTGCCTACAGCAATGCACATATACATCTCCAGAACCATTGTAAAAGGCGATGCAATAATGATAAACAGGATCAGCCATACGGATAAGGCAATGTCTCTGATTGTGAACATCCGGAAGATTTCCGGGAATATTTTAAAGAATCCCACAAAATCATTTCCATCCGCTGCCATGATAAGAAAAGCCGCCACTACTACCAGCCAGTTAATTACCTGCCAGATAACTCCGGTAAGCCCCTTCGCGATAATAATCTGCTGCTGTGTTACCGGCAGTGTATTTGTCAGATAGCCCTGCTCCGTAAATACGCTTTTATAAAATCGATAGGCAATAAAAATCCAGGTAAAAATAACAGAACTCCCGATTAATACGACACTGATCATCAGGATAAGGGCTGAAATAGTTTCCACTATCGGAAGACTTCCATCTCCGCTTCTGATGCCGCTGACTTCCATAAGAAGTCTGGAAAGCAGCGTAAAAAGAATAACTATTCCATACAGTACAAGCATCACTCTGGCGGAAGCTTTCCATTCATATTTAAACAATTTTTTTAACATCTGAATACCTCCCTGAAATATCCGTCTATAGACATCCCTTTATCAACACGGATTGAGTCCACATCTGAATAAAGGCGGATCCGCCCATTCTGAATAAAAATTACTTCATCCAGAACATTTTCAATATCCGCGATCAGATGTGTTGAGATGATTATTGTGGCATCGGCGTCATAGTTATTAATAATTGTATTTAAGATATAATCCCTGGCCGCCGGATCCACACCGGCAATCGGTTCATCCAGACAGTATAGCTTTGCCTTCCTGCTCATTACCAGTATCAGCTGTACTTTTTCTCTGGTACCTTTTGATAAAGTTTTGATTCGGGCCTCCGGACGTATATTTAACTTTTCCAACATCTGAACAGCCCGGCTTCTGTCGAAGTCCGTATAGAAATCCCCAAAGAAATCCAGCGTTTCCGATATTTTCTGATTTTCATCCAGATAAGTTCTTTCCGGCAGATAAGATATTACACTTTTCGTTTCCACTCCCGGTACATTTCCGTCAATCAGTATCGTTCCTTCATCCGGAACCAGTAATTGATTAATCAATTTCAAAAATGTAGTTTTCCCACTTCCGTTCGGCCCCAGAAGTCCAATGATCTTTCCCGGTTCCAATGTCAGATCCACATGATCCAGCGCTTGAAACCCGCCGTAGGATTTTGAAAGTCCCTTGCATTCCAGAATTGCACTCATATCTTTTCCTCCTCCATTGTTTTCCGAAGAAGCGCCATGATTTCTTCTCCGTCAAATCCCATTTTTTTCATTCTTTCCATAAATTCCTGAATCTGCTTTCTGGCCAGATCTTTTCTTATCTCCATAATCATAGTCTCATCCTCTGTAATAAATCGTCCGCTGGTTCTCTCCGAGTGTACCAGACCATACCGTTCCAGCTCCACCATTGCTTTCTGCATTGTATTGGGGTTGACCCCCGCTTCCACTGCCAGTTCACGTACCGATGGTATCTTATCGCCCGGTTTATACTTCCCTGAAACAATTTCCAGTTCTATTTTCTCCACAATCTGAAGATATATTGACCGCCCTGAATCTAAAACCCATGACATTCTTAGACCTCCTTTTGTATTACTGTATTATTAACTTAATACAATAATACACTTGTGTTCCCATTCTGTCAAGAGAAAAATTTAAAATACACAAAGAAAAAGACTGGCTCCAAAACAGAACCAGCCTTTTTCTTTGTGTATATGCAAATTATTTGTCGCCGTTAAATTCCTTGATTGCCTCAACCATGGCAACGATATTCGGAACGGGGGTGTTAGCCTGAATATTATGAATGGTATTGCATACATAGCCGCCATCTTTTGAGAAAATATCCAGTCTTTCCAGAACCTGTTCGCGAACTTCTTCCGGAGTTCCGAAGGGGAGAACTTTCTGTGTGTCTACTCCGCCGCCCCAGAATACAATGTCTTTTCCGTAGGTATCTTTCAGTCTCTGAGGATCCATTCCTTCCGCAGAGCACTGTACCGGATTGATAGCATCAAATCCGCCTTCGATCAGATACGGCAGAATCGGGAAAATACCTCCGCAGCAGTGTTTCAATGTTTTCCATGTTGTATTCTGATGAATCCAGTCATTCATTTTTTTATAATACGGCATATAGAACTCTTTGAATACTTCCGGATCGATGAAAGGACCTCTCTGTGTTCCGAAGTCAGTTCCGCACAGGAAGAACACATCGATATCTGATCCGAATGCATCCCAATATTTTTTGAAGTTTTCAATTGCGATATCCGTACCTTTTTCAAATACCTCATGTACGTAATCCGGATACAGAAGAGGAGCCATATACCATTCAGAGATATCACGGATACCTTTCGGGTTCTTCAGGTTTGGTCCGGGAATATTGTTGGCATCACCCAGCCCGAAGTAACCGGGTCCAACCTGGATAGCACGGTTATATCCTTTTACCTCTTCCAGAACTTTTTTGTGATATGCAATCTGATCATCAGAAATCAGCATATAATCCTCAACATTGTCATCAGGATTCGCTTCATCTTCATCAAATTCCGGTGTACGTGTCAGGTTATCGAAGTAGAATCCATTGGCAGGCATATGTCCGCTGGGCGCACATGTGTCATCACCCTGAGGATATACATAGTATCCGCCTTTTCCGTCATCATGAACAACTGCATTGCTCGGAATCAGCACTGTTTCTCCACGGTATGTCCATTCTTTCCAGTCTGTATTGATATGTCCGTATGTATCGCCATAGTTATACAGCTGCTGTACATCACATCCCATGCAGTCTGCCAGATCCGGCTCTACAAAAGCTGTCATTGTTGACATATCATTGATCTTCGGAGGACGATTCTCCAGTCCATAGTATTCTCTCAGCTGTTTTACAACGATGGCATTAATCATAGAACAGCACATTCCACCGAAGTCTACCGGCACTTTATCTGGCTGTTTGTGTTCAAACGCTGTTTTTACTCTTTCTTTTGACGTCATAGTTTCCTCTCCTTTACATGAAAAATATTGATATGAAAATCAAGTTCCTTCTGCCGCGTGCTCGTGTACGCATTCTTGATATTGTTATAATAGCACATAAAAATCAGATTTACAACGATTTTTTAGTAAAATTATTCACCATATTTTCCATTGTTTTTTTGGCTATTTTTAACAGTCCTGAGTGAACGCACCAGCTCAGGAAGTCTGCTCACATCGTCAGCAAATTCATCCGCATGCTCATATTCTTCTCTCGAACCGAAACCGTACAGACAGGCAATAAAGGGAATATCATTTTCTCTTGATGCCTCATAATCCGATCTGCGGTCTCCGATCGACAGATAATCTCCGGGATGTTCCCTCAGAATATGAGGGATAATTTCACCTTTGGGAATAAAACCATAAGTTTCACAGCAGTAAAAATCATCGAAAAAACGATCCAACTCGAAATACTGACGATGGATATCCCGGTACTGTTCCTTGCAGTTACTCAGAAAAATCAGATGGTTTCCTTCATCTTTCAATTCCTGCAGCGCTTTTTGGGCTCCGGGATAAAGAGCTGCTTCTCCATTTTTCACCTGTTCCACCATGGATACTCCGATTCTTCTGCTGGCTTCTGTTTTATATTCTTCTTCCAGCTCCGGCATAAAAGTGTTCCACATTTCTTTGCTGTTATAACCAAGCCAGCGGGAAATCTGACTGTCGTCAAACTCCCGCCTTCTGGCTTTGCCTTCCGCTGTCAGCCATTCATACACTTCCAGGAAAGCTTTTTTATAGATTCTCATGGTATCGTGTAGCGTACCGTCATAGTCCAGGATGATGTAATCACGCATATGAATTAAACCTGCCTCATCAGATTAACCATCTCAATAGCAGAAAGGGCACAGTCATATCCTTTGTTTCCAGCTTTGGTTCCCGCCCGTTCAATAGCCTGTTCAATATTTTCCGTAGTAACCACGCCGAAGAGCACCGGTATGCCGGACTGCAGCCCCACCTGAGCAATGCCTTTGGAAACTTCGTTGCATACATAGTCGTAATGGCTGGTTGCTCCTCTGATGACAGCTCCTACGCAGATAATCGCATCATACTTTCCTGACTGCGCCATTTTTTCCGCCATCAGAGGAATCTCAAAAGCGCCTGGCACCCAGGCCGCTGTAATATCCTCTTCGTTCACTCCGTGACGAACCAGACCGTCCACTGCTCCTGAAAGCAGCTTGCTGACGATGAACTCGTTAAACCGCGCAGCCACGATTCCGATTTTCATATCCTGTCCGATTACTTTTCCTTCCATTACTTTGATTCCCATGTTGATTTCCTCCTTGCCGTTCTTTGTTTTCTTTCAAATATTATTTCAGAATGTAATTTTATTAAAAATGTGTCCCATCTTTTCCTGTTTGGTTTTAAGATAAAATTTATCATATTTCTGCGGTTCTATTTCAATAGGCACCCGTTCCTTGATTTCCAGCCCGAATCCTTTCAGGCCGTAAACCTTACTGGGATTATTGGTCAGAAGCCGAAGGGATTTTACTCCCATATCCCGCAGGATCTGCGCGCCGACCCAGTATTCTCTCAGATCCGGAGCAAATCCCAGCTCCAGATTCGCCTGTACGGTATCCCTTCCATGTTCCTGAAGTTCATAGGCTTTCAGCTTATTAATCAGTCCGATTCCACGGCCCTCCTGCCGCATATAAAGAAGAATTCCCCGGCCTTCCGCCTGAATCTGCTTCATGGCGGCCTCCAGCTGCTGTCCGCAGTCGCAGCGCGCGGAACCGAAGACGTCACCGGTTAAGCATTCCGAATGAACACGGCATAACACATCTTCCCCGTCTCCGATTTCTCCCTTCACCAGAGCTACATGATGTTCTCCTGTAATATCATTGACATACCCGTAAATCTGGAAATCCCCGTATTTTGTGGGCAGTTTCGCACATGCCTCCTGAATCACATGGTTTTCATGAAGACGGCAGTAATCCTGAAGTTCTTTTATCGTAATAAATACAAGGCCGAATTTTTCAGCCATTTCCCACAGCTGCGGCGTCTTCATCATTGTCCCGTCTTCCGCCATTACCTCGCAGCACAGCCCGCACTCTTTCAAACCGGCCAGCCGCATCAGATCAACCGTAGCCTCCGTATGACCTCCCCTCTCCAGTACACCGCCTTTTTTAGACACCAACGGAAACATGTGTCCCGGTCTTCTGAAATCTGAAGGCTTTGCATCCTCTTCCACACATTTCATGGCAGTAACAGAACGCTCCGCTGCGGAAATTCCCGTAGTCGTATCTACATGATCAATGGATACGGTAAAAGCCGTACAGTGATTATCTGTATTTTCTTCTACCATCTGAGGAAGTCCCAGCTTCTGTGCCAGCTGTCTGCACATCGGCATGCAGATCAGTCCCTTTGCATAAGTCGCCATGAAATTCACATTAGCCTGTGTAGCAAATTCAGCGGCACAGATCATATCACCTTCATTTTCCCGATCCGGATCATCGGTCACCAGTATTACTTTGCCTGCTTTCAGCGCCTCCAGCGCTTCTTCAATCGTGTTATATTTCATATTAACGCCTCCTTAAAATCCATGCTGTCTAAGAAAATCCAAAGTCAGTCCTTTGCTGTCATTTTCTTCCGTTTCATTTTTCAGCAGCTTTTCAACGTATTTCCCTACCATATCATTTTCCAGATTCACCACATCACCAGGCTTCTTTTTAAGCAGTGTGGTCTCTTCACCTGTATGCGGGATAACGGAAACCTGGAAAGCACCCTTCAACTCTTTTGCGACCGTCAGGCTGATGCCGTCGATGGCAACGGACCCCTTCTCCACAATCAGCCTCATAATCTCATCCGACGTATCCACAGTCACCCAAACGGCATTTCCCTCTTCCTTCATTTGAGAAATTACGCCGGTTCCGTCGATATGACCGCTGACCATATGGCCACCGAAACGCCCGTCTGCCGCCATCGCCCGTTCCAGATTCACCGGATCGCCCAATTTCAGGCTGCCGAGATTTGATCTTCTCATGGTTTCCGCCATTACATCCGCAGTAAAGACTCTTCCCTGAATTCTCGTCACCGTCAGGCATACACCGTTGACAGCAATACTGTCGCCCAGTTTCGTTCCTTCCAGGACTTTACCTCCGGCAACCGCAAGCTGTCCCCAGGCGCTTCCGGATACCACCTGCTTTACTTTTCCCACCTCTTCCACAATTCCGGTAAACAAAGTACTCATCCTTTCTTACTGTTTTACATCATATTCCAGCAGCACATCATTTCCAAATACTGTTACAGTCGGATTCACAAGCTGCAGTCCTTTATCAGGTTCTTCCGCACCCCGGCCTCCTACCGGCCCTTTTGCATTTTCGCCTCCCAGTATTTTTCCGCCGATATAAACGCAGCATTTTCTGACCAGTCCCGTCTGTACTACTGCGCTGTTCAGAACAGCCCCGCCTTCCACCAGAACGCTGTCAATCTCTCTTCTTCCCAGCTCTTTTAAAAGCTTCGAAAGATCCACCTGTCCATTTCCATCGGGGAAGCACAGAACTTCTGCTCCCATTTTCTCCAGCTCTTTTTTCTTATATTCTTCTTCTTCGGCACAGGCGATAATTAACGGATACTCTCCGGCGCTCCGGCACAGACGGCTGTCCAGAGGAATTCTGAGACTACTGTCACAGACAATCCGAACCGGTGAACGAAGTCCTTCTATCCTGCAGTTCAGCATAGGATCATCCGCCAGAACTGTTCCGATTCCTACCATAATTCCTCTGTAATAATGGCGCAGCTGGTGAACATGATTCCGCGCTTCCCCTCCGGTAATCCACTGTGACTTTCCTGTCCATGACGCAATCTTCCCATCGGCTGTCATGGCATATTTCAGAACCAGATAAGGCATTCCCGTCGTAATATACTGAAAAAATACCGGATTGACCGCATCACACTCATCTCTTAAGAAATCTTCCTGAACTTCTATCCCTGCTTCTCTTAAAATCTTAACGCCTTTTCCGGCCACTTTCGGATTGGGATCTCTGGAACCAATAATTACTTTTCCAATGCCTGCTTCAATAATCGCCTCCGTGCAGGGCGGTGTCTTTCCATAATGACAACATGGCTCCAAAGTCACATACATCTGAGCGCCCTTCGCAGATTCCTTGCAGGACGCCAGGGCATTGCGTTCCGCATGGAGTTCGCCGCACCGTTCATGATATCCTTCTCCGATGATCTTTCCGTCTTTGACGATCACTGCTCCCACCATAGGGTTGGGACTGGTAAAACCTCTGGCTTTCTCAGCCAGAGCAATCGCTCTGCGCATATACTCTTCTGCCTTCATACCGTTACCTTCTTCATTACAAATTTCCAAACCGGACAGGCGAAAGATGATCTTTCGCCCGCCGGGCTTAGCGCACAAAAAAGTCCTGTACAAACATAGTTCATACAGGACGAAATCATGCAGTATATTATGAGACGGCAGCTCCATCTCATTTCTTGCACACACTATACTTTCTTCTTCCATCCAGACTATACTGTCGGCCCCGGAATCTCACCGGATCCTGCCTTACGGCTCGCGGGCTTATCCGTTTTTTACTTACAGACTTACCGCCGGTGGGGACTTTCACCCCGCCCTGAAGAACATCTTTTTTAACTGTATTCAGAATAGCACATTATTTACAATTATACAAGGGGTATTTTGGGAGTTTTCAACAATTTTTTTCGGTTTTTTGTCTCTTTTCTCCTGTGGATTTCGCATAGAACCGCATAAATCCGCATAAAAATCCGCTCATTTGTCGTAAATTTGTCGTAAACTCAACTGGCTGCAGACCGCATGGAATCAAGCTTTTTCATCTGTTCCGCTGCTCGATTTTCCGTTACATGGTCATAAATTCTCAGAATCATCTTGGTATCACTGTGTCCCATGACCTGCTGCATTGTTTTAATATCCACTCCTGCTTCTGCCATACGGGTACAGCGACTTACCTTTACCTGATGTAAAAACAAAATTTTTATATCCGTCTATTTCACAGGTTGAAGGATACAGGAACCGTTCTTTCTGCAGCTCACACATACATTCATACACTTCCTGTGTCATGGGGATGGTGCGCACGCCGCTTTCCGATTTTGTCGTACTGGCATAAAACTGCATCTTGCCATCCTTTTTCCGGTATAATATTGCGTGGTCTATATGAATCATTCTTTTTTTCATATCCACATTATCCCAGGTCAGACCAATAATCGAAACTTTGAAGAAAAGTCTGTAAATAAGATTCTTCTATGATAAGACTGGGTGAAAGGCTTAAAAAACGAGCTTTACACCTTTGTTTTATATATACCTTTATTTATGGGCATTTGTGAATCCAAAAAAATAGATGAAATGCAAGTTTCTTTTCTTTCTTCAAATTGATGAAAATCATATCCTTGCATAATCTTAGACTTTGGTTACCGTAATATATCAATTGCGATATAATAGTGTCGTTGTCCTACCGAAACCCGACAACGGGAAGAGGTGAGTACAGTGGATAGTATAATCTCTTTTTTGATCGCTGTTATGGCTGGTGTAGCCTCCTGCCACTACATCATCAAATGGTTAGATCGCGATCATAAGGAGAACAAATAGCCTAGTGGGTGCTTTGCCACTATAAAAGTAAAGAAGAATCCCTCGACTGTGTTGCAGCACGGCCGGGGGATTCGTTCTTTGTCCAGTGGACTTATAATCTCTTTTTTGCCTATTGGCATTATAGCATATGCCAATTGACAATGCAATATGCATAAATCAGATGATAGCGTCAAGATACTTTAAGTTGAAAAAATATAGAAGTATCCCTTTGCGTTTCATCATTTATATATTTCCTAGGTGTGCATTAAACCAGATTACCTTCTTAGCTGTATATCCAGGGATTGAAG
>JBMNRA010000072.1:0-12267 GCA_050944415.1 Ruminococcus sp.
GAGATTTTTTGGTCAAGATATGGCTTTTGTAAGCTTTATTTCTAACTAATTTACCTGTTCCTGTTTTTTTGAAACGCTTTGCAGCAGCTCTGCTTGTTTTAATTTTTGGCATTTTGTATTCCTCCTTGAAATATATGTTTTTACTGACGTTTTTCGCTTAGGAACATCGTCATGCTTCTGCCTTCCACTTTCGGTGCTTTTTCTACCACAGCAATATCAGACAGTTTTTCCGCAAAATCATCCAGAATGTATTTGCTGTTGTTCATATGAGCCATTTCTCTTCCCCGGAACCGCAGCGTAATCTTTACACGGTCCCCTTTGGAAATGAATTTCCTGGCTGCGCTGATTTTGGTGTTTAAATCATTGGTATCAATATTGGGTGAAAGACGAATCTCTTTCACTTCGATCGTTTTCTGCTTTCTTCTGGCCTCTTTCTCTTTTCTGGCCTGTTCATACTTAAATTTTCCGTAATCAACAATCTTGCACACCGGCGGTTTTGCAGTCGGTGCAATCTTCACCAGATCCAGCCCTGCTTCCACAGCAATGTTATACGCTTCTTTGGATGACATGATCCCTATCTGTTCCCCATTCGCGCCAATCAGCCGCACTTCCCGGTCGCGAATCTGCTCATTAATCATTAAATCGCTAATTGTAGTGCACCTCCATAAAAAAATAAGTAGATAGACAGACTATCCACTTATTCATATCACATAATAATTCCGCTTATTAATTATTACTAATATTAACCGTAGTCACTCACTTGTGCTAAGGTGAGAGTGGATACTCTTCTTTGTTTTTCATACCCTGTAACTTTATCATATGGACATACTGCCTGTCAACTACTATTTTTGCAAATCGGACAGATTTTTCTTAAGTTCAATCATTTTATCCCTCAGCTCTGCTGCCATCTCAAAATTCAGATCTGCTGCCGCCTTTCTCATCTGTTTTTCCACCTGGGCAACCAGTTTCTTCAGTTCATCTTCGCTCATGGACTCAGGATCTTTTTCCATCTCCTTCTCTGTTCTGGCGACTTCTTTCGAAATACTGATCAGATCCCTCACCGCCTTTTTTATTGTCTGAGGAGTAATTCCATGTTCTTCATTATAGGCAGCCTGCAGCCGGCGCCGACGCATGGTTTCATCAATGGCTACCCGCATGGAATCCGTGACCGTATCGGCATACATGATAACCCGCCCCTCCGCATTTCTGGCCGCGCGCCCGATGGTCTGTATCAGTGACGTTTCCGAACGCAGGAATCCTTCTTTATCCGCATCCAGTATGGCCACCAGCGTGATTTCCGGAATGTCAAGCCCCTCACGGAGCAGGTTGATGCCCACCAGAACGTCAAAGACATCCAGCCGCATATCCCGGATAATTTC
The DNA here is from genome assembly GCA_050944415.1 of Ruminococcus sp. Taxonomy (GTDB): domain Bacteria; phylum Bacillota; class Clostridia; order Lachnospirales; family Lachnospiraceae; genus Ruminococcus_G. The sequence continues at coordinate 1,380 of JBMNRA010000072.1, forward strand.
CGTCCGCTCCAGCGTATCAATATCCGAATGCAGGTATTTTACGCGGATTCCCAGATTTTTCATATAATCGGTAAGATCCTCCGCCATCCGTTTGGTAAGAGTGGTAATCAGCACTTTATGATGCTTTTCCGTCTCTTTATATACCTCTGAGACCAGATCATCGATCTGTCCTTCCACCGGCCGTACTTCCACCTCCGGATCCAGAAGACCCGTGGGACGGATAATCTGCTCCGCTCTGAGCATTTCATGTTCTTCCTCATACTCTCCCGGTGTAGCGGACACAAACATCACCTGATCAATATGCTGTTCAAACTCTGTAAAATTAAGGGGACGGTTGTCCTTTGCGGATGGCAGTCGGAAACCGTAATCCACCAGCGTTGTTTTTCTGGACTGATCGCCCGCGAACATGCCTCTGATCTGGGGAACCGTTTTGTGAGATTCATCGATAATCAGCAGATAATCATCTCCGAAGTAATCCATCAGCGTATAAGGCGGCTGTCCGGGCTTTAGGCCCGCCAGATGGCGGGAATAATTCTCTATGCCGGAACAGAAACCGGTTTCTTTCAGCATTTCAATATCAAAATTGGTTCGCTCCTGGATTCTCTGTGCTTCCAGTAGCTTGTCTTCGCTTTTGAAAAAACGCACCTGCTCCTCCAGCTCTTTTTCAATATCCTTTGATGCCCGCAGGATCTGCTCCATGGGAACCACGTAGTGGGAAGCAGGAAAAATGGCCACATGGTTCATTTCCCGCAGAATTTCACCGGTCAGCGTATCAATTTCCACAATTCTGTCAATCTCATCTCCAAAGAATTCTACCCGGTAAGCCTTATCCGTGGCATCCGCCGGAAAAATCTCAACCACATCTCCCCGCACGCGGAAGGTGCCCCGGTGAAAATCCATCTCATTTCTGTCATATTGGATATCCACCAGCCTTCTCAGCAGATCATCCCGGTCTCTCTCCATTCCCGGACGCAGAGAAATGATCATGTTCTTATAGTCTTTCGGGCTTCCGATTCCATAAATGCAGGATACACTGGATACAATGATCACATCCCGCCGTTCCGAAAGCGCCGCTGTCGCCGACAGGCGCAGCTTGTCAATTTCATCATTGATGGAGGAATCTTTGGCAATATAAGTATCCGATGAGGGAACATATGCCTCCGGCTGATAGTAGTCGTAGTAGGAGACAAAATATTCCACCGCGTTATCAGGGAACATCTCCTTGAATTCTCCGTACAACTGAGCGGCCAGTGTTTTATTATGGGCGATGACCAGTGTGGGTTTCTGCAACTGCTCGATCACGTTGGCCATCGTAAACGTCTTTCCAGAACCCGTAACCCCCAGTAAAGTCTGGCATTGATTGCCTTCCTTGAACCCTTTTACAAGCGCCTCGATTGCCTGCGGCTGATCGCCTGTGGGCTGATACGGGGCCTTTAAAACGAATTTATCCATAGCAAAATCTCTCCTTTGTGACTTTTGATACGTTCAATATCAGCCACCCTCAAAAAATTCATTCGTAACGAAAATGGCAAAATAATAGCCTTATAGGACTCCATTACGAATCCAGAAAGGCAAAAGTCACATTACGAAGTATCCTTTAGGAAAACACTTTTTTGAGGACTAAATAGCACAAGATAACCTTAGCGGGCAAAGCACCTCGAAAAACCTCCGGTTTTCCTCGGTCGCTTCGCTCGCCAGATATATGCAAGGCCGACTGTTCATGCAAGCATGACAGTCTGCTTTGCATATATCTGGCTCTGCCCTTTCGGACATTATAGCAAAGATAATGATAAAAGTATATAGGACGAAAAGTAAAAAAAGTACAAATGTTCGAGTGGTACATCTGTACTTTTTCATACTTTCTTCCTTATATTGTTGTCATGCCGCCATTAAATATTCCTCGGCTGCCTCGTCTATTTCCTTCAGATCGGAGTAATCATAGTATTTCTCTTCTCGGCTTTCCGGAAGAACTTCTTCCATGAATGGTTCGATAGCATATAAGCAATCTTCAATGATTTCAGCGGTATCCCCATAAACGTCCGCTGATATAATCTCTTTTGAATGCCCTAACATATGCGATATTCCTTTGATATTAAAGTCATGTTTCAAAAGAATGGTCGTATATGTATTTCTCAACTGATGGAAATGAATATCCGGAAGTCCTAAAGAAGCAAGCAGTTCTTTATAATATTTCTGATGATAACTTTTACTTCTTGGATTTCCATAGGTGGAACAACAGATGTAATCCCAGTCACGGAACTCTTTACTTCTTCGCCTGCGATTCTTCTCATAAATCCGGCGCTGTTCCAGAATCGCCTCAAACACATAGTCTGGAATAGGGATCTCCCTTATACTGGACGGAGTTTTTGGCTTGATTTCCTGTTTTGTAAGCATTTTAGGCGGTACATCTTCCGCTTTGGAATTTGGCTTTTTCCCCAACTGCCTCTGTATTTTCAATGTGCGGTTGATATAGTCTACATCACTGTATTTCAACCCATTGATCTCTCCACGCCGCAGGCCCATCAGAACTGCAAATAAGATCTGCATATGGATCGGCGTCTCTTTGCTCGCCTCTATTAACTGAAATACCTGCGGGAGCGTCAGTGTCTTGCTTACATCTATCTTTAATACACGGTATGCCTTCTTTTTAATCTTCTTTGGCAGCGGAACCCCCTCCGCTGGATTTACCGCTATTACATTCTTCGATTTCGCATAAGCCAGTGCTGTATTCATGACTGTTTTCGCCAGTCGTGCGATAGATTCATGTTTTGCCGCAATGGTATTATATAGTTTTCTGATATATCCCTGGTTCAGAGTTGCCATATACATTTTTCCCAACTGCGGATTCACATAGTTGTAAACCACATTTTTATAGCCATTATAGCTGTTATCAGCTATCCTGGGGCGCATAATTTCCTCCAGCCAGAACCCCATGAAGTCTGCAACTTTAATCCTGTCGTAAACAATATAGGTTCCTTCGTGAAGCTGTCCAACCACTTCATCCCGTTCTGTATTTGCCGCTCTCTCACTGCTGAATCCAGAATGCTGTTTTGTCTTTTCCGTTCCATCTGCAAATTTCAACAGGACTCGGAACCCATAGCCTTTCTTTATGGTCGTAACAGAATACACTTTATATTCTGCATATTTCTTAAAATCAAATTTTTTCATGCTACCCCTCCGTTCCTGTCCGTTCTGGAACAAAAGTGTCGTTCATAAATGCAATGATTTTATCTTTCTCGTCCATAACCTCGCAGTAATATTCATAGGTGGTATGAATCGAATTGTGGCCTAGTAATCCGGAAATCTTTACCAGGGGAACACCTCTCTCGATCAATATAGTCGCAAACATATGGCGCAGGCCATGAACAGTGATAACCGGAAGGCCATTTCTCTCACAGAGTTTTGTCAATGCCTGGTTCATGGAGCTTAACCCTCTCGGCTTTCCATCCTCCCGGCAACTGACGTATCCATGATCTTCATAATTTCCGGCATACCATTCCTTTTTCATTTCCACATAATGTAACCGGCGTTCCACTTCTTTCATGATCGCCTTTGGAACTTTCAGTATCCGGAAACTGTTCTCTGTTTTAGGATCACGTTCGATAACCGTATATTCTTCTATTTCAAATCCTTCTTTTACTTTTGGATTTGCCACTAACTGCCGACTGATCCTGACTGTCTGTTTTTCAAAATCAAAATCGCTGAATTTGAGTCCAAGGATTTCTCCTTTTCTCAGACCGCAGAACAATCCCAGTAAAATTTCCAAATACCACGGGTTCTTACTGGCCGCCTGCAGGAACATTTTCAGTTTTGCTTTACTGAATATTCTGATCTTTGGTTTTGTCCTCGGATAAGGCTTTGTCTCCGGAACCGGATTATAATTGATAAATCCGTCAAACAAAGCGTCTTTAAATGCCAGACTCAACAATTCTCTTCCTTTATTACCTGCCGAAGAACAGATTTTTGATACCTGCTCCAGTAATTTATCCAGATACTCTACTGTTACAAATCTCAGTTTTACATCGGTTTCCATACTGGGCAAAATCAGCTCATACAAGGTATAGGAGCCTAACATTCTGGTAGTTGTCTCAATCCGCAGAGAATAAATATGCTCAAACCAATATTTCAGATATTCTCCAAACATTACATCTGTATTTTTCAGATAGGCAACTTGAAATTCCCGCTGTTTCTCCCGGTATCGTTCTTCATATTCCCAGTAACTTTTTTCAGCCTCTTCCGGAGTTTTAAACCCGCCTTTTTTGCTGTATTTTGTGGTCAGGTCATCCATCAACTCTTTTGTCCGATGATACCAGGAACCCCCTTCATAAAAGACTACTCTTTTTTCTTCCTCCACACCCAGAAGACGGTTCTGAGCCTCATTGACCGCCTCGTCCGTGGGGATCGGAATAATATCAATGCTGATCATCATGTTCTGGTTGATGTCGGCAAACTCCGATACCATAGTGTCTGAGATATAAGAAGCATAATCCTTCAGATACAGCACCCGGCCATACCGTTCCCCTACTTTGAAATAGTCTTTCTCAAACTCCATCGTGTCCGGACAGATATAGTCTTTAAAGCTGTGACCCAGTTTTGCGGATGTTTTCATATCAAAAGAGAAATGGCTTTCCTCTCCGGCCCGGTAGAAACTGTGCAGCACATGAAGCTTTTCCTGTGCGTCCAGTTCTTCGCACTTGGAACCCAGGTTGCTGAAATGAGAGATCAGCCCGTTTCCGGTATGCAGAAAATAGTTCCTTGCGTCCTCCACGTTCTTCCGATACACGGAGATCGTCACATACAATTCCCGGATCATGCCATTAGCTCCCACGGTTTTTTCCATGAGCATGTCGTTGACTTCCTTTCGGTACTTGTCCAGTCCGTCCTCCTGCATGGGGATAAAGACCGCCTCTTTCAGCTCCTCCTTGTTCAGTCTACGGATAATGATCGTCAGCTTGGTCGTGGCTCCGCAGTCAAAAAAGTTCAGAATACTTGTGTAATCCAGAAACATGGATTTCTTATCTTCCTCGGACGCCACCTCAAAGTTGATGTCCGTAAACCGATACGTCTTCGCATACTTGTTTTTCCCTACCAGAAAGATCCCGTCTTTCCAGATGGTCTGGATCGGGATTGCCTGCTGTACGCTCTTCGGGATTTTAAACTTCTCCTTGTCCTGCCGCATGACGGTTTTTAGTGTTCTTAACATGCTTTCCCATCGCCTCCTTTTCCTGCTTTCTGATTTCATCCTTTGCCAATTCGTAATACAGGTTTTCCGGATGGAATACCAGATATTTCGGCATGAGGATCTCGCTCTTGATGCACCCCAACTGACTGTTTCCATTCCCATATGCGGGCGGAGCAAAAAATAAAGGCCCACAACAACGCCGCAGGCCAGAACCGCACAGATAAACTGGCGGAGTGACAGGCCAAAATACATAGCCTCCGTATATTCCCGGATTTCCCGGTTGATCTTAATCTCCAAATGATGACCTTCTTCAAAAAAGCATAAAAAAGAGCAACCGTCTCCGATTGCCCATTTTCTTCCCGGATCAATATTTTTCAATGAACTCGCTCATTGTCATGATTTCCGGATATTCAATTTCTACAACCCTTAAATCTTTATCCCCAGTTACCAATACATCTACATTCTCCATGATCGCTGTGGCAAGGATGGGGAAATCCTTGGTATCCCTCACAGAAGGAAATTCTTCCGCATTTAACTCTTTTGGCGTATAGACCAGCTCAAAGGGTAATTCATAGAAGAACTGTTCCAAAATCTTCTTTCGGTTCGGAAATTTTCTTTCCACTACCAATCGAAGTTCTTCCACCACATAATCACAGAGTACAATCCGGTTTCCAAAGCCTACTCTCCGTGCAAAATCACGGGTAACCGCAGACGGGAAAAAGATAAGGGAAACCAGAATGTTTGTATCCAGCATAACTCTCATTGATTATTTTCTCCTGAGTTCTTCCCGGATTTCTTTCATATAATCCTGCATTTCATCCTCGCTTTTAAAACCCGCCTCTGCAGCAGCGCCACGAAAACCTTCCTCAACATGCTGAAAAGCTACATTCGCCGCATTTTCAATATAAAATCTTCCGTTTTCTTCTAAAATCAACACCTTGTCTCCTGTATTTAAGTGCAGACGATTCCTAACAGATACGGGGATCGTGATCTGGCCTTTGCTTGAAATTTTAGCAATCTCCATAGCGCACACTCCTTTCTTGGTTTTCTTTACTTTCTTTACCTTTGCTTATAGTATATGCTCTTTCTGCCATTTTTACAAGAGCATTTCAAGAAAAATATAGGCCATTCGCACATTTGTCTCCCCCTGCTCTTCCTGTTATACTCAAAGAAAAAACTGCAAAGGGGGCTTCGATATGCCATACACTGTTTTTATTTCTCTCGGTATCTCTGCTGTCCTGCTCTTTTTATCTCTGATCTTCCGTCTGGCGGGAAAATTAAGGCTTATCGTTGAGTTTTCATCATCCAATTTGACTTTTCGATCATAATAATATACATCTGCATCTGTCCTATGTCTTGATGTTTTAACTGACCAATCTTCAAATCAAACAATACAAAGCAACGGAGTAAACGATTGTAAAATACTAAATCCACCCGGAAATGTTCTTCTTCAAATGTTAATCTAACCTGCCTTCCGACAAAAGTAAATCCTCTTCCCAATTCCAGTAAAAACTTCTGCAGATTATCTATAATTTTGTTTTCCAATTCTGTTTCAGAATAAGTAACCAGTTCAGGAAGGCCTGTGAACTCTAAAATATAAGGATCTTTAAATATATCTTCTGGCTTTTCGATCATCTGACCCTCTGTTGCAAGGCGCATTACTTCTTCTTTATCTCTGCTTAGCGCAAGCCGCTCATAAAGTGATCATCTTTGCTCCAACCATTTCTATACGACTCTATTTCATAAAAATGACGTTCATCAACATTATTTATCCTCATAAGGATGAGATAATGAGACCAACTCAGATAAAATTTTCTTCCTTCCTGTGTAACTGGAAGTTTTTCAGATTGGGGAAACGGCGTTTCCCCAATTGAGTCTTTGGAATAAACCAGATAAAATTTACGCATCAGTTTTAAATTGTCGTATGAATATCCTCGTCCAAATTTCTGCGTCAACCTATGAGACAATTCTTTCAAAATATACTTTCCATATGCAGCACGTTCTTTTCCGCCTTGTTCTTCTTCAACGATCATCCTCCCTGCTTCATAATAGGAATATACCATTGTCATATTTACTGCAGTAGACAAATTTTTCTTGGCATTTTGGAACAATTCTATTACTTTGTGTTCTGACAAGCATTGACAATACTATAAACCAATAGCACAGCCGCAAAGAATAAATCCCATTGGAATCCCTACATTCCTGTCGCCTCCAGCAATGCATAATCGTGTTTTCTGGTGATTGCATTGGTAATACTTGTATTTAACAGATTGATGAACGAGAACAGGCTGACCAGCACAGTCAAAACCATTTGGCGGGTAAGTACCTGTTTAGGATTCTTTCGGAACAGATTCAGCATTTTTAACTCCATTTTCGTAATATAATCCACAGCACCCATTTCATATCCATTTCCATCCGGAAGATTAACATCTAACAACACCAAATCATATACATCCATACTTATTTTACTCTTGGCCGCTTTTTTATTTAACACAGACACAATTTCATAGCCGTCACTCATTAAATTGTAACCCAGTGTTCTGTTTAAAAGTTCGTCATCTTCAACAATCAATATTTTTTTCATTATTTTCTTATCCGCAAATCCGATTACCTCTAGCAGAACAACTTTTCTACCGATACTATCTTTCAACCGGAATATAGTCTATCTCCGCAGTCTCGTCAGTAGCTTCCAGTTTCATAATTACAGGCCTTAATCCATCGTTGCAGGAACAGATGGCAACGCCCGGTTTACGGATCCAGTCACCGTAATAAAACAGATCACCGCCTGCTCCGTGAGCCAGAGCGAACACATACTGGTAAATAGCTTTCCACGCTTCATCACAGAATCCCTCCGGTTTGGCATAGTCCGCATAGAATATCTGTCCTTCTTTCATCATCGGACATGGCCCCAGATCTTTGGCTCCGTATTCCTCTGCCAGCTCTTTATTCAGCGTTGTCTGTAATATTGTGATCTTTACCTTCTTCATTTCATTTTCCTCCATTTTTCATCTGATGATCAATCCATTGCAGAATAACATCTGCCACATAATTCTGCTCTTCTTCCGTCAGTTCCCTGCCCTTTGGAATTCTGTGCCATTTTTCCAGACACTCTCTGCAGCAGGTACCTGTGGCATGCTGCGCGATAAACACAGGATGACCTTTCATAGGCGTCTGCTTTCCGTCATTTGCCGGATAAGCCGGGGCCAGACGTTTTCTTATGAAATCCAGGGCATGGCTTTTCAATGTATCCATTCCCTTTTCCGATACGTACGCCCGGTCAACTGCTTTCAGGGAAAAACTGCTCCTGAAACGGGACTGAGACAATCTCTGAAACAGATCCATTTCTCCGGAAAGCCTCTGCGCCAGTTTTGTATTTCTGGATGTGGTCTTCTCATTTCGTATGGCATAAGAAACGGCCTTTCGTTCTCCAATCATAACCAGAATTTTCTTCGCCCTGGTTACGCCTGTATAGAGAAGATTCCGCTGAAGCATGACGAAATGGCTCATGGTAAAGGGCATTACCACAACAGGGTACTCGCTTCCCTGAGATTTGTGAATCGTAACCGCATAGGCCAATGTCAGTTCATCCAGCTCGCTGACGTCATAAACCACTTCCCGGCCGTCATAATTTACCGTCAGCTCCTGTTCTTCCACATCTACTTTGGAAATGATACCGATATCTCCGTTAAATACTTCTTTATCGTAATCATTGCGAATCTGCATCACTTTATCTCTCAGCCGATACTGTATTCCTCCTCTTCTCAGAAATATCCCCGAAGGGTTCATCGCCTCCTGCAGCACTTGATTCAGATTGGCCGCTCCGCATATGCCCCGCTGCATCGGCGTCAGGACCTGAATATCCGTCATGGGATCCACATGGTAATACCGGGGCAGATTTCTGGAACAGTACTGTACCAGAGTCTTTACCACTTCTTCGTTGGTATCCCTGGTTGCAAAGAAAAAATCAGAATCCTTGCCTCCCCTCATATCAATGGATTCTCCCCTGTTAATGCGATGGGCATTCATAATAATCCGGCTGCCCTGAGCCTGCCGGAAAATCCGTGTCAGCCGCACCACCGGAATCCGTCCGGAAAATATAATGTCTTTCAGCACATTGCCGGCCCCCACACTGGGAAGCTGATCCGTATCCCCCACCATAATCAGGGTCATATGCTCCGGAACCGCTTTTAAGAGATTATACATCAGCATCACATCGATCATGGAACATTCGTCCAGAATCAGTACATCTCCCTCCAAAGGCTTCTCTTCGTTTTTCTGGTACCCTTCCGGCGGCTTGTATTCCAGCAGTCGGTGAATAGTCTTCGCCTCCATGCCGGTGGCTTCCGCCATTCTCTTGGCCGCTCTCCCCGTCGGCGCCGCCAGAATGATCCGGCATCCTGCCAGCTTATATGCTGAAATAATACCCATGGTGACAGTAGTTTTTCCTGTGCCGGGTCCTCCCGTCAGAACCATAACCTTTGAAGAAACTGCTGTTCTTATGGCTTCCGACTGTATCTCGTCATAGGAAATCGCAGTATCCGACAGCACACGCTGCAGAATTTCATCCGCATTTACGCTGATTTTTTTATCTGACGAAAGAAGATGAAGCAGACGCTTCGCACATCCCGTCTCAGAAAAGTAAAAGGGCGGCAGATAAATCGCTTCCTCATCACGTATCACATCCTCCGCCCGCAGCATTTCATCCAATGTTGCTTCAAGCTCAGGCGTTTCCACATTCAGAAGTTCTTTTGCTTTACTGATCAACTGCTCCCGAAGAGCATAACAGTGGCCCTCTTCTGACAGCTTATTCAAAGTATAAAGGATGCCGCTTCTTAATCGGATGAAACGTTCCTTTTCTATCCCCAGCTTTTCCGCGATCATATCAGCGGTTTTGAATCCGATGCCCCATATATCGTCAGCCAGACGGTACGGATTTTCTTTTACGACAGCGATACTGTCGCCGCCATAGGTTTTATAAATCTTCGTTGCATGGGAGGTGCTGACCCCATGGCTCTGAAGAAAAATCATAATATTCTTAATTTCTTTCTGCTCCTGCCAGCTTTTTTTAATCCGCTCCACCCGTACTTTTCCGATTCCTTCCACTTCCGTCAGCGCATCCGGATTCTCTTCTATCACATTCAGTGTATCCTGACCAAACCTCTGAACAATACGCCTGGCAAATTTAGGCCCTATTCCCTTAATCAGACCGGAACCCAGATATTTTTCAATACCGTAGACAGTTGCCGGCAGGGCTTCTTCAAATTTTTCAACGGAAAACTGACGGCCATATTTGGCATCCATTTTCCAAAAGCCTTCCAGAGATAACACAGAACCCACATGGGTATCCGGCATTATCCCCACAACAGTCACCAGATCATGATAATTCTTTACAGCAGCCTTAAGTACAGAATAACCGTTTTCTGCATTCTGATATGTAATTCGTTCCACAACACAGCGCAGATGTTCCATGGAGGCCCTCCTTCCTACCGGATGGATATATCTTCAACTGAAAGTATATCAGATATTTATTTTTTACTCAATTTACTTCTATATTGAAATTTATATGATAAAAAATATATAAGTAAAGACTAACTATTAAAAGTCAAGTCTGAAATGAATATTTTTTGAATGAATTGCGGAAACGCATTTCAGATATATTTGTACCTTGAAAATCGCATGACAAACAGAGCATCGTATACCGGTGCT
>JBMNRA010000073.1:0-12219 GCA_050944415.1 Ruminococcus sp.
CGCGCTAACCAACTGCGCTATACCCACCATAACGTGCCTGGAGGGATTCGAACCCCCGACCCACGGCTTAGAAGGCCGTTGCTCTATCCAGCTGAGCTACAAGCACATAAACGGTGCACCATCGTCGCTACTCCGTACACCACAGTACAAAGCATGCGTATACGCTGCATAATTTTCTGCATTTATCATTAATGCAAGCGGGTGATGGGAATCGAACCCACGTATCTAGCTTGGAAGGCTAGTGTTCTACCATTGAACTACACCCGCATATCCTTCGTCAGTTTCCACCAGTATCGGGGTGACAGGATTCGAACCTGCGGCCTCCTGGTCCCAAACCAGGCGCTCTAGCCAAACTGAGCCACACCCCGTTGCTCAAAGCGCCTCTGGCCTGACGCAAGGTATATTATATTATAGACTTTTTCAAAAGTCAACATATTTTTTAAAATTTTTAAACGGTTTTTCAACATCTCGCTTCAAATACCGGACGGTAAAATGAGCATCCCCTCCGGAATCTATTTCCATTACCATATAACTGGGATCTCTGGGAATCTGTCTGGGATAAGCCAGGCTTCCCGGATTAAGCACCGTGATATTTTTCCGTATATCCAGGTAGGGTCTGTGGGTGTGGCCATACATCACAATATCCACCTTCCTGCTCTCTCCCTCTTCCCGTATGGTTTCCGCTCCCATGGAAACACCGTAATAATGGCCATGGCAGAGAAAAATCTTCTTTCCGCCCAGTTCAAATTCCATTTCACGTTCCAGCGTACTGAAGTAATCATTATTACCTGCCACCACGTACAACGGACACCCGGCCATTTCGGCAATGTAATCTTCTTCACCCTCTACATCCCCGCAGTGAATCAGCGCATCCACAGGCCAGACCTTCTCAATAACCCCTTTCAGATTTCCGGCATGCCCATGAGTATCGCTTATAATTACAACTTTCATCCTCATCCCTCTTTCCTGGCCTGAAGCTCACATTTCATTTTCCTTAAAGCTTTCCCGCGATGACTGATTTTATTTTTAATTTCCGGCGGAAGTTCCGCCGTAGAACATCCATACTCCGGTACGTAAAAGATCGGGTCATAGCCAAATCCATTCTCTCCTCTCTCCTCATATCCGATTCTTCCCTCAACGGTTCCTTCCGCCGTCAAAACTTCTCCGTTGGGAAAAGCCGCCGCAATCACACAGACGAACCTGGCCGTTCTTTTCTCATCCGGTACGCCCGCCAGCCGGTCAATCAGATTCCGGTTCTTTATTCTGTAAGAAGTATCCTCCCCCATATAACGTGCAGAATAAATCCCCGGTTCCTTATTCAGATAATCAATTTCCAGACCGGAATCATCAGCCAGGACAATCTCATGACATAATTCCATGACAGCCTTTGCTTTTATAATGGCATTCTCTTCAAAACTTTTTCCATCTTCCTCTATCTGCGCGTTAATTCCGGCTTCTTTCATAGAAAGTATCTCTAACTCCGGATCAGCCAGAATCTCCCGTATTTCTTTCATTTTCCCTTCATTTCCTGTGGCAAAAATGATTCTTTTCATCTGTTACTGCTCCCTTCGCTTTTTGGGCGGTTTCGGCCCAAGATACTGATAAAAGTAGGTTTTCAGCATCCCGTTATATATTTTCCGGTTTTTATCAGCATTTTTTCCTATATAACGCTGTGCATCCGGATAACTGGTGATCAGATACATGGACCAGCTGTCCAGTCTCCGAAAAGCTTCTCCAATCTCCCGGTACAGCCCGGACAGTGCTTCTTTCTCCTCCAACCGCTCTCCATAAGGCGGATTGGTGACAATAAAACCGTATTTTTTCGGATGGCTGAGCTGACTTACCGGCCGCTGCTGAAAATGAATCAGATGATCCACCCCTGCCAGAGCCGCATTTTCCCTGGCGCTCCTTATTACATCTCCATCAATATCGTATCCCTGGATATCCGTTTCCGCCTGAAGATCCAGCAGATCCCGGGCCTCTTCCCTGGCGTCCATCCAACAGTTCTCCGGAATCAGATGAGTCCACTTCTCCGCCAGAAAGAAACGGTTCATTCCCGGCGCCATATTAGCCGCCATCATGGCTGCCTCAATGGGAAAAGTACCGCTGCCGCAGAATGGATCCACCAGTATCCGATCCTTTTTCCAGGGCGTCATCATCAGCAGGGCAGCCGCGAGAGTCTCCGTAATGGGTGCTTTTGCCGTCCGTTTCCGATAGCCCCTCTTATGCAGGGACACTCCGGAGGTATCAAGACCAATGGTGGCCACATCCTTTAAAATTGTCACCCGGATCGGATAGCTTTCCCCGGTCTCCTCAAACCAGGAAACATGATAATATTCCTTCAGTCTCTCCACAATGGCTTTCTTTATAATAGACTGTATATCAGAAGGGCTGAACAGTTTGCTCTTGATCGACGTGGCTTTTGCCACCCAGAATTTTCCATCTTTTGGGATCAGCTCTTCCCAGGGCAGGGCCTTTGTCTTTTCAAACAGTTCTTCAAAAGTTTCCGCCCTGATTTGTCCCACTTTCAGAAGAATTCTTTCTGTCGTTCTGAGAAAAACATTGGCATAGGCCACAGCCTGCGCGTCTCCCGAAAATGTAACTTTTCCGTCCTCCACCTGGCTGATATCATAGCCCAGATCGATAATCTCCCTTTTCAGCATCGCTTCCGTACCAAAATGGCAGGGTGCAATCAGTTCAAACCGCTTCATTTTCCCCTCTTTTCCAAACAGCGTCCTTCCGGAATTTCCGAAAGGACGCTTGTCACATTATTTTCATTTTATTGTACTATGTTTTCGCGGAAAACTCAAGCTAACTGACCCTTTTTCTCTCACGCCAGCTGTGAATACCGCCAGTCAGCGACTTAACCCGGTATCCCTTGGCAGCCATCTCCTTAGCTCTGACCAGACTGGAAGCTCCTCTTTCACAGTACAGAATAATAATCATGCTTCGTGGAAGGGAAAACAGTGAAGCGGTATCTTCATAGTCGATATGACGCGCTCCCGGCACATGGTACTTTCCATATTCTTCTTCTGAACGCAGATCTATAATCAAAGTATCTTTGCGATACCTGTATTTTTCCAGCATATCCGGAGAAATCATTTCCAGTTCGGACATATATTACTCCTTTTTTATTAATATATTCACCGGCTTCTCCTTTTGTCCGTCTGTACAAAGAGAAAAGCTATGGTAGGGGAGCTACCATAGCTTTTCGAGGGGAGTATAAATAATTAATAAGGGTTATTAATTGTAAAAAAAATTTTTTGAAGGGTAAATTCTTTTTACAAATTTGATTATAATACAGTTTCCAGAAAAAAGCAACAAATATTTTATTGTTCGAAGGGATAAATCACGCCCCACTCTTTTCTCAGATATTCTGTCAGCTTTATCACCTTCATAATTTCTTCATGCGGAAGCTCCGGACACTCCAACAGACCTTCTTCCAGCGCCCGTTTGCAGGCCAGCACTTCATACTCATACCCATTAATCTGTTTGGGTACCGGATAGCGCTTTATTACCTGTCTTTTCTCATCCAGCACTCGGATTTCCTCGCAGTTATTGATATTCTGAACTTCAATACATCCTTTAGTGCCGTTGATTTCACCCAGGCGGTTACAGTGTACCAGCATGGATGCATAAAGCACTGCCATTTTACCGTCTTCGTAAATCAGTGTTATACTTTCCTGCGCATCTACTCCTGTTTCCAGTTTAACACATACGGAAGAAATTTCCTTGATTTTATCTCCGAAAAACATCAACGCAAAATGAAGGGGATATACTCCCAGATCCATCAGGGCGCCGCCTGCCAGTTCCAGTTTTCTCATTCTCTCAATATTGATGTGCTCATAACCCAGATTTCCGGCCATGGATGTAATATCGCCGATTACTCCGCTGTCTATTACATCCTGAATCATTTTCCGGCTGGGCATATAACGGGTCCACATGGCTTCTGCAATCAACAGATTTTTTTCCTTTGCCAGGGCAAATAATTCCTCCGCCTGCCACGCTTTCACAGTAAAGGGTTTTTCGCACAATACCGGTTTCCCGTATTCCAGACAGAGCTTTGCATGTTCATAATGAAACACATGGGGTGTGGCAATGTAAACCAGATCCACCTGGGGATCCTCAAGCATTTCTTCATAAG
Organism: Ruminococcus sp.; assembly: GCA_050944415.1. Taxonomy (GTDB): domain Bacteria; phylum Bacillota; class Clostridia; order Lachnospirales; family Lachnospiraceae; genus Ruminococcus_G. The sequence continues at coordinate 4,145 of JBMNRA010000073.1, forward strand.
AGCCATAAGCTTTCTCGATGCCCCATTTGTCAGCAAAAGCCTTGGCCCTTTCATAATCTCTCGCTGCAATAGCGTAACCTTCCACTGAGTCATCCAGTCCCCGAAGGGCCGTTGCCATGGACGTCGCGATATTTCCAGCCCCCAAAATCGCTACTTTCATTTTGCTACCTCCTGTTATCGTAACCATATTGTCGGTTAACTATACCACATTTTTCAGAAAAAAACTAAAGAAATCCTGCACTATCTGCATAAAATATTCGATAAAAGCCATACTAAGACCGTAACACAAAGTATGATTGAAACAGGAGGGACTAAAATGTCTAAAAATTACTCTGACGAAAACACAAACAAAAATAAGATGAACAACAATACTTCCAACAACAGCAGCACAGACAAAAACTCTTCTTCCAACAAATCTTCCAACTGCCACAACAAAAACCAGAACAATTCATCAACTTCTAAATACTAGCTGTCAGAAAGGGTGTCCGGACGAATCCGCCGGACACCCTTTTATCTTTTTTTCCACAGAGATATCAGAATTCCAGCTAACAGCACCGGAACCAGTATCGGAGACAGAATACGGAAAATGCTTCCCACAAGCCATAAAATCACACAGACAACCGCCGCTGCCGCCAGGAAGACAATCAGACACCCGCTGCCGGATATGCGTTTTCCATAAAATCCGGTCTTTTCCTCTGTCCGAGCCGGCTGTTCGTCCGGAATGTATTCCCCCGACTTTCTGGTATCCAGCAAAGTTCTGGCCAGCAGAACAGGGTCTCCCAGTTCCTGCAAAATCTCTTCCTCCGATCTGCCTTTTGCTCTTTCCTCATTAATATATCCTGAGTAATACCGGATCTGTTCTTCTGTTTCCTGTGCCGTCATTCCTTCCTGCAGCTTATCTCTCAGCGCCTTTAAAAATTCTTCCTTATTCATTCCGTGCTCCCTTCCAGCCCTTCACTGTATTTGGCAATACGCTCCTCAATTCTTGTCTTTTCCTCTCCCTGTACAGGCGTTGGCTGGTAATTATTATAGTCCGGTTCCGATGAAATGGAACAGGGAATAATCGTAATATTTTCATCCTCCGCAACTTCTTTTCCCGTCACCGTAAACGTCTGCTGATAAATCATAGTATCTCTGTCACTGGGATTTGAGTTCCCGCCAAAACAGAAATTTCCCAGACTGTAAACAATTTTTTTCCCTTTATAAGTTTCAATCCCCTGCAGAACGTGAGGATGATGTCCCAGCACAAGGTCCGCCCCTTCATCTATAGCAATATGGGCCAGTGATTTCTGAGTATCATCGGGATAGTTTTCTTTTTCTGAACCCCAGTGAAAACTGACGATAACAAGCTGTGCTCCCTGTTCCTTCAGTTCCTGAATTTTTTCCTTCAGCTGCGTCTGACGCTCCATTCCGTCGGCCAGAACATAAATGCCGGCCAATCCTACCTTCACTCCTTTCACATCCAGAAGTGCTGTCCTGTCATATCCGAAAGTGGATATTCCTGCATTTTCCACATTCTGTATGGTATCCTCATATCCCCTTTCTCCGTAATCATGGCTGTGATTATTGGCCAGATTTGCCGCTTCCACAGACCCTTCTGTCAACACCTGTACATAAGATGGACTTCCCTTAAAAGCAAAAGTTTTCTCCTGAATGTCTTCCGATTCCGTAAGAGGTCCCTCCAGATTTACAATCGTAAGATCATCCGCCTCAAAAATGGAACGGACATTCTGAAAAAACCAGGACGGATCTCCCACGCTTTCATACATGGCGTTAAAGCTGGTATCGTAATCGAATTCTTCATCCATCCCCAGCGTACAGTCCCCGGCCGCGCTGATGGTAATCTCCACCGGTTCCGGCGTGCTCTCCGGCTCCGGCACAGCTGTCTTTTCCGTCTCCTGTGCTTTCGCTTCCGCTGCGACTTCCCTGCTCTCCCCTCTGCTGCCGACAGCACGGACAATCAGCACTACAGCCAGCACCAGAATCAACGCAAGAGCCGCCGCCATCCGCATCATCAGCTGCAGCTTTCTTTCCTGCACCGTCATGCGCCTTCTTCTGCGGCTTTTTTTTCGATATCCTTTTCTTTTGTCCATGATAAAATCCTTTTCATTTTCTTCTTAAAGTGTTACTATGATTGCAAGTTTATCATACTCTGCTGCAAATTGAAATATGAGGATAGAAGAATATGAAGAATTATCAGATTACGGAATGGTGCCGCCTTTTTATAAAGCAGCACGTAGCAGAAGGCGATCTCTGTATCGACGCCACCGCCGGCAACGGTTACGACACGCTTTTCTTAAGCCGGCTGGCAAAGGAAAAGGGGAAAGTGCTCGCCTTTGATATCCAGGAAGCAGCTCTTAATGCAACCCGAAAGCGGCTGGCAGAAGCAGGAAGCGCAGGGAATGTCTCGCTTATCCTGGATAATCACTGCCACATGGACCGTTATGCCGGTCTCCAGACTGTCTCCTGCATCGTCTTCAATCTGGGGTATCTGCCGGGAGGCGATCACTCCATCTCCACAAAACCATCGACTACGCTGGCGGCCCTTACGCAGGCTCTTGCCCTGTTAAAAAAAGGCGGCCTTATTTCTCTGTGTATTTACAGCGGAGGGGACAGCGGATTTGAGGAACGCGATGCGGTGCTTGAATGGCTGAAAACACTGGATCCGCGACAATATCTGGTTATTCTCAGTCAGTATTACAATCGGCCAAATCATCCGCCCATTCCCGTTCTTATCCATAAACTGAAATGAAAAAGCTGCTCCGCCAGGAACAGCTTTTTCATTGCTAATGTTTTTCCATACTGTGGCAGCTGCCATGGCAGCCTTCACAGCCACAGCCGCAGCCACTGCAGGTTTTTCCCTCTTTTTTGTCTTTTATCATCTTGCGTACCACCAGGCAGATAACTGCCAGCAGAATCAATCCCACAATAAGCGTGCCCATATTAACACCTCGATATATTTATGCTCTTGCTTTCTTTGACGTTCTTACCTTGATCGTCATCTCCGTGCTTTCTTTATAAGGTCTGAACAGCAGATAGAGGAACAGAATTACTATGAGAATCGCCACAGCTGTTCCGATTCCAAAACCGCCGCCGGTAAAGAAAGTTCCCAGCTGATATACACACAGCGCCACTGCGTAAGCCAGAATCGTCTGATATCCGATGGCAAACCAGAACCACTTTGTATTATTCATCTCTCTCTTGATGGCCCCCATGGCCGCGAAGCAGGGTGCGCACAGCAGGTTAAATACCAGGAAGGAGTAAGCGGAGATAGTTGTAAAGCTGCTGGCCAGAGTTCCCCAGATCTCCGCACCGTCCTCAGCTACCTCTGCGAAACCGTAAAGAATTCCGAAAGTACCTACTACGTTTTCCTTTGCCACCAGACCTGTGATAGCCGCAACGGCTGATCTCCACTCGCCCCATCCCAGCGGAATAAAAATCCATGCAATGGCATTTCCGATCATAGCCAGGATAGAATTATCCAGATTTTCCACCGCGCCGAAAGCGCCGTTTTCAAATCCATAAGTCTGGGCGAACCAGATAACGATGGTTGACAGCAGGATAATGGTTCCCGCTTTTTTGATGAAGGACCAGCCCCGCTCCCACATGCTGCGCAGTACGGTACCTACTGTCGGCAGGTGGTAAGCCGGAAGTTCCATAACGAACGGCGCGGGATCTCCCGCAAACATTTTCGTTTTCTTAAGGATAATGCCGGAGCAGATAATCGCAGCAATCCCCACAAAGTATGCGCTGGGCGCTACCCAGGAAGCACCGTTAAACAAAGCTCCAGCGATCAGAGCGATGATCGGCAGTTTCGCGCCGCAGGGAATAAATGTGGTAGTCATAATGGTCATCTTCCGGTCTCTGTCATTCTCAATGGTTCTGGAAGCCATAACTCCTGGAACACCGCACCCCGTTCCGATCAGCATCGGAATGAAAGATTTTCCCGACAGACCAAATTTCCGGAAAATACGGTCCATGATAAACGCGATACGCGCCATATATCCGCAGGATTCCAGGAACGCCAGGAAAATGAACAGCACCAGAATCTGCGGTACGAATCCAAGTACGGCTCCCACACCGGCTACGATACCATCCAGAATCAGACCCGACAGCCAGTCTGCGCAGCCAATAGCCTCAAGCAGATTGCCCACCAGCACAGGGATACCTGGAATCTGCAGTCCAAAAAGGCTCCAGCCTTCTCCGAAAACGCCGTCGTTGGCCCAGTCTGTTGCCCATGTCCCCACTGTCGTTACGGAAATGTAATAAACCAGCCACATAACCACTGCAAAAATCGGCAGCGCCAGCCATCTGTTAGTAACAATTCTATCAATCTTATCGGATGTCGTCAACTTTTCTTTGGAAACTCTCTTATAACAATCACCGATAATGCTTGTTATGTACTCATACCTTTCATTGGTGATGATGCTTTCAGAATCATCATCCATGGTCTTTTCAGCCTCAGCCACAATGCTTTCTACATTGAGCGTCTGATGCATGGTCTCCGCAATCCGGCTGTCCCTTTCAAAAAGCTTGATGGCAAAGAAACGTCTCTGTTCCGCTGGCACGGATGAGTCCAGCATATTTTCGATCTGCGAAAGATATTTTTCAACTTCTGTTCCAAATTTATGAACAGGTGCCGCATTTTTCTTTTTCTTTGCCAGTTCCGTTGCCATTCTGGCTGCCCTGTCAACACCGGTTCCTTTCAGCGCTGAGATTTCGACCACATCACATCCCAGTTTCTTGCTCAGCATCTGACAGTTAATAGTGTCGCCGCTTTTATTCACCACATCAATCATATTGACGGCAACAATTACCGGGATCCCCAGCTCCATCAGCTGCGTTGTCAGATAAAGGTTTCTTTCCAGATTAGTCCCGTCCACAATATTCAGGATTGCATCCGGACGTTCCGTAATCAGATAGTTTCTTGCTACCACTTCTTCCAGTGTATACGGAGAAAGAGAATAAATACCGGGAAGATCTGTGATGATAACTTCTTTGTCCGCCTTCAGTTTTCCTTCTTTTTTCTCCACCGTAACGCCCGGCCAGTTTCCCACAAACTGATTGGCGCCGGTCAGCGCATTAAATAACGTAGTTTTGCCGCTGTTTGGATTTCCGGCAAGTGCAATTTTTACTGACATTATTTTAGTTCTCCTTTAAAAATTAGCTTAGTCTAACTCGAATTCATACCAAAACTATTTCACTTCGATCATTTCAGCATCCGCTTTCCGCAGAGATAATTCGTATCCCCGAACAGTTACCTCCACCGGATCACCCAGCGGCGCCACTTTGCGCACATACACTTCTGTCCCTTTCGTAATACCCATGTCCATAATCCGGCGTTTAACCGCACCGGTACCATTCAGCTTTACCACGAGGACTTTGTCTCCAATCTTAGCGTCTCTCAAAGTTGCCATAAGTCTCCCCTGCTCCTTCCTAAACCATAATCTTATTGGCCATCTCTTTGCTGATGGCGATTCTGGCGTTTTTCACGTTGACGATTACATTTCCTCCGTTCTGGGAAATCATTGTCACATCAGCCCCCGTAACAAACCCCAGATTCTCCAGGTGTCTGCGTAACTCGTCTTTACCGCCTACTTTTTTTATCTGGGCTGTCTCGCCCGGTTTTGTCAATGTCAACGGCATCATATCCCTCCCTTTCCTTTCCATCAGTAAGGATAACCTAACTTTTTGGGATTAAGAAAGGATGCACCGCATCCTTTCTTTTAGTCTTCCCTAACCACTATTAGATTAGCACTCTCTAACCCTTTTGTCAACACTTATTTTCTATTCTTTCTATAATGTACCGTTCCACATCACTCTGGGGAATATCAAACAAAAGAGAAAGTTCGGAATACAGCCTGTCCTCTGCCTGTTTTAAATATTTTTCATCTGTAACCGTAATAGGTTTCCCTACTTTCAGCCGACGCATTTTCCTCATATAAAGACTTTTTATCATCCGAACCCACTCTCTGCAATCACAGCTTCGGATACACTCTTTATACCTGGCTTCCCGCATCTTATCATTTTCAATCCACAGCGCATCGATTTCCGGCATATCTTCAATCAGTTCCTCCGCTTCATGCCGTGAAAGAATTTTTCTCATAGGGGTTTTCTCATTATCAACGGGTGTAAATATTTTCTCCCCTTTATGATGGCAGGGCTGAAGCACATAATACAGCGTTCCTTTTTTTACTCCCTTCATCTCCGGACTGGTTACATCCAGCACCTCACATACACCTGCATTGCCATATACAATTAATTCGCCTTTTTGAAACATAGCACGCCTCCTTATAATTATTTTATCAATTTTTTCAGATAATCATAAGGAATTTTTCCGCAACATTTTTATTTTCGTGATTTTGCCCTCTGACACTCCCGCCGTCTTTGTGCAAATTTGCAACTGAACTGTCTGCCCATGCAGGAATAGCAGCTGCTCTCCATGTTCCCTTCCGACAGTCTGCCATCTTGCGATGGACACCCTTGCCTTCGGCTATGTCCTTCCCGCTACCGGGCGGATTTGGGTAGGGTCAAGCGATGGCGCGGTAGTTTCCGTTTCCATCGCCTGCCACCTCAAACCGTGCATGAGGTTCTCCCTCACACGGCTTTCCGATAATCTTCTTCCTGCAGCATTCAAAAGACTGCCTCGTATCTTTTCTTATTCAGATAATAAAAGTACTCTATTCCACTGGTTGCATACCACTTTCGAAATCCATACAGCACCTGCTCTCTGTATTTCTTCTGTTTTCTCCTGTAATACACCCGTCTCCATAGCTTCATCCACACGTATTCATCAAGCTGTTTAAACCGTTTTGTTGAGTTCCCATGCTGAAAGTAGTTTCTCCATCCTCTTATGAGCGGATTCAATTTCTCCACTTTTTGCTCCAGGCCCTCATAGGCTGATTTTCTGCAAGTAATTATTCTGATTGCATCCTTTACCTTTTTCATGGCCTTTTTACTAGGCATCATATAAGGCAACTTCCGTCCACATTTGGTTTTACCAAACTTCTGATAACGAAATCCAAGAAAGTCAAAGCTCTCCTTATTCATATCTACAATCTTCGTTTTCTGCGGATTCAACGTTAGTTTCAACTTGGTCATCATTCTTTTCAGATGCTCAAACGCTAATTCTGCATCTTTTCTTGTTCTGCACACAATCACTGCATCATCTGCATATCTGACTATAACGCCCAGTTCCTTATGATTCTCCCAGTAGGAGTCCAATACATGAAGATAGATATTTGCTAACAACGGACTAATGACTCCTCCTTGCGGTGAGCCTTTTTCTGTTGGATAGTATTTCCCATTTTCAATGACTCCTGCTTGTAACCACTGTCTGCATAACTTAATGACCCTTCTGTCACTAATGCGACGCTTTAATAATCCCAGTAGTATTTCATGATTGATGTTATCGAAGTATCCCTGTATGTCTGCATCTACTACATACCAGTTCTTATATAATTCTTTTTTCACTTTTTCTGTAGCTTGCTTTGCATCTCTTTTCGGTCGGAATCCATATGAACTATCCAAAAAGTTTGCTTCAAATATCGGCTCTATCACTATCTTACAGGCTTGTTGCACAATTCTGTCTCTGATAGTCGGTATCCCCAACGGTCTTTGTTTCCCGTCCGTTTTTGGAATGTATACTCTCTTTACCGGTTTAGGTCTGTATCTTTTATTCTGCAGATCCTCTTGGATATCCAGCAAGTATTCCTCCACTCCGTATTCTTCAATCATCTCAAAGGTAATGCCATCCTTCCCGGCACTTCCCTTGTTTGCTCGTACTTCTTTCCATGCCCGCCACAAAATATCCAGGCGAAAGATACGGTCATACAGCGCATGAAACCTGCGCTGCTTATCTTTTTTGGCTGTCAGGTATAGATTACGTTGAAGTTGTCGTGATTTTTCTATTGAGTGTTGTTGTCCAATATCTGGCATGCACTATCCCTTACCTTCCCGTTAATCCTGATTAAAGCAGAGCCCCTTTTCTCCTATTGTTTTTCTTTCCAATAGTTTATAGATACTATGGGCTCCTCCGACTTCTCATACCACGTTTCAAAGAACTTCGCATACGT
>JBMNRA010000074.1:0-11911 GCA_050944415.1 Ruminococcus sp.
TGATCCTTGGAGTTATCAACAACGGTCTGGTGCTGATCGGCGTAAACGATAACTATACCAACATCATCAAAGGTCTGATCATTATCGGAGCGGTTGCGCTGGATATGAGAAAGAACACGAGAAAAGCCTGAAATATGCAAAAAGGGAGAGGATGCTGTCTGAAAGCATCCTCTCTTTATTATAACATTCTTTCTTCGTTGTTTTAATACCAGTATTTTGCTGCGCTCGCCTTTAAAATTTTCACATCTTCTTGAAACAGTTCATAAGGACTTGCTCCAGACAGCCGCAGCGGCAGCTGATCGTAATAATTTTCCAGAAGAATATGACCGGTATAACCATGTTCGGCCAGCCATTTCATAATATCGGAAAATTCTGAATCGCCTGTTCCCAGGAGACTTCCGCTCATGGCGCCGGTTCCGTCCTTTACATGAATCTGGCTGCACATATATGGATACAGATCACTTAGAATGTCCAGTTCGCTGTATCCGCGGAACAGATGATAATTCTGGCTGTCGAAGTAAAGATAAAAGTTTCTGCGGTCTACGGATTCGTACAGTTCTCTGAATTCGTTTAAGTTCATTAGATTTTCTCCTGCAACGGAGATTCCATATTCACCGGCAGTATCGCAGAGATACCGGAATGCCGCGGCGCTGTGTTCCAGATCTTCCCTGGTTTTTATCTCACTGGCTCCGAATCCGGGAACCTGGATCATGGATACATGCAGATTTCTGGCTGTGTCCACTGCTCTTTTTAACAGATCCCAGACAACTTCGTGCTCATGTGTTCCTTTTCGGGCATGCATGGGGATGTTGTCAAAATCATTCAAGGCTATGGCGCAGTACTCGATCCCGTATTTTTGCTGTTCCTCAAGATAGATGTTCTGCATCTGAGGCCAGGTTAGAGGATAATCGTTTTCATAAAGGCCGATTCTCAGAGACAATGCGTCCAGACCGGCGGAAGCAGCAATAGCTGTTGCGTATAGTCCTGCTCCTGGAAGACCCCAGTCACATGCGCCCAGTTTAATTTTTTCCATCAAAATCACCTCACTTTTTTATAATCTGATTGTACTGTGATTTGAAGAAAGGTGTTATGGAAATCCTGCTATTTTTTTGCGGCAAACTGAGGGGCCGGGAGAAAAGGCAGAGGAGAATTATGTACTTTCTTGCTTCTTTTTTTGGAAATGCTGCCGGTATTCCGATGGTGACAGATTGGTGTATTTTTTAAACATGACATTAAAATGACAACTGTCGTTAAAGCCCAGATATTCGCTGATGGATCCGATAGATCTGCCGGTATTCATCAACAGATTCTGCGCCTCGCCGATTTTAAGCTGTGCGGCATATTTTATGGGTGAGTAACCGGTCTGTTCTTTGAAAATGTGTGAGAGATAATAATGGCTGATATGGAACTTTTTTCCAAGTTCAGCCAAAGTAAGAGATTCTCTGTAATGGTTCTCCAGATATTTGATAACGGAATTGATAAAGTCGTCCACTTTACTGTGGAGCAGATGATCCTGCCGGTGACGTTCCGATAATTTTTCAGAGACAAGCTTTAACAGACAGCATGCAATCTGGCTGCAGATCTGCTGAGATTTTCGGGAAGTATTTTTCAGCTCATTCAGCGCCAGCAGCAGGTGTTCGAAAGCTTTGCGTTCGTCAGTATCAGAAAAATTAAGTACAGGATTGGCAGACAGAAGACGGAAATTTTCCACGGACATTCCCAGCTCCTGTTCGTCGATATTTTTCAGAACACAGCAGTAAGACTCCATGTCATTGGAGGAAAAGGGCTCTTCCCCATGGAGAATTCCCGCGTTGCAGATGATAAGGTTGCCGTCGTGTATCGCCCACTTTCTTCCATCCACGATATAATGGCCGGCACCGTTCATTACATAGAACAGTTCCAGCTCATCGTGGCAGTGAATCAGCTGGGAATGGTGGGAATGGTAATGCTGATCCACGTAATGCATTGTGATAAATTGTACGTTGGTTGTCAGCTTTGATTTCATTGGTTTTCCTCTGGATCAGGAAGCGTATACTTTTTGCGGTAAGTCATGGGAGAAAGTCCCACATATTTTTTAAACTGAACATTAAAATGACTTAAATTATCGAAACCCACAGAAGATGCGATCTCGGTAATAGACTTGGAGGACATAATCAGCATGGACTGGGCTTCGCCGATTCGCCTTCTGACAATATAGTGCATGGGAGAGTATCCCAGTTTTTTCTTAAAAAGATGAGAGAGATAAGAGGGGCTTATGTAAAACTGTTCGCTGATTTTCTGCAGAGACAGATCTTCAGAATAGTTTTCATCAATATACTGTTTTATGTTTTTCAGCAGAGGATCTTCTTTTGAATGTTCTGTATTGGGTTGGCCGTACTGCTTGAAAGCGTGAATCAGGAGAGACAGGAGCGCCTGGGTCAGGTATTGATTAGTCTCCTGGTGTTCTTCATTTTCAAAAGCCAGTGAATCAAAAATAGACTGAAAGATAGCATCCGTCAGCACAAAATGTTTTTCCAGTTTTAAAATCGGTTTGATATCCTCTGAAATCAGATGGTTTTCCGGCAGGCCGTCCAGTTTAAGATTGTCGATGGCAATGGACAGCATAGACAGTTCATGATTATACTGGGGAACTTCGTCGTGGAGAACTCCTGCATTACAGATAATGATATTTCCGGCTTTTATTTCGTAGCATTCATCATCCACGATATAGGAGCCGGAACCGGTGCGGATAAACAGCAGTTCCAGCCGGTCCTGGTGGTTATGAAGAATCCGGGAGTGCTGGCTGAAACCGATGGTGATATAACTTGCGGACAACAGTCGGGGGACTTTGTTGTCAGCAAAGGATGATTTGAAAGAATTTTTTGCAAAACATTGAATCATAATATCGGTCCTTTCTAGCTTTTACCTTTGTTACACATTATAAAACATGATTTTGGGAAATGCCAGAAAAAATAAAAAATATATTGCAATATCTGTGAGTTCATTTTAAAATAGGTCTGTATTTTTGAGAGCCGTATTTTACAGTTTCACCTCTCACAGCCAGAGTTGTCCTCCCCTGCATGAGGAGAATATTATTATGAAGAAAAAGAGTAATTATGTAGGTTTTGGTGAGAAACATCTGGCAAATGAAAATGATGAATATGCCAAGATTTCCTGGAAAGAAAAGCTGTCTTTCTGTTTTGGAGATCCGGCGCTGACAATCGTCTACACATTGACAACAACGTTGTTGATATATTTTTATACGAATGTAGTGGGCATATCTGCTGGCATTGTTGGTATTGTTATGCTGATATCCCGCATTTTTGACGGATTTTCTGACTTTGTCATGGGTATGATTATTGATCGTACCCATTCCAAATATGGAAAAGCCAGGATATGGATACTGAGACTGGTTATTCCGTATGCTGTTATGGCAGTACTGCTTTTTACCGTACCGCCAATTGGAGTTGTGGGTCAGACAATATATATATTTCTTACATATAATCTGATGAATACGGTTATTTATACCGGCATCAGCCAGCCTTTCCATACACTGGGATCCAATATGACCAGAGACAGAAATGAGAGAGAAACCATCTGTAATATCCGTATGGCGCTGTCCATTACAGGAAGCATGATTATTACAGCTCTTACGCTGCCGCTGATTAATAAAGTGGCAAGTCTGATCGGTAATGAGCAGCTGGCCTGGATTTTGGTAACGGCAGGATATGCGGTAATATCCATAATCATTCTGCTGAATACATTTTACAGTACGCGTGAACGTGTACGCGTTTCTGAGCAGGCAAAGGAAAATGTTTCTGCGCTGAAAGCGCTCAAACTGATGGTAAAAAACAGATATTTTCTGATTTCTCTGGGGCTGATGCTTTTCTATACAGTTTATCAGATTATTATCGGTACAGATCTGACTTATTACTGCCAGTATATTCTGGGAAATGTGGATTTGGTAATGCCGATTTCCCTGGCAGAAAAAGTACCAATGATTTTTGTGATTTTGTGTCTGCCCTTCCTGATTCCCAGATTCGGAAAGAGAAACCTGATTGTGGGCGGATGTATCATGGGGATTATGGGACAGATCCTGTTTATGTGTAATCCTGTCAGTGTGCCTTTGGCAATTATCACCGCAGTTATGCGGGGAGTGGGTATGTCATCTTTTTATGGGGTAAGTTTCTCTTTGCCCAGCGATGCAATTGAATACGGACAGTGGACAACCGGAACCCGGATAGAGGGGCTGATGTTTGCGTCAATGTCCGTCGGACAGAAATTTGGTTCCGGTATTACGAGTGCTGTTCTGGGGATATATTTCGCCAAAGCAGGATATGACGGTACGCTGGCCGTTCAGTCTGCTGCAGCGAATACAGCAATTTCCAACGTATATTTGTATGTACCGTTGGCGGTGTGGGTAATTATGCTCGTGATTGCATGTTTTTACAGCCTTGATAAAGATTATGGAAGAATGATGCGTGAACTTGCACAGCGGGAAGCAAGGGGGACTTTATAAAATCTGACATTAGAAATCAGGGGAAATGTGACAGAGAATATGTGGCTGAATAGTGTGAAGCATAAAAAAACGGTTTGAATTCCGGAATATCTGCGGATATTCCGGATATTTTTTGATGAAAATGAATCTGTTACGTAAAAACAGTCAAAAACAATCACAAAAATTCACTAATGTTAAATGGAAAGAATGATAAAAAATTGGCAAAGATGCGGTAAAACCTGACTTTTTTTCACATTGCATATTGTGAAATACAGCTAAAGAAAGTGTTGACATGGGTGGGGTGACAGAATATAATATTAATAGCGTACATCGATTGATAATCGGGATATTATCAAGCAAAAAGTGTTGCAAAAATGGAAAAATGCATCGTTTTTTTGGATAATACAGTACGGGAATTGTTGTTAAAATTTTTCAAGGAGGAAGTTTTTAAATGGGAAAAGTAAAAGTTGGAGTATCAGGTTATGGTACAATCGGACAGCGTCTTGCTGACGGCGTTGCTCGTCAGGAAGATATGGAACTGGTAGGTGTTGTTGATGCCGCTCCTACACTTGCAGTACGTGCTCTGAAAGAAAAAGGAATGCCTTACGATCTGTATCTGGTAAACGGCGCTGACAAAGCACCATTTGAAAAATATAATATTCCAGTTGCCGGAACCATGGATGACATACTTGACAAAGTTGATATTATGCTTGACTCCGCTCCGGCAGGTATTGGCGCAAAAAACAAAGAGCTGTATCTGAAAAAAGGCGTAAAAGCAATCTTCCAGGGCGGCGAGAAAAATGAAGTTGCCGATGTATTCTTCCACGGATATGCAAACTATGAAAAAGGTGTTAATAAAGATTATCTGAAACTGACATCATGTAATACAACAGGTCTGATCCGTTCTGTTGATTGCCTGGACCGCGCTTATGGAATCGAAAAAGTTGCTATTACAATTGTTCGCCGTGTAGCTGACCCGGGCGATTATCATCGCGGACTGACAAATGCTCTGCAGATGGATAAGGCTCCTACTCATCAGGCGGTTGACCTTATGACAATTATGCCGCATGTGCATGCAACAGGTATTCTGGTACATACACCGGTAACACACGGACATTTCATTACCGTTGTTGCAACCGGAAAAGAAAAAATCACAAAAGAAATGGCTCTTGAAGCTTTCGAAAAACATCCGCGTATCCGTGTCGTAACAACAGACGAAGGGTTCAAAGGTAACGCATCCTTCTTTAAATATGCGCGTGATCTTGGACATACCAGAGGAGATATGTATGAAATCGGTCTGTGGGCAGACAGTATCGTAGAAAGCGGAAACGATATTATGTATGCTATCCATATTCCTCAGGAATCTGTTACAATTCCGGAGACAATGGATGCTATCCGTGCAGCATGCGGAATGCAGACAACACGTGAAGAAGGAACAGCAATGACCAACAAATATCTGAACATCGGTGCATTCAAGAATCTTTAATTTTCAGGAATAAAAAAGATATTTGCGGGGGAAAACATAATGCGTTTCGGAATAAAAACATTGGATGAATATGATCTGAAGGGGAAAACGGTTCTCTGCCGTGTCGATATCAATCAGCCGGTAGACCGGGCAACCAACACACTGAAAAGCATCAATCGGATTCAGGCATGCGTTCCCACGATCAAAGAACTGGTGGACAAAGGTGCTAAAGTGGTGCTGATGGCACATCAGGGCAGTGATATTGAATATAAAAACTTCTATACCACAGAGCCTCATGCCAAAGTGCTGACTGATCTGTTGGGCCAGCAGGTCAAATTTATTGATGATGTATGCGGACCGGCTGCCCGCAAAGCAATTGCCGATCTGCAGGAGGGTGAAGTTCTTCTCCTGGATAATGTCCGCTTTGTATCTGAAGAGCAGACATTATTTGAAATGAAACTGAAATTATCCCATGAGGAGCAGGCACAGACACTTCTGGTTCGTAAGCTGGCTCCTCTGGGAGACCTGTATGTGTGTGACGCTTTTGCAGCCGCACACCGTGACCAGCCGTCTCTGTGCGGATTCGAACAGGTAATGCCGTCGGCAATGGGAAGACTGTTCGAAGCTGAGTACTGTGCTGTGTCCTCTGTTATGGAGACGCCGGAACATCCCTGTGTATTTATCCTGGGCGGTTCCAAGATCTCCGATGCTTTTATGATGATGGAGACTGTATTAAGCCGCGGTGTTGCAGACAAAGTACTGACCGGCGGTCTGGTTGCCAATATTCTTCTGGCGGCGTCCGGCGAAGAAATCGGAAAAGGAAGTATGGACTTCATCGTGAAATCCAACTATGCGGAGTGGATTGACAAAGCGAAACCTCTCTATGAGAAGTATAAAGACAAGATTGTGCTGCCCTGCGATCTGGCATATGTGGAAGACGGACAGCGTAAAGAAGCAAATGTAGGTTCCATCCCGGCTCATGCCGGACTGGTAGATATCGGTCATAAGGCCGTGGAAGAATATGAAAAGATTATTCTGGAAGCCAAGACCGTATTCGTAAACGGACCGATGGGAATCTTTGAGGAAGAAATCACCGAGTACGGCACCAAGAAGGTATGGGAAGCCATGGCGAAAACGGAAGGCTATACTCTGATTGGAGGCGGCGACAGTGTTACAGCCACGGAAAAGTATGGTCTGAAAGATCAGATGTCTTACATCTGTACAGCAGGCGGTGCGTTGATCCGTTTTGTATCCGGTGAGGAACTGCCAGTGGTTAAAGCGCTGCGTCATGCGGCTAAGACATTTGCTTAGGAGAATATCATGAAATTAGAATTTGGTTTTGGAACTACGGTTCAGACAGTGGATGTGCCTGATGAAAATGTGATAGGCGTACTCCATGCAAACCAGGTGGAACATGAGCTGATGGGAGAAGAGGAAGTGCGTCGTGCACTTTCTCATCCTATTGGAGCACCTTTGCTGAAGGATGTGGTAAAACCTGGTGAGAAAATAGCGATTGTAACCAGCGATATTACCCGTCCCATGCCAACTTATGTGGTGATGCCGCCCCTTTTGGATGCTCTTTATGAAGCAGGCGTAAAAAGGGAAGACATCACTTTAGTGTTTGCATTGGGAAGCCACAGGAAGCATACGCCGGAAGAAATGAAGAAACTGGCCGGCGAACGGGCATATGAGGAGATTACCTGTATGGACGGGGATGCCTCTGACTGTGTACATATGGGAACGACTTCTCACGGCACACCGGTAGATATTGTCCGAGTAGTTGCAGAGGCGGACAGAAGAATTTGCCTTGGCAATATTGAG
Source organism: Ruminococcus sp. (assembly GCA_050944415.1). Classification (GTDB taxonomy): domain Bacteria; phylum Bacillota; class Clostridia; order Lachnospirales; family Lachnospiraceae; genus Ruminococcus_G. The sequence continues at coordinate 7,764 of JBMNRA010000074.1, forward strand.
TATCATTACTTTGCAGGTTACAGCGGGGGAGCGAAGGCGATTATGCCGGGCGTATCAACCCGTGATGCGATCCAGTCCAACCACAGTCAGATGGTGAAGCCTGAGGCGTGTGCAGGAAGACTGGAAGGAAATCCTGTACGGGAAGACATTGAAGAGGCCGGTGCTATCTGCGGTATTGATTATATTGTTAATGTAGTGCTGGACGAACATAAAAAGATTATTATGGCGGCGGCTGGAGATGCCGTAAAGGCTCACAGAGAGGCCTGCCGTTTTCTGGATAAGATTTACAGGAAAGAAATCCCCGAGAGGGCTGACATTGTTCTGGTGTCTCAGGGCGGTGCGCCAAAGGATCTGAACCTGTATCAGACGCAGAAAGCGCTGGATAATGCGAAGCATGCGGTGAAAAAAGGCGGTATCATTATCCTGATCGGATCCTGCAAAGAGGGTCTGGGAGAGCGCGTGTTTGAAGAATGGATGACGAAATCTCCGGATGCTTCATCCATGATCACAAGAATTGAAAAAGATTTTCAGCTTGGCGGCCACAAAGCGGCAGCGATTGCCATGGTCCTCGAGAATGCGGATATATATCTGGTATCAGATCTGCCGGATGATTTTGTACGGCAGATTTTCCTGGAGCCGAAATCCTCTGCTCAGGAAGCACTGGATTGTGCATTTGAGAAGCTGGGAAAAGATGCAAAAGTTCTGGCAATGCCTTATGGCGGGTCGACACTTCCCTGCGTCGCAGAATAAAAATAAAGAATCAAGGAGCGTAAAAAAATGGATTATGCAAAAGAGTCTCTGAAACTCCATGGTGAGTGGAAGGGAAAAATTGAAGTGGTATCAAGAGTGCCTGTTGCAACTAAGGAAGACCTGTCTCTGGCATATACACCAGGCGTAGCACAGCCCTGCCTTGAGATTCAGAAGGATGTTGACAAAAGTTATGATTACACAAGACGTCATAACATGTGTCTTGTTGTGACAGACGGAACTGCCGTGCTTGGTCTGGGAGATATCGGACCGGAAGCGGGTATGCCGGTTATGGAGGGAAAATGCGTACTGTTTAAAGCCTTCGGCGACGTGGATGCTTTCCCGCTGTGCATTAAGAGCAAAGATGTGGATGAGATTGTTAATACCATCTACATGATTTCCGGAAGTTTCGGAGGAGTAAACCTGGAAGATATCGCAGCTCCAAGATGTTTTGAGATTGAGAGAAAACTGAAAGAAAAATGTGATATTCCGATTTTCCATGACGATCAGCATGGAACAGCCGTTATTACGCTGGCAGGTGTAAAGAACGCTCTGAAACTGGTTGGAAAGAAAATTGATGAGATCAAAGTTGTGGTAAACGGCGCAGGCGCCGCAGCCATTTCCATTACAAAACTTCTGCTCTCAGCAGGCGTAAAGAATGCGGTTCTCTGTGACAGACGCGGAGCTATCTATGAGGGAAGAACAGAGGGTATGAACCCGATGAAAGAAGAGATGGCGAAAATCACAAATCTTGAGAAAAAATCCGGTACACTGGCAGATATGATGGTGGGTGCGGATGTATTTATCGGTGTAAGCGCTCCTGGCATGGTTACTACAGAGATGGTAAAAACCATGGCAAAAGACGCTATCATTTTTGCATGTGCCAACCCAACACCTGAAATCTTCCCGGATGATGCAAAAGCGGGCGGAGCAAGGGTTGTGGCTACCGGAAGAAGTGATTTCCCGAATCAGTGCAACAACGTACTGGCTTTCCCGGGTATTATCCGCGGTACATTCGATGTACGTGCAAGAGATATCAACGATGAGATGAAGATTGCGGCAGCTGAAGCTATCGCAGGTCTGATCAGTGATGAAGAGCTGAACGAGGATTATATCCTTCCGGCAGCTTTTGATCCCCGCGTAGGTAAAGCAGTAGCAGCAGCAGTAGCAGAAGCAGCTAGAAAATCTGGTGTAGCCAGAATCTAAGATAATTTATAAATAAGGAGAAAAGAAAATGGATGCTGAATTAAAGAAAAGCTTACAGAAGTTTGCAACACAGATCCGTATCGGCACCGTAGAATCCATTAAATCCCGTGGATTCGGACATATCGGCGGAGCCCTGAGTGTTTGCGATGCACTGGCGGTACTTTATGGATCACAGATGACAGTTGATCCCAAGAATCCGAAAATGCCGGAGAGAGATAAACTGGTCTGCTCCAAAGGTCATGCAGGTCCTGCGGTATATGCAACATTGGCTCTGAAAGGTTTTTATCCCTATGATGAGATTAAAACTCTGAATCAGCCAGGAACCAACTTCCCCAGCCATTGTGATACAAACAAGACACCGGGTATTGATATGACAACCGGTTCTCTTGGACAGGGTACTTCTACAGCATGCGGTATTGCGCTTGCTGACAAACTGAGAAAACACAACAATCGTACATTCCTGATCGTCGGGGATGGTGAAATCAATGAAGGACAGTGCTGGGAAGCATTTATGTTTGCTGCAGCAAAGAAATTGTCCAACCTGGTTGTTCTGATTGACTGGAATAAAAAACAGCTGGATGGTTATACAAAAGATGTTCTGAACAACGAAAATCTGGATGCAAAGATGGCAGCATTCGGTTTTGAGACTGTTCTGATCAACGGAAATGATGTGGAAGCTCTTTATGATGCTCTGGAAAACACCAAAAAAGGCGGCGACAAGCCATACGCTATCGTAATGGATACCGTTAAGGGTTGTGGTGTGAAAGAAGTAGAAGAGACTATGGGCAACCACAGTATGACTGTAGGAGCTGAGAAATTTGACGAATGGTTAAGCGAGCTGAAAGACAAACTCGCTGCTATGGAATAAGCGGAGGGAATAAGATGAATATAGTATATAATGGTGAAATGGAATCCCGCGCCTTCAAGGAAATTCTGGGAAAAGAGATTCCTGCATTGGCAGAAAAAGATCCTGACGTTATTTATCTGGATGCCGACCTTATGAGCTGTATCGGCACAGCTAAATGGGCAGCTGCAAATCCTGACAGAGCAATCAACTGCGGTATCGCGGAAGCAAATATGATCGGTGTTGCGGCCGGTCTGGCTTCTCAGGGATTCAAACCGATTTGTCATACATTTGGTCCTTTTGCTTCCCGTCGTTGCTTCGACCAGGTATTTCTGGCTGCCGGATATACTGGAAATGATATCACAGTAATCGGTACAGACGCAGGTATCTGCGCGGCATTTAACGGCGGAACACATATGCCTTTTGAAGATATGGCTCTGTATCGTTCTATCCCGACAGCAACTGTACTGGATATTGCAGATGCAAATCAGCTGACCAGCGTTCTTCATCAGGTAAATGATATCAAAGGCGTAAAATATATCCGCTGCGGACGTAAACTGGCTGCAAAGGTATATGGTGACGGCGAAGAAACACCTATCGGAAAAGGCATTACCTTAAGAGAAGGTAAAGATGCAGTTATCTTTGCTACGGGTATTATGATCCATGAAGCTTTCATGGCAGCAGAAGAGCTGGCAAAAGAAGGCATTGAAGTTGCCATTGTTGATATGTTTACTGTTAAACCGCTGGATAAAGAGTGTGCAGTAAAATATGCAAAACAGACAGGCGCAGTAGTAACAGCTGAGAATCACAATAAAATCGGCGGTCTGTACAGTGCAGTAGTGGAAACTTTAGCAGGGGAAATTGAAGTTCCTGTTGAGTACGTTGCTGTAGAAGATGTTTACGGTGAAGTTGGTCCTCAGGATTATCTGAGAGAAAGATTTGATCTGACTTCTGATCACATTGTAAGAAAAGTTAAAAAAGTGCTTTCACGCAAAGCAAAATAATTAAGGACACAGTATATTTACTAGGAGGATTTTCCGAATGATTATTATCGGTGAAAAAATCAACGGTTCCATTCCTTCCATGGCAAAAGCGATTGCGGCCAGAGATGAAGAATGGATCAAAGACATAGCCAAAAAACAGACAGAAGCAGGAGCTACATATATTGATGTCTGCGCATCTGTTGATGAAGAAGTTGAAGTGGAAACTCTGAAATGGATGATCGGACTGGTGGAAAGCGTTTCTGATCTGCCCATCGCAGTGGACAGCCCCAGCCCCAGAGTACTGGCGGAAGCTTACAAATTCTGCAGTAAACCTGGTATCATCAATTCCGTATCCATGGAAGGCGATA
>JBMNRA010000075.1:0-11820 GCA_050944415.1 Ruminococcus sp.
AAAAACATTCCTCTATCGTGTTAAGTTTTCAAGGTACAAATTTATATCAGAGATCCATAATCTTTTGACACCTGAATCCTATAAAGAAAAAAACCGCACCGGCTATCCAGCCAGTGCGGTTTGTGTGTTGCATTATATCGCTTAAACGAATATGTTATCTTTTAAATATTAGAACTTGCCAGCCTTGGCAGCTTCCTCAATGGCTACAGCGACTGCTACTGTCATACCAACCATGGGGTTGTTTCCAGCGCCGATCAGGCCCATCATTTCAACGTGAGCCGGAACGGATGAGGAGCCTGCAAACTGAGCGTCAGAATGCATACGTCCCATGGTATCCGTCATACCATAAGAAGCAGGGCCTGCTGCCATGTTGTCCGGATGAAGGGTACGTCCTGTACCGCCGCCGGATGCAACGGAGAAGTATTTCTTGCCGGCTTCCACACATTCTTTCTTATAGGTGCCTGCCACCGGATGCTGGAAACGTGTGGGGTTCGTGGAGTTTCCGGTTATGGAAACGTCAACGCCCTCTTTCCACATGATGGCAACGCCTTCGCGGACATCGTTGGCGCCGTAGCAGTTTACTTTTGCACGGGGACCGTTGGAATATGCTTTACGGAATACTTCTTTCAGTTCGCCTGTATAGTAATCATATTCGGTTTCCACATATGTAAATCCGTTGATACGGGCAATAATCTGAGCGGCATCTTTTCCAAGACCGTTCAGAATAACACGCAGCGGTTTCTGGCGGACTTTGTTTGCCTTCTCAGCGATACCAATCGCGCCTTCCGCAGCGGCAAAGGATTCATGTCCCGCAAGGAAACAGAAACAGTCTGTCTCTTCCTCCAGCAGCATCTTTCCCAGATTTCCATGGCCAAGACCTACTTTACGCTGATCAGCTACAGAGCCGGGGATACAGAATGCCTGAAGTCCTTCGCCGATGGCAGCGGCGGCATCAGCAGCCCGTCTGCATCCTTTTTTAATCGCGATGGCAGCGCCTGTGATATACGCCCAGCAGGCATTTTCAAAACAGATCGGCTGAATGCCTTTCACCTGATCGTACACATTCAGTCCCGCGTCTTTCGTAATCTTTTCAGCTTCTTCCAGTGAGGCAATGCCGTAACTGTTCAGCACGCTGTTGATTTTATCGATTCTTCTTTCATATGATTCAAATAAAGCCATTTTTTCTATTCCTCCTCGTACTTACTCTGCTCTGGGGTCAATGATTTTCACAGCATCATCTACACGGCCATACTGACCTTTTGCCTTTTCCCATGCAGTGGTAGGATCATCACCTTTTTTGATGAAATCGGTCATCTTGCCGAGGTTGACAAACTGATAGCCGATGATCTCATCATCTTCATTCAATGCGATACCGGTAACGTATCCTTCAGCCATTTCCAGATAACGGGGACCTTTTTTCAGTGTACCGTACATGGTTCCGATCTGAGAACGGAGTCCTTTTCCAAGGTCTTCCAGTCCGGCTCCAATGGGCAGTCCGTCTTCGGAAAACGCGCTCTGGGAACGTCCATAAACAATCTGAAGGAACAGTTCACGCATAGCTGTATTGATAGCATCGCAGACCAGATCTGTATTCAAAGCTTCCAGCAGTGTTCTTCCCGGAAGAATTTCCGCCGCCATAGCTGCAGAATGGGTCATACCGGAACATCCCAGGGTTTCTACAAGCGCCTCCTGAATAATACCGTCTTTTACATTCAGTGTCAGTTTACAGGCGCCCTGCTGCGGTGCGCACCATCCCACACCGTGTGTTAAACCTGATATATCTTTAATCTCTTTCGCCTTTACCCACTTTGCTTCCTCCGGAATAGGAGCTGCTCCATGGTTCACACCCTGCGCTACAGGACACATCATTTCTACTTCATGTGAATAAATCATTGTATGACTCCTTTCAACCATTCAATCTTTTTATGATATTTTCTCACAAACTGACAAATTAGTCCAGAAAAAAATACACATACATCTTCAAGTTTTTCTGTATAAATGTTACTATATACCCACAGGAGGTTATTATGAATCAATGCACAGCAACAGATTCCCGGCACAGATTTGCCCGTCTGTCGGGAAGTACATTAAAAATCATAGCCATCATAAGCATGCTGATCGACCATATCGGAGCCGCCCTTCTCTACGAAGGCATACTGCTTCCCAACGCTCCCATTGTCATCGGCACGCCCATGCACCGGCTTTATCTATTTTACCGGGCGCTCCGCTTCATCGGCAGGATTGCGTTCCCGATTTTCTGCTTTCTTTTAGTTCAGGGGTTTCTGCATACATCCGACCGGAATAAATATGTGCTGAGACTGGGAATCTTTGCCCTGGTTTCCGAGATTCCCTTCGACCTGGCGCTGCATGACAGTCTGATGGATTTTAACTACCAGAACGTGTTTTTCACACTGTTTCTGGGACTTCTCGTTATGATGATCATGGAACGTTTCGAAAAAAATGCTTTTCTGCAGATTGCGGCCGTGGCGGCAGGCATGGGTGCGGCATGGCTGTTAAAAACAGATTACAGCTATCACGGTATTCTTCTGATTGCCATACTATACTTTTTCCGCTATTATCCCGTTCTGCAGACTGTCGGCGGATGTTTAAGCCTTCTCTGGGAAGCCCCGGCCTGTCTTGCTTTCATTCCCATCAATCTGTACAGCGGAAAGAGGGGACTCTCACTGAAATACGTATTTTATCTTTTCTACCCGGTACATCTTCTTATCCTGGCCGGAATCCGGACTCTGTTTTTGAACTGAAAAAGAAAATCCCCGGAAATCAGCTTTCATACAGCTCTGATTTCCAGGGATTTATTACCGTTTCTCCACAATACAGTCCTGAGATTTGAAAATACTGTCCGCCGCAATCACGCCCCGCACTGAGGACAGCGGATAGACATTCGTCCGGCGTCCGATGACAGTTCCGGGATTTAAAACGGAATTACATCCTACTTCCACTTCATCTCCCAGCATGGCCCCGAATTTTTTCAGTCCCGTTTCTATCTTCGTCTCTTTTCCTTTTACGACTACCAGTGTTTTGTCAGACTTCACATTTGAGGTGATAGATCCGGCTCCCATATGAGCTTTATAGCCCAGAATAGAATCCCCTACGTAATTGTAATGGGGAACCTGTACTCTATTAAACAACACCACATTCTTAAGCTCTGTGGAATTTCCCACAACGGCGTCCTCGCCGACAATGGCATTCCCGCGGATAAACGCGCACTGGCGGATTTCCGCATTTTTTCCGATAATGGCCGGACCAGTAATAGAAGCTGTGGGCGCCACTTTGGCGGATTTTGCAATCCAGATATTCTCCCCTGTCCGTTCGTATTCTTCAGCACTTAAGGTCTTCCCCAGTTTTTCGATAAAAGCGCCGATCTCCGGCAGCACCTCCCAGGGATAGTTTTTCCCTTCAAATAACTCAGCCGCAATGGTTTCTTCCAACGTATATAAATCCTTTATAGTAATCTTATCCACGTTTTCTGACTCCCTTCCTGTAAAATTCTGCCGCCTTTTCATAAAATGCACGCAGCTGGTACTGATTATTCAGACGCAGGACACCATAGGTCCTGTCGCTGACAAATTTCTCCAGCTTCTGCATATATTCCTCTTCCGTAATGCTTCCTTCCGCCACGTAAGTCAGCCCTTTTTCCCAACTGGCTGTCAGCTCCGGGTTTAAAAGGGACCGGACGGAGGCGTTGACCACATCAAAAATCATTTCTCCCAGCAGGGTAGGCGTGATGATCTGACTTTTTTTATTCAGCGCAATATATTTGTTGGCAATCAGTTTCTTTAAAATCTCCGCTCGGGTGGCGCTGGTACCGATGCCGCTTCCTTTGATCTGAGCACGCAGTTCTTCGTCTTCAATCAGCTGTCCGGCATTTTCCATGGCCAGAATCATGGAACCGGAATTATAACGCTTAGGCGGAGACGTCTCGCCTTCTTTGATTTCAAAGCCTTTGACCGGAAGACTCTGCCCTTTCTTCAATGTCATCAGTGATTTTCCTTTTTCTTTGAAACCCTCTTCCTCCTTCTTTTTCAGAAAAGACAACTCCGCGATTTTCAGATAGCCTTCTTTCACCAGAACTTTCTCTCCTGTCACGAAGGTCTCCCCGCCGATCCGGACCGTCATGGAGATTCTCCGGAATTCCGCCGCCGGGTAAAAAACGCTTAAAAATCTCCGGGCAATCATCTCGTAAACCTTCCGGGAGGTTTCCGACACTGCCTTCAGCGCGCCCATCCCCTGACCGGTGGGTATAATGGCATAATGATCGGTAATCTGTCTGTCATTTACATACCGGCTTTTGGAAATTCCCTTATAGGATTCTTTCTCCAGAATTTCAGCAGCAGAATTTCCACAGACAGAATACTGACAAAGGCCTTTTAAATTTCTGGCAATTACTTTGGCCACCGCCGTAGACAGGACCCTGGCGTCGGTTCTGGGATACGTCACCAGTTTTTTCTCATAAAGCTCCTGAACGATCCGCAGGGTTTCATCGGGACTGATTTTCAGAAAACGGGAACCGTCGTTCTGAAGCTCCGCCAGATTGTAAAGCAGAGGAGGGTTTTTCTTTTCTGTCTTTTTCTCCACTGCTTCCACCAGACCTGTCACTGATTGTTCCTTTAAAAGCTCTGTCTTCAGTTTTTCGGCGTCCTCTTTCTTTTTCAGCCCGTTTTCTTTGTAAAGAGCAGGAGACTGGAAAAACATACTCTGGGGGCAGACCCGCCATTCTCCTTCCAGCGTCCCCTCTGGCAGGGAATACACGGCCAGCAGACGGTAAAAGGGCGTTTTGACAAACTCCCTGATTTCCCGCTCCCGGCGCACCACCATTCCCAGCACGCAGGTCATAACGCGGCCCACGGAAATCACCTGGTATTTGTTTCCCAGGAAACTGGCGACGCTGTTCCCGTATTTCAGAGACAGCAGCCGGGAAAAATTGATGCCCATCAGATAATCTTCCTTGGCGCGCAGATAGGCAGAGGCCGCCAGGTTATCATATTCCGACAGATCTTGTGCTTCCCGGATTCCCCGCAGGATTTCTTCTTCCGTCTGCGAATCGATCCAGACACGCCGCCGTTCCTTTCCCTTTACACCAGCCATCATTTCCACCAGACGGTAAATATATTCACCTTCCCGTCCCGAGTCGGTACAGACATAGATGCAGGTAATATCCTCCCGGTTCAGCAGTCTGCTGACGATATCATACTGCTTTTTTACCGCCGGTATTATCTCATATTTAAATTCAGAAGGTAAAAAAGGCAGGGTATCCAACCGCCACCTTTTATACTTTTCATCGTATTTCTCCGGATAGCTCATGGTGACCAGATGTCCCACGCACCAGGTCACCACCGCTTCTTCCGACTCCAGATACCCGTCCATACGGCGGGCATTCAATTTCAATGCTTTTGCAAATTCCTGAGCAACACTGGGTTTCTCAGCAATATATAAAGATTTTGCCATATTATTTGGCCTGAATGTAGCCTTTCGCCTTCAGTGTTTCCGCACAGAGGATAGCGCCGCCTGCCGCTCCTCTTACCGTATTATGGGAGAGGCCGATAAACTTATAATCGTAAACCGTATCTTCTCTCAGTCGTCCCACAGAAATACCCATACCATTCTCATAATCCACATCCAGAGTCACCTGTGGACGATTGTCTTCTTCCATGTACTGAATAAACTGCTTCGGTGCGCTGGGCAGATTCAGTTCCTGGGGAAGCCCTCTGAAATTCACAAGACGGTCAATCAGCTCTTCTTTTGTCGGTTTCTTACGGAATTTTACGAAAACCGCAGCCGTATGTCCGTTCAGCACGGGAACACGAACGCACTGACAGGTAATCACCGGTGACTGTGCCGGTTTGATCACGCCATCTTCCACTTTTCCCCAGAGACGCAGCGGCTCTTTTTCACTTTTTTCTTCTTCTCCGCCGATATAGGGAATGATATTTTCTACCATCTCCGGCCAATCCTTAAAAGTTTTTCCGGCGCCGGAAATTGCCTGATATGTGGTTGCCACCACTTCATAGGGCTCAAATTCTTTCCAGGCTGTCAGCACAGGAGCGTAACTCTGAATGGAGCAGTTTGGTTTTACCGCTACAAAACCGCGTGTGGTTCCCAGTCTTTTTTTCTGAGATTCAATGACGTCAAAATGTTCCGGATTAATCTCCGGCACAACCATGGGTACATCCGGCGTCCAGCGGTGTGCGCTGTTGTTGGATACTACCGGCGTCTCTGTTTTCGCATAGGCATCTTCAATCTCACGGATCTCTTCTTTTGTCATATCCACAGCGGAAAATACAAAATCTACACTGGCTGCCACTTTTTCCACTTCATTGACATTCATGACTGTCAGATTTTTCACTGCTTCCGGCATCGGAGTTGTCATTTTCCATCGTCCGCCTACTGCTTCCTCATAGGTTTTTCCAGCGCTTCTGGGGCTGGCGGCCACCGTAACCACTTCAAACCAGGGGTGATTTTCCAGCAGGGCAATGAATCTCTGTCCTACCATTCCCGTTGCTCCCAGAATACCAACTTTTAATTTCTCACTCATCTTTTTTCTCCTCTTCTAAAAACCTTTTATTTTCTTCCACAATCTCTTTCATCACAGACGGACCCGGCGCCCCTTTGGTTACCCGTTTCTCCACGCATGTTTTCAGACTGATGGCCTCATAAATGTCTTCCTCAAATACGGGACTGATCGCCTTATATTCATCCAGAGTCATATCATCCAGTGAAATTCCCTTTTCCAGACAGAACAGCACCAGTCTTCCCACAATCCCATGGGCATCCCTGAAAGGCACGCCATGATTCACCAGATAATCTGCAGCGTCCGTGGCATTGGTAAATCCATTCTTGGCGCTTTTCTCCATCACATCCTTTTTAAACTGCAGCGTGGACAGCATTCCGTCAAACAGCGCCAGACATCCCTTCGTGGTGTCAATGGCGTCGAAGGTCAGCTCCTTGTCCTCCTGCATATCCTTATTGTATGCCAGAGGCAGTCCTTTCATAGTGGTCAGAATGGACATCAGCGCACCGTATACCCTTCCGGTCTTTCCACGCACCAGCTCTGCAATATCCGGGTTCTTTTTCTGCGGCATTATGCTGCTTCCGGTACTGTAGCCGTCGTCAATCTCCACAAACTGATACTCATTGGAATTCCAGATAATAATCTCCTCAGAAAACCGGCTCAAATGCATCATAATCGTAGCCATTGCTGACAGCAGCTCAATCACATAATCCCGGTCAGATACCGAATCCATACTGTTTCTTGTGGCTCCTTTAAAGCCCAGCAGCTGTGCTGTATATTCCCGATCCAGGGGATAAGTGGTTCCCGCCAGCGCACCGGCTCCCAGAGGACAGGTATTCATTCGCTCCCTGATATCCTTCAGCCTGTCATAATCCCGGAAAAACATCTCATAATAGGCACCCATGTGGTGAGCCAGCGTTACGGGCTGTGCCTTCTGCAAATGGGTAAAACCGGGCATATATGTCTCCAGATTCTCTTCCATAATATGGTTAAGAGTCCCCAGAAGATGATAAACCAGATCTTCCAGCTCCTCAATTTCATCCCTGACATACAGTTTCATATCCAGCGCCACCTGATCATTCCTGCTTCTGCCGGTATGCAGTTTTTTACCGGCATCTCCGATCCTTTCGATCAGATTGGCCTCCACAAAGCTGTGAATATCCTCATATTCCGAGGTAATCGCAAGTCTGCCTTCTTTCACATCCTTCAATATGCCCGCAAGTCCAGTCAGAATCTGTTCTTTTTCCTGTTCCGTAAGGATTTCCTGCTTCGCCAGCATCTTTACGTGCGCCATACTGCCGCGGATATCCTGCTCATAAAATTTCTGGTCAAATCCTATGGATGCATTGAAATTATACACCAGCTGGTCCGTTTCCTTCGTAAAACGGCCGCCCCACAATTGTGCCATAAACATTCCTCATTTCTTTTCGCCTATTTCTGATTGATTTTACCATTCCCGGCCCTTCATGGCAAGCCTTACTTTTTTGAAAAGACACATCCGCAATAGTTCTGGCGGTAAAGGCCATATTCTTCAGACAACTCAATGGACCGTTTATATCCTTCTTTTTTCTTAAAATCCGAACAGAGCCACTTTACATGATACTCTTCCTCCAGCTTTCGTCCGATCTCATTGATCCAGCAGGCATTTTTCATAGGACTGATGGACAAGGTGGTACAGAAATAATCGAATTTCCGCCTGGCCGCCAGCCTGGCGGTTTTGTCAAGACGGAGACGGTAACAGTGATAACATCTTTCTCCCCTCTCCGGCAGATCTTCCATTCCCTTTGCCATGTCAAAAAAATCTTCGGGATAATAATCGCCTTCCAGAAATTTCACCGGATACCGGCAGGGCATGGCCCGGATCAGATTTTTCTGTTCTTCCACTCGCTTTTCATACTCTTCCTTCGGTGAAATATTCGGATTATAATAGAATATAGTTATCTGAAAATAATTGGACAGATATTCCATCACGTAGCTGCTGCAGGGGGCACAGCAGCTGTGCATCAGCAAAGTGGGCACCTCATTTCTGTTTTCATGGTACGCAATGGTTTTATCCAGCAGTTTCTGATAGTTTTCTTTCACATTCTGTTGCATCATCATCTTCCTTTTCTTTCTCGATTATAACCCTTTACAGCCGGATTTGCACCTCTTTTCCGTCTTCCGACACAGAAAAACTTCCTTTATGAGCTTCCGCAATCTGTTTGACAATCCGAAGTCCCATAATGTGAACTTCCCTGGGCGGCTCTTCCCCACGCATCAGAGCCCTCCTCACCTCTGCCGGAATTCCGCAGCCGTCATCGGATACGGAGAGAACGACTTTATCCGCATACATCCAGGATCTGACTTTGATATGACAGCCTCCGGCATTATGACGTATGGAATTCTGCACCAGATTGTCCACCGCCCTTTTTAAAAGCTGCACATCCCCCTCCTTTTCATACTGTTCCATTCCCGACTCCAGATCCAAATCAATATCATAGCCGTCTTCCAGACCCTGATTATATAATTCTGTCACCACCTGGCGCAGCAGAGCGGCAGGACGGTACTTTTCCATCCGCAGGGGCTGCATCTGATAAGAAAGTTTGGAAGTCAGATTCAGATCTTCAATCAGCCGCCGGATTCGGATGCTCTGATTTTTTATCACAGATATCTGATGACGCTCCTCTTTGGACAGGTTTGCACTGTTCTCCAGATTCTCCGCATATCCCAGTATCATAGACAGCGGCGTGCGGATATCATGAGATACGCCGGCGATCCATTCTGTTCTGGCTGTATCCCGTCTGCTGATCCGTTCTCTTTGTTCCTGCAGAATGTCCGACGCCTGGTTCAGATTTTCCGCCAGTTCTTTTACCAGACCTTTTCCCTGAATGGACAACTTCTCTCCTCTCGCCAACTGCTCGATTCCATTATCAATGGGGGACAGGGAATGATTGAATCGCTGTCCCAGAATCAGCATAACCAGGAGAATTACCGCCAGATTCAATACCAGACTTATAGGTATCCACTGAAGAAGGGTCTCCATCTGCGCCCTCTGATAAGAGAGACTGAACTGCACCACAGATCCGATTTCATTTCCCAGTACCAGAAGACCATTTTCCGTATTCCAGACCTTTACCGGGTAATCATCCAGATACCAGCGGGAAAAAGAAGCCACATCTTTGAGATTATAGGAATGATTCAGAGTATCCGGCAGATTCCAGGAATACAGGATGTCTCCCGTCTCCTCATCCAGGAGCATCAGAAAAGCCGCGTTGCAATCTGCCAGATAAATTTCTCCCGTGGAAGACAAAGCATATCCTTCCTCCGTTTTTTCAATCAGAAAATCCGCCACTCCCCGGAACGTCATTTTGGAACTTCCCCTGTCACCCGATTTCATCACATTGTACCAGGAAAGCGTCAGCATCCCCGCCATATTCAATACCAGCAGTAATACTACCAGAACCACCGCTACAGCACAGTATCTCCGGTAGATTCTCATTAATCGCTTCATATCTCTCTTACTTTCCTTCCATTTTATAGCCCAGCCCCCGTACAGTCAGAAGATATTGGGGATGCGAAGGTTCTTTCTCAATTTTCTCCCGCAGCCTTCGCATATGCACCATCAGCGTATTTTCGTATCCAAAATAGTTCTCCCCCCAGATTGTCTCACACAGAGAATCAAAGGTAACAATTTTTCCCCGGTTATCCGCCAGTTTCTTCAGCAAAAGAAGCTCCTTGGCCGTGAGCGGAATATCACGCCCCTCTTTTTTTACAACGCCTCCCGCAAAATCCACCAGACTTTCTCCCAGCTGCAGCGTATCGCTGCCTGCTGTCTGACCGGGATAATAATAGGTGCGGTTCAAGATAGCCGTCACCCGCAGGATCAGTTCTTTCATCAGGAAGGGTTTCGTCATGTAATCATCCGCTCCCAGTCCCAGACCGCGAAGCCTGTCTTCATCCTCATCTCTGGCCGACAGAAACAACACGGGACATCTGGACTGCCGGCGCAGCGTTTCCATAAAGGAAAACCCGCTGCCATCGGGAAGATTCACATCCAGAATCCAGAGCTGCACCCGACCTTCCGACAGCCTGCGTCTGGCTTCCTGAATAGAATAAACCGCTTCAATATTGGTAAATCCCGCCTTTTTCATCAGTTCCAGCACCATATCACATAACTCCCGGTTGTCATCCACCAGGAGGATTCTGCTTGCATATATATTCTCCATGATTCCACCCCTTTCCTTTCTATTGTAACAAGAGCTTTCCTTTCTGTCAGATCTTTTTTGAAAATTTAAGGTAAAAGTAAGGCAGACTTCATCCGTATGTAAGGATACTCTGATATGATCGGTTTCATAGAAAGCCGGAAGAGAAATCCGGTATCAGAAAAAGAAAGGAAGGCTGAATATGAATTACGCCATCGAAACAAACGGACTTACGAAAAAATACAACGGACACTTTTCTGTCAACCATGTGGACCTGCAGATACCGGAATGCGGAATATACGGATTTCTGGGGCCCAACGGAGCCGGAAAAAGTACAACTATGAAAATGATTCTGGGACTGGTAAAGCCTACCGAAGGAAACGTAAAAGTGCTCGGGAAATATCTCACCGCGGAAAACCGGCTGAAACTGCTGAAACAGACCGGCTCTTTGATTGAATCTCCCTCTTATTATGCCCACCTGACCGGACGGGAAAACCTCTCTCTGGTATGTATGCTGAAACAGGCGCCGGAATCGGAAATCGACCGCGTACTGCACATTGTCCGTCTGGAAAACCAGCAGCATAAAAAAGCCGGACAGTATTCTCTCGGCATGAAGCAGCGGCTGGGGCTGGCTTCTGCTCTCATCGGCTCTCCGAAACTTCTTTTGCTGGATGAGCCCACCAACGGTCTGGATCCCGCCGGAATCCAGGAAATGCGGGATCTGATCTGTTCACTTCCGCAAAAATACGGTATCACCGTCATGGTCTCCAGTCATCTGTTAAGCGAGATTGACCAGATGGCTACCGATGTGGGAATTATCAACAAAGGAGTTCTGATTTTCCAGGACACACTGGCAGCTCTTCACCATAAGAGCCGGAAAAAGCTGAAGCTTCGTACCACTGACCTGGAGAAATCCGCCAGAATTTTAAGCACTCATGGTATCCCCGTAACCACTTCGCCGGAACAGAAATATCTGCTGATCCCGGACGAAGGCGACGGCAGGACGGCTGCCGCCGTATCCGCTCTTGTACAGAATGAAATCGGTATTCTGAGACTGGAAGATACGGAAAACTCCCTGGAGGAAATCTTCCTCTCTCTGACTGGAAAGAA
>JBMNRA010000076.1:0-11809 GCA_050944415.1 Ruminococcus sp.
AAGTTACCGAGAAGCGTTTTGGCTGCCCAATGCCAAATTTGCCCGAGTGTCCGAAAACCGCAGTATTAGCGGGCTTTCGCGGCTATTTGCCGTCGACCCTTGACATCAATACTACCGTCTCAACGTGAACAGTATGGACAAACTGGTCAACACACACACATTTTTCCACCCGGTATCCCCTATCCTGGATCATTTCCAGATCCCTGGCCAGGCTGGTAGGTTTACATGAAATATATACAATCCGTTCCACTCCGTAATCCAGAATTTTAGGCAAGGCTTTTGGGTGTATTCCGTCCCTGGGCGGATCCAGAATAATCAGATCCGGTCTTTCCGAAATACTGTCCAGAACCTTCAGCACATCTCCGGCAATAAACTCGCAGTTGTCAATTCCGTTTCTTCTGACATTTTCCCTGGCTGCCGCCACGGCTTCCTCCACAATCTCCACTCCGACCACTTTATCCGCCACAGCCGCAGCAATCTGCGATATGGTGCCGGTTCCACTGTAAAGATCAAAAACCGTATGATTTTTTGTATTGCCTATATATTCTCTTACCGTACTGTACAAAACTTCTGCGGCCCTGGAATTGGGCTGGAAAAAAGAAAACGGAGTGATCTTGAATTTCAGGCCCAGCAGTTCTTCATAAAAATGATCTTTTCCATACAGGATTCTGGTTTCATCGCTTTTTACTACATCTGAAAGGGAATCATTGAGAATATGGAGAATTCCGACAATTTTCCCCTGAAGCTTCAAAGACGTCAGCTCCCGGATTAAAGGCCCGAGATCATGTTCCTCCTGAGTCGTGGTCACCAGATTTACCAGTATCTCTCCGGTGGTGTCCGCCCTTCGCAGCAGCAGATGACGCAGATAGCCGATATGCTGCATTTTCCTGTAATAACCGATGTTCCGATCTCTGAAATATTTTAACACACACTGCAGAATTCTGGTCATATCTTCATGCACCAATTTACAGTCCCCGGCCGTCAGCACATCGTAAGTGCTCCCTTTTTTATGAAGGCCAAGGGTCAGCGGACCGTCTTTGCATGCATCGCCAAAGGAAAATTCCATTTTGTTCCGGTATCCGAACTCCAGAGGGCTGGGCTTTATCGGCTCAAATATGTAATCGTTTCTCACCGCCTGATCCAGCAGCTTTCGTATCTGATTTTCTTTCATTTCCAGCTGCTTCTCATAGCTCATGGTCTGATACATGCATCCGCCGCATTCCGGGAAAATGCTGCATACCGGATCTCTGGTTTCCAGCGGAGATTTTTCCAGCACCCTCAAAAGCCGCCCTTCCAGGCGGCCTCCACGCTTCTTGTTAATGACAAATTCTACTTTCTGTCCAGGAATTCCATTCTTTACGGTAACAGTCCCTTCTTCCAGTTTTACTTTTCCTTTATTTGGAAAATCCACACTTTCAATGCAGCCGCAGCAGACATCTCCTTTTTTCATAATCTCCCTCACCTTTATTATAATTTGACTATAATGGGCTCATGCCCCGTTTCCGGCAGAAACTTTTCCAGCAGATCCGCCGTCTTCAGCTTTATGCTGGACGTATTTATGCAGGGATGACATCCTATATATTCTGCTTTAACTATCTCTTCATCAATCAGCAGCTGTACGTTATGCTCCGAATCATTCATCAATCCCATTACACTGACAGATCCGGGAGTAATATCCAGAAATCTTTCCATATAATCCGGTTTGCCGAAAGAAAGACGGGACACTCCCAGCTGATGCGATAAATCTTTCGTCTTAAAAGGCTTTTGTCCCGGCAGCATCAGCAGATAGAAATTTGTCTCCTGTCTGTTGCACAGAAACAGATTTTTACAGATTTCCACCTGTAAAAGCCGATCGACCTCTGCGCAGGCTTCTATGGTATTCAGCGCCTCATGATCTACTCTTTCATAAGGAATATTCAGTCTGTCCAGCAAATTATAGGTACGTATTTCTTTCTCCAGACGTCCCTCTTCATCCTGAGGTCTGCCCTGCAGCAATTTCATCATTTTCCCCGTCCTCCAAGCACTGTGTGATACTTAAAAAGTCCCGACGCCGTTCACGCCGGGACCATGGACCAAATACCCCGCAGCAAACTTACGGAGCATATGCTTTTTACGTTTATTGTTTATTCATCCTCTGCTTCTTCATCATCTTCATCTTCAAAATAATCATCGAAATCATCATCAAAATCGTCTTCAAAATCTTCCAGATAATCCGGCGTAAAGAAACGATATACCGCATATGCGATTCCTGCTACTGCAGCAACGGCACCGATAATTGCCAAAACCCATAACAGTGTATTTTTATTTTTTTCTTCTTTTTCATTTTTCTGTAACATTGCCATCAGTTCATCAATTTTATTCATGGTAGACACCGTCCTCTCTATTAGTTAGGAATATTATAACACTATCTGTATTATTTTACCACAAAAATCTGAATTTAGGCATTTTCAGATTTTTTTTAATTTTGCGAAGGCTGCAAACATTTTCTTCACGCCTGCCCTCTCAAAGTTGACGGTTACTTCATAATCTTTGCCGCCTTCCACAATGTTTTCCACAACTCCGACGCCAAACTTGACATGGCGTACCGTATCTCCCACATCGTAATCCAGCTTATCCGCTTTGGTCACTTTAAACCGTTTGGGCTGAAAGGCCTGCGCATGAAATGCCTCCTTCATCTGACGATAGACATTGGAAACCGGTATCTGATCCAGCTTCGGCCTGCGTTCCTGAATTTCCCGTCCCATATCCACCAGTTCTCTTGGAATTTCTCTGACAAATCGGGAAACCCGGTTATACTGCGTCTCTCCACGGATCATTCGCTGCTGTGCACAGGTCAGCGTCAGTTCTTTCATAGCCCTTGTTATTCCCACATAACACAGCCGCCGCTCCTCTTCCACGGCCATAGGATCATCAGAAACAATGGAAAGGTAACTGGGAAATATTCCGTCTTCCATTCCGCTCATGTAGACAAAAGGAAATTCCAGCCCCTTGGCACTGTGAAGCGTCATTAAAAGCACACGATCTTCCGAATCATCCACGGAATCTATATCACTTACCAGTGCAATCTCCTCAAGGAACTCACTTAACGTACCTTTTTCATGTTCATCATCATACGTAACCGCTTTTGTAATCAATTCATCAATATTTTCAATTCTGGCTCTTGCCTCATCGATATCTTCCAGCTCTAATTCTCGGACATAACCGGTTTCTTCTATAATCTGATTCAGAATTTCCGTTACGGACAGAAATTCCACCTGGGATCGTATCTTTTGAATCATATCCACAAAAGGCCGTATTTTACTATAACTTCTGCCCACCACTGAGGACAGCTCTTCCTCTTTCAGTGCTTCATAGAAACTGACATCGTGTTCCTGTGCGTATACACCCACCTTGGTCAGTGTAGCCGCTCCAATTCCCCGCTTCGGTACATTAATGATTCTTCTGACTGCCAGATCATCTCTGGCATTATCTACTGTCTTCATATAAGAAAGCAGATCCTTAATTTCTTTTCTGGCATAGAAATTCACTCCGCCCACCAGCCGGTACGGGATATTGGCCATGAGAAATTTTTCTTCAAATAATCGGGATTGGGCATTGGTCCGGTATAAAACGGCAAATTCCCTGTAGGATGCTCCTTCCTCTCTTCTTTTCCTCTGAATCTCTCCGGCTATGTATTCCGCTTCTTCGAAGGCATTCATAAACTGGCGGAAAGCCACTTGTTTCCCGTTTTCATTATCCGTCCAGAGTGTTTTTTCCTTCCGTTCCGTGTTATTTTTTATCACTTCATTGGCCGCATCCAGTATGTTCTGCGTAGAGCGGTAATTCTGCTCCAGACGAATGACATGGGTATCAGGGAACACCTGCTCAAACCCCAGAATATTTTTAATATCAGCCCCCCGGAATTTATATATAGACTGATCATCGTCTCCCACAACACAGAGATTTCTGTATTTCCCTGCCAGCAGGCTGATAAATTTAAACTGCACCATATTAGTATCCTGGTATTCATCTACCATAAGATAGCGGAACCGCTCCTGATAATAATCCAGCACCTCCGGGCATTTCTCAAAAAGTTCCACCGCTTTCATCAGCAGATCATCAAAGTCCAGCGCATTGTTTTTCTTAAGGCGATTCTCATATTCCCTGTACACCCGGGCAATTGTTTTGCCGTTCCATGCATCTTCCATATCCTTCTGATATTCTTCCGCCGTCACATTTCTGTTTTTGGCAGAAGATATCGCCGACAACAGCATTCTCTCTTTATAAAGCTTGGTGTCAATATTCAAAGTTTTACAGATGTCCTTGATCACCGCCTTAGAATCATCTGTGTCATAAATGGTAAAATTGGTGCCGTATCCAATTCTGTCAATATGCCGCCTTAAAATTCTGACACAACTGGAGTGAAAGGTACTCACCCAGACGCTGTCCGCCCCGAAGGATACGGTTTTCTCCACCCGTTCTTTCATTTCGCCGGCTGCTTTATTAGTAAAGGTTATTGCCATAATATTCCAGGGCTTAACCCCCTTTTCTTCAATCAGGTAAGCTATCCTGTGAGTCAGAACTCTGGTTTTTCCGGAACCTGCGCCGGCCAGAATCAGCAGAGGGCCTTCCGTACAGAAAACCGCTTCCTGCTGCTGCGGATTCAGACATTCATAACTGTTCATCTTTCCATTATCCTCTCAGCTTATTTTATGCTTTCCAAAGTATAACACAAAAACGGATTTAATGAAATAACGCTTGTCATCTAGTATTAGAAGCCAGCAATAATATTTTTATCACTGCTTATTATCCCGTAAAAACGCCCATTTCACAAGATTTACTTACCGTCATTGTTTTTCTTTTTTTACCCTGACTTGTGTAAAAGTTGTGTACAAAAATAAACAGCAGCAGGAATTTTGTTCCCGCTGCATTCACTCGAAAACCGCTGCCAGTTTTTTTATTTCTTCCCGTTCTGTTTCTTCCGTTACGTGTGTGTACAAATCCATAGTCATTGATAACGTTGCGTGCCCAAGAAAACCTTGCACTACTTTAGGCGGTATATTCTGTTCAAAACATCTCGTTGCAAACGAATGCCGCATAGTATGAGGCGTGAAAGTCTCTAAAATTTCCGGATCACGTTCTTCATTTTCTGCTTTCTCTCTTTCCTGGTGATTATAATCATTCACAATACTGGTGATGGTACGATTAATAGAATTACGATCAACCGGTTTTCCCCATTCTGTTGTAAATACCAAATCATCTAATCCTTTTTCTGTAAGCGGCTTCCACTTATCGCCCAGCATCATTATGTGTTTTAATTGGTCTTTTCTCTGAGCCTTAAATGCCTTAACAACCTGCTGCATCATCGGTACTATCCGAACACTGGTTTTCGTTTTAGGGCTTTGCAACACAAACTTATGTTGACCATTCTCCTTGCTATAATACAGAGTTTTCGTAACATTTATGCTTTTCTTCTTAAAATCCACATCATCCCAATTTAATGCCAACAGCTCCCCGATTCTTAAACCAGTGCCAAACGCAACAATAAACATTGGCTCATATCGCTTCCATCTGACTGACTGATGAACAAAATTTAAAAAGGTTTTCTGTTCTTTTTCAGTCAAAACCCTACGTTCTTTTGTTTCCGTTTTGGGAATAATAGCCGCCATACAAGGATTTTTAATTAATAAATCATTTTTCACCGCAATGACGAACATATTATTTAAAATATTTCGCACTTTCCTGATGGTATTCTGCTTATATCCCGCTTCTGCCATTTTATTAAATAGCTTCTGTATATGAATTGACTTAATATTTCGTATTTCTTTATTTCCCAAATCCTGTTTTATATAAATCCGATAATAGGTAAGAAAATGCTCTTTTGTAGATTCCTTCACAGTAGAAGCTTTATAAACGTTCAGCCATTCTTCAAACCATTGATTAAGAGTCAGTCTTTTCATACTGCCCCTCAATCCATGTTCAACCTCATATCTTAAATCATTTAAGGCTTTCTGAAGCTTTTTCAAATCCGTATTATACAAACAATACGACTCACCTTCAAAAGTAAAGCGCCCCATATATCTGCCATCAGGCCTTTTTGTTATGCCCTTTGGTAAATTTTTATCTGCCATATCATCAACTCCAATCTATATACTCACCCGCCGCCCTGGGTACACTGTTGGCGCAGCTCCCCAGGGAGGGCGGGATCACCTGTCTTAACCAAAGTATTTTAAGCCGTTCTCTGTTCGTTTTCCCCGCTGCCGTCCGGTTCCTGTGTTGGTAGCGCATTCCCCGGAAGGGCAGCAGGTTATATGATTATCAGCTGTTTCCTGATTTATTCATTCTTTAACTTTGTATTTCATTACGTAGTTTAGAATTCGGTTCAGATAATCCTTGTTATTGATCCGGTTTACCGTATCTATGATATATTTTCTGCATTCTTCTTTTGACACATGCTCCCCCATCAACTCATTAACCCCCTTGCAAAGCGTTCGATCAGTTCCAGATATTCCGGATTCTCTATACTTCGCATTATCTCCATAATTGTGCTGTATTTATGGTTTTCACCACCATCCGGCATCTCAGTTATTCTTCCAGGCACTTCTCCTATGCTCTCTATCAATGCACTCATCATTATTTTGGCATGATAAAGATAATCCGTAACGACCTCAACAAAAAGCCGGGTTTTATCGTAATGCTCCATTAAAAAACACGGATATTTTTGATAATATTCTTTGGTGCATCCAAAATAACCGGAACAAATATCACTGCATATCGCCCATGCCCTTTCTATTTCAACGAAAATATCATCCATTTCACTTGATACCCGTGCAGGAGATAATACACCGTTATGAGTAAGGGTATGGGACTGTTTCTGTTCTGTTTCCATTTTTTATATCCTTCTTTCTTTACAGTGGGCAGCAGGACGTGATATACTCTCTGCATACCCCAATTTTGCTATATTGACGGGTTACTTGCCCTTACCAGAGTGGCAGCTCCGGTAAGG
This sequence comes from Ruminococcus sp., assembly GCA_050944415.1. Taxonomy (GTDB): domain Bacteria; phylum Bacillota; class Clostridia; order Lachnospirales; family Lachnospiraceae; genus Ruminococcus_G. Next base: position 6,986 of record JBMNRA010000076.1, read on the forward strand.
GTGTTTTCTTAAAATACGTCTTGGCATCCCTCCTTCCAGATCAGCGTTGCCAGCCGGAAGCCTTTCACAAATCCCTGATATTCCATCTTCTCACTGTGCTGAACCAATAACAGATTAAATTTCCCACGATCCTGCACCGGGATCACATCATTCTGGGCTTTATCCATCTGTTTCCAGCTTTCCGTAACCTTTCGGGTATCCCTGTCCCGTTCTTTCAAATATCGGTATAATCCGTACAATTGCCTTGCCATTTTTTTTCACCACCTTCTAAACAATTGAAAACCTGCGGCTTTCCGACTGCTTCAGATACTGTTTATAAAGGCAGCTGTGCTCTTTCTGGAAAGTCTTACTGTCAAAGCGGCTGCTGATAACCGTTGTCCACCTGATAAGGAACGCCCCGGCTGTCTGCTGTTCCACTCCCTTTTCTTCCATATCGGCTTTAATCTCAGCCTTCACCTTTTCAATCTGCTGCTCCAGCTCCTTCTGCTGCTGTTCTAATTCTTTTAATTTCTTGATCTTGTTCTGTAATGTTCGTTCTGTCATAGCTCATTTCCTCCTTGTCAGGTAATTAACAGCCCCTTAAGCATCTTCCTGACTATTGGTGTTGCCTCTTGCTCACTCACAGGTATATGGCTTAAAGTATCGGATGTTTTCGGCGTTCCCGGCTGTTTTGTTTTCCTTACCTTGTGATTATATTATAGCATATGGGCACACATACGTCTATTGACAGTATATACAAATATGTGGGTACACATACCGCAGATTTTTGTTAATTATGTATATGGACACACATATTTACAAATGCTATAATATCAGTGTAAGGTGGAGAAGGAGACTCTTTATTGAGCCGCCCCCATTAACCACGAAAAGAAAGAAGGTGTCAGAAATGTCAGACGCAAAAAAAAGCACATATACCGGACAAACTGAAGCAAGACGAAAAGCCAGTGCAAAATACCTCAAAGAATCTGTTGAAGATGTCCGAATCAGAGTTCCGAAAGGGCAGAAAGCAGTTATTAAAGATCATGCTGAAAAACAAGGGGAAAGTATGAATGCCTTTGTTATTAGAGCCATTAATGAAACAATGGAACGTGACAGCAATAATACAGAATAAACCTGACAAAGAATGGAATTTTTAAAATCTCTTGCGTCCTGCTGCCGGATATGCTATATTGAGAATAGAAAAGGAACAACCGCCCACAAAGTGGTTGACCTCATGAAGTAAATAGTAACATAGAAATTACCACCTCTTCGCTCGCCAAAGTTACCGGGGTGGTTTTTCTATGCTTAAAACATTATCTGATAAACGTAAATACGAATGTCAGCAATGCCAATATGAACATTCCAAAAGCCATAAGGTCTTTGAAATCGAAAGGTTTCTTGTCCATCAGCACCACCCCCATTCTATGTAAGAATAGAGGTTACGCCACCCTGCAACACGATTGTTCCTTATGCCATTCTACCATGCAATGTAATTTCTTTCAATCGCATTTCTCAAGCTTATATACGCCAATTTAAGCTTTAATATCCTTTACCCTATAAATTTATGCCTGATCGTTCTTAATGCCTTTATACGACTTCCTGGAGGGGTATTTCAGGCTCAGGATTGATTCCCGTGCTTTGCTTACTTCCTGTTTTCCGCTATGTGATATTATAAAATCCAATCTGGCAACAGGACACCCCATTATGTTAAATTTTTGTCAGAGTTGGAAATGTTTATACCCCCGCCAGTAGATTTCAAATCCACGCCTGTTCCCAGCCAGGGGGGATATCCCCGGATCATCTCCAGCTGATAACTGGACACCTTACAAAAAGTCATATCTTTATCCTGTCTCTGAAATAATTGCCATCATTACAAATAGAAGTCTGCGGAGATTTCGGCGGAGGGTTGGCGGAGGGCTTACATTGCTCAAAAAGCCTGATTTTATGCGGGTTTGCGTGTCCTTACAAAGCGGCGGAGGTTTTTTTCACATTCTTTTATATATTTTGTACATATAGTATTATTTTCAATTTTTTTTATTATTTAGTAAAAATAATCTCCGCTTCTCCGCAAGTATTGATTTTAAAGGCTTTCCTGCTCCGCTTTGCTCTCTAAAACCTCCTCTTTTCCTCCGCTTTTTTCTTAAAACCTCCGCCTTTATGAAAACGGAAATTCCTGCTGCATATATTCGCTTTCTGTAATGGTTTGAAAATCACTTTCTGCCGGCTTCAGGTTTCTATATACCATCACTCCACGCTTATCGCCCAGATTTGCTTTCCCTACCGGACACCCATTAGCTTCCATCCGGTCTTTGATATTTTGTTTACTCACACTGTTATATTCGTTCTCGTTACACCAACGGATATAATCCGCTTCAAAACCAGGCTTAGAGACCATATCCTCTTTATTCCCTGTAACGGTATAAAACTCTGATAAGTACCGGAATATCGTATCCATCTTTCCCCTATATTCTCTGGCAGCGGATTCACAGGACTGTGCTCTCGTCAATATGTAATGGTTGTCTATGAGCCTATGCAGCCCCTCCAAGAACCAATTGAAGATAGCGTTGCGCTCTCTGAGCATTTTATCCAGGATTTCGCCATCACGCCGTCTCTGCTCTATGGTGTTCGTGCAAGGTACGATACAGAGCCGTTCAAACAGATGCCCGCCTTTGTCATCACTGAAAGTAGGAAGGTTATTACAGGCAATAATAATTCCACCCGTAAAGCGATAATCAAACGGCTGTTTTCCTTTTTTTTCACATTTAATAGCGTCTCCGCCCGTAAGCTGCTTAAAGATGGAACTGTCCTTGATTTCACTGCCAGTCTGATCTCCAATGCTGATGATCCGCTTCCCCACAATGCTCCCTAACGTAAATTTAGATGATTCGTTCATATTCTGGATAGGAATATTTACTGTTCTGTCCTCGCCTAACAATTCGCTGAGAAGATTTATGAACTGCGTCTTTCCGGTATTCCCCAGCAGCGACCATAACACAAGGCAGCATTTAAGGCGATATACTTTAACATTTGAAAGCAGCAGGCCGCCATATTCCTGTAATATTGCCATCTTCGATTTATCCACTTCCCCGTCATGATCACGGCAAAGGTCATTGATATACCTGTCAAATACAGGCTTATGGTTATCGTCCGGGCGGTATTCACATTCAAACTGAATTGTGCTATAAAGCTTTGGTGTATGTGGCTCTAATTGTCTGGTTTTCAAGTTACACAGACCATTTTTCAGGTTTATATAATCCTCATCGTTGTCAAGTTCCCGGAACGAACAAATATTGTCCTCCCGGCTCATCAGCAGCCCATACACGTTATTCAAGAGACTGTCGCTTGCAAGATTGCTGGGGATATATCTCAGGATAATAGATTTCACCTTATTACGGTTACATTTGCTATATACGCCATGTTCATAAAGATAAAAATCGTCTTTTTCCTCATCTGGCCGCCTTACGATCAAGTAAGGAATCCCTCTGCTGATACTGTCTGCCAGTACGCCGCCATTTACTTTTAACGCCTTCTTTTCACCCGCTCCTGTTTCATATAGCCAGGGCGCATAAATGGTTTCAGAAGCTTCAACCAGACGTTTCAAATCATCCTTTGAGTGCCCTTCCTTATGAAGATAGTCTGTTACGTCTCCTTTGTCTACTTCTGATGTGATTGTCCAGCGGATAGAGTGAGCATAGTACTTTAAATCACGAATAATCCGATCTTTCAGTTTCAAGCCCGGTTCGTCATTATCCGGAAGGATAACCACTTTTGCGCCTGTAAAGTAATGCGCATACTCCTTTTTCCAGTCGCTCACCCCTCCGGCACTCGTAGCCGTATAACCCAGCTTCCTAAGTGTTTCAACATCCTTTTCGCCCTCTACGATGTAAATCGGATAACCTTCCCTTACTGAGTGTATAAGCTCTGGTAACCGATATAAAACGTTGGGCTTTTCAGCCTTCTTTGTCGATATGGCTTTATTCGCCACATAATCAATCGTGTAATATCGTATTTCCTTGCCTTCGATTTCCCCACCTTGAAAACGTACCTTGCTGTACAGATAATGCCCACATGCATCCCTGTAATCATACACACCTGTGATTCGTACCCCTGATCCATACCCCTTCTTTCCTTTGTTCGGTGCCTTTTCTTGCATGTACCATTCAAGATTTTTTTTCCAACTCTGTTCCTGCATATTATTGGTAATATCGTTCATAGTTAGCCCTACTGCTTCCAGAATACTTCCAGTATCACATCCAGCATGACAATGCATCAATATTTTTTCTTCTTTCCGAGATATAGTCAAGCTAGCTTTATTATCCGCATGTGCAGGGCAGATACATTGTGCCCGATCACGGTAACGTTTTTTCACCTGAAAACGGGATAGTACTTCTTCATAGGTCACGATCTCACCGCCGTTCTGTTGATACTCTCCATTAAAATCATGCTCATTATTCCTCCGTAAGAGAATCCAAAAATGCATCAATCTTATGAATATCCCATAATGTTCGGCGGCCAATCTTAACTTCTGCACCGGCTTTTTTCCCAAAAAGAATTGCAGAATTTCGCCCGAGACTTACATATGCTCGTAATTGCTCCGTATCAAGCAGTCTAGTGATTACTGTGTTGGCTTTTTCTTCTCTCTGTCTCAAGTTACAGCTCCTTTCTTTACTAGTTATCTGAATTTAAAAGGTTGCAATAAAACGTACGTTCTGCTTACAAACTTATAATAATTTCACACGGAGCAAAAGTAAATAGACATTTGTGGGGCATTTTTCCAAATATTATCTACAAGTGATTTAGATTAGTGTTTTTTTAGAAAATTTTATTTTTATTTTATAATATGTA
>JBMNRA010000077.1:0-11338 GCA_050944415.1 Ruminococcus sp.
TAGAGAATATCCTCCTTTGTTTATTTTTTTGTCTCATCAACTTAATGATAACACAAAGTGATATTCTCTACATTTATTTTTTTGCTTTTAACTTAAAGTAATTTTACGCTATTCTTTGCTCGTTTTGGTATTTTCTTTCTATATTCCTTTATTTATGTTACAATATATCAAAAAATAATTATCAGGAGGTTTGCACTTGGAAATCGAACGAAAATTTCTGATCAGCCGTCTGCCCGAAAACCTGGAACAGTATTCCCATATGAAAATCGAACAGGCATATCTCTGTACGGATCCGGTTGTCCGCATCCGCCGCCAGGACGATAAATATATCCTTACCTACAAATCAAAAGGATTCCTGGCACGTGAAGAATATAATCTGCCGCTGAACGAAAAGGCATACCTGCATCTGAAAAGCAAAGCCGACGGTATTATTCTTTCAAAAACCCGATACCTTATTCCCCTGGACGGAGAGCTGACCATTGAACTGGATGTTTTCAATGCGCCGTATGAGGATCTTTATCTGGCCGAAGTGGAATTTCCATCCGAAAAAGAAGCTTCAGAATTTCTGCCGCCGTCCTGGTTCGGCGAAGAAGTCACTTACTCCCCTCTATACCACAACAGTACATTGAGTTCTCTCCCTGACTCACAAAATTTTGGCATTGACTAAGCTTAGCCGGATATTGAAAACAATATCCGGCTAAGCTTATTTTGACAAAATAAAATTATTTTTGCACTTTTAAAATTTGCATTTGCCTCTTTTCCCTTTGTTTCTTTTATCATGCAGGAGTCTAAACTATTAAGTAAAATCAGTTCGAGCTGATTATTATCTGCAGAAAAGAGGAACTTACATGGATTACAAACGTTTAAATGAACTGCGCCTACTTGGACTTACCATTGCATATTACCGAAAAGCCCGGGGACTGACCCAGATGGAACTGGCAGAAGCCGTTCACATCAGCCGTACTCATATCAGCAATATCGAAGCCCCCAACAGTAAAACTTCCCTTTCACTGAATACACTTTTTGATATTGCAGAAGCTCTGGAAGTTCCTGTAAAGGATTTGTTTGATTTTCATGATTCTGTTTTATAAATTTCTGGATTTCTCTACGCATGCTTTCATAGCCTCCATAACAGCACTTCGAAATCCGCATTTTTCCAGAATTTGTACCGCTTCTATTGTCGTCCCCCCTGGAGAGCAGACCATATCCTTCAATTCCCCGGGATGCCGGCCCGTTTCCAGAACCATTTTTGCACTGCCCAGCACAGCCTGCGATGCAAACTCGTAGGCCTGGCTTCTTGGCATTCCTGCAGCTACTGCCCCGTCGGCCAGCGCTTCAATAAATAAAAATACATAAGCCGGAGAACTGGAAGCCACGGCAATTGCCGCGTCCATAAGATTTTCCGGTATAATCACAGATTTCCCAAAACATTCCAGAATCCGGCGGACTTCAGAAAGTTCCTTTTCGCCGGCTTTTCCATTGGCACATACAGCTGTCATTCCTTCTCCCACCAAAGCAGGCGTATTGGGCATTGTACGAATAACAATTTTATCCTTTCCCAGTCTTTCTTCCAGCCATTCCAGAGTTTTTCCAGCAGCAATAGATACTATAATAGCTTCTTCAGGTATAGTCTCACGAATTTCTTCCAACACCTTTTCCAAATACTGAGGCTTCACCGCCAGGAACAGAATATCCGACCAGACTGCCACCTGGCTGTTTTCCAGGGTAGTTCTGATTCCCAGGGACTTTTCAGCTTTTATCAATGTTTCTTCCCTGCGTGCGGAAGCCATAATATTCTCCGGAGATTCAAGGCCTTGTCTTAATATCCCGCCTATTATAGCAGATGCCATATTGCCGCAGCCTATAAAACCTAATTTCACATTCCTTCCTCCTTACCTTTTTTATTTATTTTACTCACATCTCACTGTCAATACAAGATTTTCATTTAATCCTCTTTTCTTTTTTCATCTTTTTCTTTTCTTTTGCATTTTTCAATATTGCATATGTCTATCTTGTATTTGTTTCTTTTTATCGTTAAACATCTAAACTATAAGTATAAATTACAGAAAAGGGGAACATTTATGAATTATAAACGTATGAACGATCTGAGACTTTTAGGATTAACTATCGCCTATTACCGCAGAGCCCGCGGCCTGACACAGATGGATCTGGCTGAAATGGTGCATATCAGCCGCACACATATGAGCAACATTGAAGCACCTAACAGCAAAACTTCCATCTCCCTCAATAAACTGTTTGATATCGCCGAAGCTCTGGAAGTTCCCATAAAAGACCTTTTTGATTTTCAGAACAAACCGCTGTAATCTGACGGCCCGCATACACCAAATCCGATTTTTTTTAATATATTATATCACTAGAGTTATCTGGAGGTATAATATGAAAAAACGGCTGACAGCCGGTATTCTGGCTCTGTTCATGACCGGCGCACTTTTTTTGTCGGGATGCGCCAAAGAAGAATCCGCAGTTAAGGTTACCTTGAACGAAGTTGCGCACTCCATCTTCTACGCGCCGCAGTACGTTGCCATAGAGGAAGGCTACTTCACAAAAGAAGGCATTGATCTGGAACTGGTAAACGGTTACGGAGCCGATAAAACAATGACTGCTGTACTTTCCGGAGAGGCAGACATTGGTTTCATGGGAGCGGAAGCTTCTGTCTATGCCTATTTGGAAGGCGCAGAAGATCCCGTCATTAATTTCGCCCAGCTGACCCAGCGTGCCGGAAATTTCCTGGTATCCCGGGAACCAATGGATGATTTCCATTGGGAGGATTTAAAAGGCCATGAAATTCTGGGCGGCCGGAAAGGCGGTATGCCGCAAATGGTTTTTGAATACATTCTGAAGCAGAACGGACTTGATCCTGCGGCAGATATGAACATTGATCAGAGCATCGACTTTGGTTCCACCGCTGCCGCTTTTTCCGGGGGGCTTGGTGACTTTACTGTTGAATTCGAGCCAAGCGCGACTTTACTGGAACAGCAGGGCGATGGTTACGTAGTCGCCTCCCTCGGCGTGGATTCCGGTTACGTTCCTTATACCGCCTACAGCGCAAAATCCAGTTATCTGAAAGAAAATCCGGAAATTATCCAGAAATTCACCAACGCACTTCAAAAAGGCATGGATTATGTCAACTCCCACACTCCCGAAGAGATTGCCTCTGTCATCGCCCCCCAATTTGCCGAGACGGATCTGGAAACAATTACCACTATTGTAAAAAGATATCACGATCAGGATACCTGGAAAGATAACCTGATTTTCCAGGAGGAAAGCTTCAATCTTCTGCAGGATATTCTGGATGAAGCCGGAGAACTTGCTGCACGGGTGGAATACGACGAACTGATTAATACAGAATTCGCCGCCAAAGCCGCAGAAAATCAGTAAAATAAAAAGATGCCGTGGAGGGAATTTTCATTTCCCATACGGCATCTTTTTGTTCTTATGCTACAGAATCCCCTGAAGGAAAATAACAATTACGGCAATAGGAACTACAACGGATACGTAAATCCGAATCCAGTTCGGAACTTTCAGCCCAACACCATAATTTGCTTCTTTCTGATAATTTTTAAATCCCCATCCCCAGCGTGACGTACAGAACAGCAGGTAAACCAAAGACCCCAGCGGCAGCAGAATGTTGCTGACAATAAAATCTTCCAGGTCCAAAACCGCAGTTCCTTCTCCCAGCGGCTGAAAATTCTGCCAGAGATTGTATCCAAACACGCATGGCAGGGAAATCAGAATAATCACAACCAGATTAACAGCGGCTGCCTTCTTTCTTTCCATCTCCCACAGTTCCATGGTACAAGCGATAATATTTTCAAACACCGCAATAATTGTGGAAAAAGCCGCAAAGAACATGAACAAAAAGAACAGGCTTCCCCAGAAACGTCCTCCCGGCATGGAAAGAAACACATTGGGCAGTGTAATAAATACCAGACTGGGACCGCTGTCGGGATTGACGCCAAAGGCAAAACAGGCCGGAAAAATAATCAGCCCCGCAGTTATCGCCACAAAAGTATCCAGCGCCGCAACACGTATCCCTTCTCCCAGAAGAGTTCTTTCTCTTCCAAGATAACTTCCGAAAATGGCCATGGCGCCGATTCCCAGACTTAATGTGAAAAATGACTGATTCATGGCGGCAACAATGACATTGCCCACACCTACTTCCTTCAATTTATCAAAATCCGGAAGCAGATAAAATTTCAGCCCTTCCAAAGCTCCGTCCAGAAAGAAGCCGTTAACTGCCAACACTACCATAATGGCCAGAAGACCGATCATCATAACTTTCGTTATCCGTTCCACTCCTGCCTGAAGTCCCATGGAACAGATCAGAATTCCCAGTATAACCACTATAACCATCCACAGAATATTGGTTCCCGGGCTTGCCAGCATATCATTGAATATGCCCTGCACCTGTTCTGTATTGACGCCATCGAATTTTCCGGTAACAAAGCTGTAAAAATAATACAGCATCCATCCGGTTACTGTCGTGTAAAACATCATCAGACCGTAGTTTCCCAGAAGCGCCACATATCCATGCAAATGCCACTTCTGTCCCGGCCGTTCCAAGGCCTGATAAGCCTTTACCGGGCTTTTTTTACTGGCCCTGCCCACCGCGTACTCCATGCTGAGTATGGGTACTCCGACAATTACCAGAAACAGCAGATAAAACAGGACGAAAATACCTCCTCCGTTTTGTCCTGCCACGTAAGGAAATCTCCACACATTTCCAATTCCTATGGCACATCCTGCCGAGATCAGCAAAAAGCCCAGACGTGATTTGAATTGTTCTCTTCCACTCACTGTTTTTTAGTCCTCCCTCTTCCGTTTATATGGTATCATATTCTAACAGAAAAAGGGATATCCGGCAAATAAATGAATTAACGTTTTAAAACGTCAAACCGGTAAACTTTCCCGAAGACACAGGGCTCCATACCCTACCTGCGGGTTGGGAAATTCTGAAAATCCCGGCAGCTGACGCGCTCCTTTTATCAGATAAGCTTTCACTTTTTCGCCATAAAGATACGGATCATTCCCCCGTATGATTCCCCACTCCATCAGAAGCGCAGCGCTTCCCGTCACAATGGGCGTGGCAAAGGAAGTTCCTGTAACACTGCGGTACCCGCCGCCGCCTTTCGGTACCGTTATATCCACTCCCGGCGCCGCCAGATCCGGTTTTACCTGATTGGTCACTCTCGTATAACCCCGTCCGGAAAATCCTGCATAGGAAAGCAGGCGCGAGTCATAGGCCCCCACCGCAATTACCTGCTGTGCCGTTGAAGGAATCGTCAGGGTCCGGCCGGGATCCGGTTCATAAAATCTGGTCGCTTCATTCAGCACCCGACCGCCCGGCATCCACATATCGAAATCACCCGTTACAATTCTTCCCGGAATCAGACGGAACGTCCACACCCCGCTGTCAATATAATTCTCTTTTGGGAGAAAATCAAAATATATTTCCTGAGCCGTACTGTGAGGCGCAGGCTCTCCATAATAAAAAAGCACCTCCGTATTTCTGAAGTTCAGACGCTGAGGTTCCTGGACTGCCCGTACAGGGCCGATCTGAGTGCCGTCCGGATGAATCAGCACAATATCTACCTCATCCGCATAACGTTTCCAGAGCTGAACGTTTAGCGTGGTTTCATAGGCGCTGACTGCCATCTGAACCTCTGAGACCGCTCCCTCCTGCAGGATGCCCGAATAATGCCCTCCCAGGGCCCCGTCATTTCCCGTGCCCACGCATATCACGCTTCTTCCCACACCTGCCGCAACGTCCAGATACGTTTCCAGCAGGGAATCGCCGCTGTGAGAACCGTAAGTATTTCCGAAACTCAGATTTATAGCTGCCGGTACCCCGTGTGCCGCGGCCAGACGCACCACGAAATCCACCGCCTGCATCAGCTCAGTAGTCCTTGGAAAGGAATCTTCTCCCGGAGTGCCAAGCTTTACCACAATCAGATCACTTTCCGGAGCCGCTCCCCGGTAAATGCCGCCGCTTGAGGCGCCGTTTCCCGCAGCGGCTCCCATAACAGAAGTGCCATGACCGCTGAAATCCCGGCTGGGCACCACTTCCATCGGCTCATCAGAGGCCAGCGCCCTGTCAATATCTTCTTTGGTATACAGACTGCCCAGCGCGTATCCGGGCGGCGGATTTCCGGGAATGGTCTGATCCCAGAGATATAATATTCTGCTGCTTCCATCCGGACGCAAAAAGTCCGGATGACTGTAATCGATTCCGGAATCGATACATGCCACCCAGACTCCTGATCCTTTCAAATCGAAAAGGCCGCTCTGTACCTGGTTGATGCAGGACGCGATTCGGCTCTGATCCAGAGCGAAATACAGCCGCTTTGGCTTTTCCACGTATTCCACTGCCGTCTGTTCCGCAAAGCTGTAAATCAGCGGCTGCGGAATTTTCACAATAGCATACTGTCCAAGCAGCGGCGTTACCACAACTCCTTCCATGGCAATGTCTTCCGGTTCTCCCGAAAATCGCACGATCAGATCCCACACCCGATCTTCCATGTCATATCCCACTTCCAGTTCCAGAGACTCTTCTCTCTCCTTTTCCGTAGCTCCCAATGCCAGATTCAGCAGATTTTCAAGCTTCTGATCACTCATATATTTTCCGTTTTTGACATTTTATGAACACAGCTTTGATGTTATGAGAGATTAAGGAAGGCAAATACATCTTCATCACGCAGAAAGTGCATCAAATGATAAGCGCACATAATTGCTGCATTCTCTTCCCGCAGAATGCGGGCCGCCTCCCGGCGGTCAGCCAGAATTACTTCTATTTCTTCGCTGTCTTCCTGAAACTGTCCGCTGGTTTCTCCTTCCACATATCCGTATACTGCTGCGCAGGACTCATCTGTCATCCCTATGGTGGTAAAAAAAGGCCTTTCATATCCGGAATCCGTTTTCAACGGATGGAGAATAAGACCGGTCTCCTCCCGCATTTCCCGGACGGCCGCCTGATGAAAATCTTCTCCTTCCTCCACCAGCCCCGCCGGAAGTTCATAAATATAATCATCAATTGTATACCGGTACTGTCTCACCAGCACAATCCGATCTTCCTGTTTGGTCTTTCCCTTTTTCACCCCGAAGATAACCACGCCGTCAGGAGAATTTTTCCGGGTGTTCAGTTTCAGATTTTCCGGCTTCTTTCCTCTGGACGCAAGGTAATAACTGAACTCCCCTCCCTTCTTATTTACCGCTTTCAGCTCATACAAATTCAGATACGGATTTTCAGTCTGCGCATATACATCTTTGATTTTTCCCATATACTTCTCTCCTACAGTTTCATGGTCAGGCTGATTCTTTTCTTAACAGAATCTACGCCAAGAACCTTGACCTCCACTATATCACCAACGCTTACCACTTCCAACGGATGTTTTATATACCGGTCTGACATCTGCGAAATGTGAACCAGTCCGTCCTGATGAACGCCGATATCCACAAAGGCCCCGAAATCAATAACGTTACGCACAGTTCCTTTTAAAATCATGCCTTCTTTCAGATCTTTCATCTCCAGCACATCAGAACGCAGAACAGGTTTTGGCATATCCTCCCGGGGGTCTCTCCCCGGCTTACACAATTCTTTCACCATATCCCGCAGCGTAGGCTCCCCCACCTGTATTTTTTCAGCCATTGTCTTGTAATCTCTGATTTTAATGGTTTTAGCTCCCGGCTGACTGATCCAGTCCGCATCATATCCAAGGGTGCTTAAAAGTTTTTCTGCCGCCTCATAACTTTCCGGATGGATGCTGGTAGCATCCAGCGGCTGATCGCCTCCTGTAATGCGCATAAATCCGGCACACTGCTCGAAAGCTTTCGGTCCCAGCTTCTCGACTTTTAAAAGTTCCTTTCGATTTTTAAACTTGCCGTTTTTTTCCCTGTAAGCCACTATATTCTTTGCAACAGCCCTGGAAATACCGGAAATATATTCCAGAAGAGACGCGGAAGCCGTATTCAGATCGACTCCGACTTTATTGACACAGTCCTCCACCACTCCGTTGAGAGCATCTCCCAGTTTTTTCTGATTCATGTCATGCTGATACTGACCTACTCCAATAGCTTTCGGATCAATTTTTACCAGCTCCGCCAGCGGATCCTGCACACGTCTGGCAATTGAGGCTGCGCTTCTCTGCCCTACATCAAAATTGGGGAACTCCTCTGTCGCCAGCTTACTGGCGGAATAAACGGAAGCCCCCGCCTCATTGGTGATGATATACTGTACCGGCTGGGATATTTCTCGAAATAATTCCACAATGAACTGTTCCGATTCACGGGAAGCCGTCCCGTTTCCCACAGAAAACAGCGTAATATGATATTTTTCGATCAGTTTTTTCAGTGTCTCCCGGGCTGCTTCCTGTTTTGCCTTTGTGGTAGGCGCTGTGGGATAAATCACCGTTGTATCCAACACTTTTCCTGTAGCATCCACAACCGCCAGCTTACACCCCGTCCGGAAGGCCGGATCCCAGCCCAGCACTGTCTGCCCCGCAATAGGAGGCTGCATCAGCAGCTGCTCGAGATTCTTGCCGAAAACACGTATTGCCCCATCTTCCGCCTTTTCTGTCAGCTCATTGCGGATTTCACGCTCAACAGAAGGCGCAATCAGCCTGCGGTAACTGTCCTCCAGCGCAGCCTTCAATACTTCCGAGGTATGGGGATTTTCCCGGATAATCACCTGTTTTTCCAGATACTTAAGAATCTCTTCTTCAGGCGCTTCCAGCTTAACCGTCAATACTTTTTCTTTTTCTCCCCGATTCAGGGCAAGAATACGATATCCCGCAATTTTAGACACCGGCTCTTCAAAATCATAATACATCTCATACACCGACTGCTGGCTGTCATCCTTAGCCGCAGAGGAAATAATGCCCTTTTGAGCAGTCAATTTACGAATATGGCTCCTGTATTCGGCATTGTCCGCTATGCTCTCCGCAATAATATCGCTTGCCCCCGCTATTGCGTCCTTCACGGAAAGAACATCTTTTTCTTCAGACAAAAAGGCTTCGGCTTCTTTGTCAAGAGGCGTTTTGGTCATCTGAAGAGTGATGATTCCCGCCAGCGGTTCCAGCCCTTTCTCTTTCGCGATAATCGCCCTGGTTCTCCTTTTCGGACGATAGGGCCTGTAGAGATCCTCTACCTCCACCAGCGTTTTTGCACTGAGGATATCATTTTTCAGCTCTTCGGTCATCTTACCCTGTTCTTCAATAATCGCCATCACCTGGTTTTTCTTTTCTTCCAGATTTCTCAGATAATTCAGTCTTTCATACAGATTTCTCAGTACTTCATCGTTCAGAGATCCTGTCGCCTCTTTCCTGTATCTGGAAATGAAGGGGATAGTATTCCCCTGATCAATCAGCGATACCGCCGCCTCCGCCTGCCATTTCTTTATATGAAGCTCTTCACTGAGCACCTGGTTTATATCCATAATATTCCTCCTACTGTTGTTGTTTCAAATCTTCTGTTAACTGATGGTAACAATCCCCTGTTGTTTTGTCAATACTTGTTGTCATGCCGCCATCTTCATGATAGAATAGACTTACAAATTTCGCAGAAGGCAGGAGCATCATATGGAACAGAATACGCATTACTATGAATATCCGGAACAGGACGTCTATCAGTCCCGTCCAAATACACCCCCGCCTCAGTCTTCAGGACTGGCTACAGCTTCTCTTGTCATGGGAATCTGCTGCCTTGTACTGATGTGCTGCGGCGCCTCCTTTATTCTTGGAGCACTGGGTATTATTTTCGCGCTTTTATCCCGGGGAAGAGGACGAATGAGCGGTTCCGCAAAGGCGGGCATTATTTTATCTATTGTCGGAATCATCCTCTCCATTGCTATATACACCTTTTACATTGTCAATCTGGTTGCTTCCGGACAGGTTCAGGACATCATAGACAGCTATGAATATTACTATAATTATGATTCCAGCGACTATGACGACTATTATGATTTCGATGGAAGCTACGATATGGATGAAGATCAGCTGAATGATCTGCTGCAGCAATATCAGCAGGGCGGTGAACTTTAAAGTCTGATTTCAAATACCAGAAGCAGAATATTTTTAAATATCCAATTGGCAAAAATAATTCCGAGGCCCAGATACAGATAACTGTTTTTAAAAACCATACCTGTCTTTATCCGGCCGCAGGTTGCTTTTTCTATCCCGTGACTGAGCGCATACCACACTGCCAGAGCCACCGTATACAACACAATGGGATGGTACCAGAGAGAAGTTAAGAAATGACCTCTCATCAATTCCAGTACCGCGCGGGTTCCCCCGCATCCCGGACAATAAAGTCCGGTATACTGATAGAAAAAGCAGGGATGCATCAATAATTCCCTTAACATTTTTTGTCTCCTGTTTCGTCAACGAATGATTCAGAGATATTGTATCACAGTCCTCAGACAGAATAAAGAAAATGGAGTAAAATATATGAAACGTTCATCCAAAGAATTAAAAGAAATTGCCAGAGAGAGCCTGATGGGCTCATATGGAATTTTTGCGGTCGCCTTTCTGGTATATTTTATGATCGCATTTATCATCGAACTGATTCCAATGGTATTTCTTCAGAATGACACCATGAGCGGACTCATCATTCTGGAAATCGTTACTTTTATTTTATCTTTGATTATCGGAGTCCTTGCTTCCGGTTTTCAAAAAATTGCGCTGAATATCAGCCGCGGCGAATACGCCGGCCTGGGCGATCTGTTTTACTGTTTCCGACACCATCCGGATCGGTTTATTGTGGTATCTTTTTTACTTTCTCTGATTTACTTTGCTTTCCAGATACCTACTGTTATTCTTACTGCATGGTATTCCACCAGAGGATGGTATCACACTCCGCTCAGTGCCGTAGGCATTACCCTTCTTGTGGCTCTTATTATGCTGATCATATCCTTTATTATCGTTCTGAGATTTTCTCTTGCAGTTATTTTACTGATTGATAATCCGGATATGGGAGCTATTGAATCCATGAAAACCAGTTCTCATCTGATGAAGGGAAATATCGGGCGGTATTTTTATCTGTCTGTCAGCTTTATCGGACTTTTTCTTCTTGTTATTCTTTCCTGCGGCATCGGCTCCATCTGGGTTGTTCCCTATATAACAATGACCAATATGGAGTTTTACCGGGAGATAATCGGAGAATTGGACGGCGGTCCACGGGAAAATAATTATACTGAGGAATATTCTTATCAGAAATTCTAAACTTAAAAAAGGGGCTGTCGCACTAAATAATTAGTGCGGCAGCACTTTTTTACAGAGAATAAGAGCCAGGTCTGTGCAAGACCTGGCTCTTGGTGTAAAATTTA
>JBMNRA010000078.1:0-9833 GCA_050944415.1 Ruminococcus sp.
TTCAATCCCTGGATATACAGCTAAGAAGGTAATCTGGTTTAATGCACACCTAGGAAATATATAAATGATGAAACGCAAAGGGATACTTCTATATTTTTTCAACTTAAAGTATCTTGACGCTATCCCGACAAATTTATAGCTTGACAGAATCATAAGAATTCTATATTTTTAAAGTAGTACACAAGGAGGCGATGTTATGTATAATCCACAGCTTGAGACATTTATCGTTGTAGCAGATATGGGCAGCTTTAACAAAGCGGCAGAGGCGCTTTATATCACGCCGCCGGCTGTGACCAAGCAGATCAACCTCCTTGAAAATGATCTGGGACTTCAGCTTTTTAACCGGACGCACAGGGGTTTGACCCTGACAGAAGCCGGGAAATCACTGTATAAAGATGCAAAATATGTGATCCAGTATTGTAAGGATTCCGTGGAACGGGCCAGAAAAGTTATGGAAGAAAAAGATAATATCATCCGGATAGGGACTTCGCCCATGACGCCTGCAAACCCGATCGTAGAGATATGGACAAAAGTACAGAAACGGTATCCGGATATCAAACTTCAGCTGATCCCTTACATGAACAGTCAGGAGAGCGCCAGGGAAATCCTGAAAAATCTGGGGGTAAACATCGATATCGTAGGCGGGATCTTTGACGAGACGATGCTCAAACTCAGACAGTGCGCGGGAATGGAACTGTCCCGCCAGAAAATCTGCGCAGCGGTTTCTTTAAGCCACAGGCTTGCGGAGAAAGAAATGCTGACTTATCAGGATCTCTATGGAGAAAATTTTCTGATGATGCACAGGGGATGGAGCAATTACGTGGATGAACTGAGGGACGACATATGGAAGAATCACCCGCAGATCCATGTGGTGGACTTTAATATTTACAGTATGGATATTTTCAATCACTGTGAAAACAGCAATGACATACTGATGGTTACAGAAAACTGGAAAGATGTACATCCAATGCTTAAGGTGATCCCGGTTGAATGGAAATATACGATTCCTTATGGAATCCTTTATTCCCCGGAACCGTCTAAGCTGGTAAAAAGATTCCTGAAAGCGATACAAAAAGAGAACGAGAACTGAAATGCTATATACCTGAAGGTATATATAACAAAACTAATCGAGACTTCTGCGGAAGTCTCTTTTTTATTACAATAGAGGCAGAAAGAAAAGGGAGGTTTTTCAGTTTATGAATAACTTCATATATGAGAACAGCACGAAAGTATATTTTGGTCAGGGATGTGTGAAAGAATTCCTTTCCAGCCTGACAAGAGACAGCAGGAATATTCTCCTTGCCTGCGGTGAGAGGTCGGCAAAACAGTATGGCATCTATGATGAAGTACTGAACATTCTGATGGCGGATGGTAAAAATATAGTGGATTTTTGCGGGATCATGCCGAATCCCACATACGAAAAAGTACTTGAGGGAATTCAGCTTGCAAAAAATCACAATATTGATCTGATCCTGGGGATTGGAGGAGGATCCGTAATGGACTGCGCCAAAGCAGTTTCCCTGGGAGCCAGATGCAGCGGTGATCCATGGGAGAACTTCTGGGAGAGGAAAGGAATCGTAGATTTCTCACCGATCCCTGTGGGAGCGATACCGACTACCGCCGGAACGGGAAGTGAATGCAATGGAGCAGCGGTGATCACAAATGAAAAGACAAAAGTGAAGATCGGATATGATTACGCAAAATGCAATCCCGTATTTGCCCTGATGGATCCGGTATACACATACAGTGTTCCGGAAAAACAGATGGTTTCCGGAGCATTTGACAGCCTTTCCCACATCATGGAGACTTATTTCAGCGAGCCGGATGAGCAGAATATATCCGATGAGATCGGAGAGGCACTGATGAGGAGCGTGATCAGAAACACACTGCAGGGGGTAGAGAATCCAAAGGATTATACAGCAAGGAGTAATCTTATGTGGATCTCCACACTGTCTGAAAACCGTCTGATCAAACTCGGAAAAAAGGGAGACTTTGGATGCCATTTAATTGAGCATCAGTTGGGAGCATATACGGACTGCAATCACGGACAGGGAATGGCTGTGCTCCAGCCGGTCTATTACCGGCACATTTATAAAGACGGCCTTCGGAAATTTGCCAGATTTGCCGCAAATGTGTGGTATGTCCCCAACGAAGGGAGGTCAGAAGCAGAGATGGCAGAAAGAGGAATAAAGAAACTTACAGAGTTTATCCATGAGATCGGACTCCCCGCAACATTGAGAGAACTGGGAGTCAGAGATAAGAGCGTACTAAAAAAAGTTGCCGGCTCCAGCCACTACTCTATAGGTGGGTATAGGAAATTAAGCTCTGAAGAAATATTGGATATTCTTACAGAATGTTTTTAGATAAAAAGAACGGTAAAGGAGAGAAGAAAAATGTCTAAAAGAGTGTTGATTATTTCAGCGAGTCCCAGAAAAGACGGCAATTCTGATATCCTCTGCGACCGTTTTATGCAGGGCGCAGAAGAGGCAGGGAATACAGTAGAAAAAGTATCTCTGAGAGATCTTAAGATCGGATACTGCATGGCTTGTTACGGATGCAGAGGGACAAAGAAATGTGTGCAGAAAGACGACATGGAAGAATTGCTTTCCAAAATGATTGAAGCTGACGTGCTTATCCTCGCCACACCGGTCTACTTCTATTCTATGGACGGACAGCTGAAGACTATGATTGACCGGACGCTGCCCCGCTATACAGAGATCCGGAATAAGGATGTATATTTCATTGCAACTGCGGCTGCCGGAGAGCGGTTTATGCACCGGACGATGGATGCCATGAAAGGTTTCACAGACTGTCTGCCGGGCTCGCGAGTGCGTGAAGAAATTTACGGGGAAGGCGTATATCAGAAAGGGGAAGTGGAGAACACGCCTGCTTATAAGAAAGCATATATGGCCGGGAAAATGATCCGGTAAAATATCCATGTAAGAAACGGGTAAATGATAAAAATTATATTGAGGTGAATGAAAATGAAAACACGTATCTTAGGAAAAGATCTGGAGGTATCTGCGATCGGCCTTGGGTGTATGGGAATGAGCCATGCGTACGGGCCGGCGGCAGATAAAAAGGAGATGACGGAGCTGCTGGCTCAGGCTGTGGACAAAGGGTACACCTTTTTTGACACGGCGGAGGTCTATGGCACACCGGAGAACCCCCATGATAATGAGGAACTTCTTGGAGAGGCACTGAAACCGTACCGGAATAAGATCGTTCTGGCGTCAAAATGCGGAATCCGTTTTGCTGAGACTTCCACAGCAGTCAATAAGCCGTTGATCCCGGACGGAAGACCGGAAACGATCAAAGCGTCCATCGACGGTTCGCTGCAACGTTTTCAGACGGATCATCTGGATCTGTATTATATCCACCGCATCGACCGGAATGTTCCCATAGAGGAGACGGCAGGCGCCATGAAAGAGCTGATCGAGGCAGGAAAGATCACCCACTGGGGAATCTCCGAGGCGGATGAGGATACGCTTCGAAGAGCCCATGCAGTCTGCCCGGTAACTGCAGTGCAGAATCGTTATTCTATGATGTATCGCGATTATGAGGCACTGTTCCCGGTCCTTGAGGCACTGAAGATCGGATTTATTGCATTTTCGCCGCTGGCAAACGGACTTCTGAGCGCAAAGTACGGCAAAGACTCTAAATTTGAAGCAGGAACGGATTACCGCAGCGTCATGCCCCAGTTTACGGCGGAGGCATTTGATAAAAACGCGGAGCTGATCCGGTATCTGAAAGAGACAGCGGATAAGAAAGATGCTACGCCGGCACAGATATCTCTGGCGTGGATGCTGGCAAAGAAGCCATGGATTGTACCGATTCCAGGAACAAGAAAATACGGCCGCTTGCTTGAAAATGCACAGGCAGCGGATGTGAAACTGACGGATGAAGAAGTGAAAGCAATCGATCATATGCTGGATACGGTGCCAATGTCAGGGGTGTTCGGCGGATCAAAAATTAAAAATAATAAATAATATCCAGGGAGGAAGATGCATGATGGAGTATGTAACATTGAATAACGGAGTAAAAATGCCGCAGCTTGGTTTTGGAGTGTATCAGATCAAAGATCCGGTGGAGTGCGAACAGGCAGTTGTGGACGCAGTCTCCACAGGATACTGTCTGATCGACACAGCGGCTTCCTACGGGAATGAAGAAGCAGTAGGGAAAGCAGTCAAACGATGCGGTGTTCCCAGAGAAGAGCTGTTTATTACCACAAAACTCTGGATTTCAGATACCACTTATGAGGGGGCAAAAGCAGCTTTTCAGAAATCCCTGGATAAATTAGGACTGGAGTATCTTGACCTGTATCTGATCCATCAGCCCCTGAACGACTACTACGGTGCATGGAGAGCAATGGAGGAGTTGTATAAAGAGGGAAAGGTCCGGGCAATCGGTGTGTGCAGCTTTTATCCGGACCGCTTGGCTGACTTGATTGCATTTAATGAAGTGGCCCCGGCGGTAAACCAGGTAGAGGCAAATGTATTCTTTCAGCAGAATGAATCACAGAAATATATGCAGTCCAAAGGCGTGGTCATGGAAGGCTGGGCACCGTTTGCGGAAGGAAAGAACGACCTCTTCCACAATGAGACATTAAAAGAAATCGGGGAGAAGCATGGAAAGAGCGTTGCCCAGGTGGTGCTTCGCTGGCTCCTGCAGAGAGGGATCGTATGTATTCCGAAAAGCGTAAAGAAAGAGAGAATGGAAGAGAACTTTAATGTATTTGATTTTACGCTTGATAAAGAAGATTTCGCGAAGATTGCCACTCTGGATACAGGTATAAGCTGCTTCTTTAATCATAGAGACCCGGCGGTAGTTGAGAATCTTGCCGGACTGGTAAGAAATGTTTAAAGCTCTTTAGTCAAAACCTTTAGGTATATACAGAATAACCAGAAGAAACTTCTGCTTTACGAAAAGCATGTCTATAATAAAGTTATGAACAAAGACAGGAGGAGTCATCATGGAATATGTAACATTGAATAACGGAGTAAAAATGCCGATGGCAGGAATCGGAACCTTCCTTCTGACACCGGACGAAGCGGAGAATTCAGTTGCTCACGCACTGAAAGACGGATACCGTCTGATCGATACGGCAAACGCTTATGTGAATGAAAAAGCTGTGGGCCGTGCCATGAAAAAATCAGGTATTGACCGGAGCGAGATCTTTTTGGAGACGAAACTGTGGCCCTCTTTTTATGAGCAGGAGGATGCAGTGGAAAAGACGCTGGAAAGACTGGACACAGATTATATCGATCTGCTTCTGATCCATCAGCCTGCAGGAAACTATCTGGCAGGATATCGGCAGATGGAAAAGGCATATAAAGAAGGTAAAGTAAAAGCCATCGGTCTTTCCAATTTCAATAAAGAACAGATCCGGGAGATCCTTGACAAGTGTGAGGTGAAACCGGCAGTTCTTCAGACAGAAGTGCATCCATACGATCAGGAAAAGGAACTGAAAGAATTCCTTGCCAAATCTGATATCGTGATCCAGGCATGGTATCCGCTGGGCCACGGAGACGCAGCGCTTTTACAGGAGCCGGTATTTGCAAAGCTGGGAGAAAAATACAAAAAGAGCCCGGCACAGATCATCCTGCGGTGGCACATTCAGGATGGAAATATTGTGATTCCGGGATCGAAGAATCCGGATCATATCCGCGATAACTTTGACCTATTCGACTTTGCGCTGACAGAAGATGAGATGGCACAGATCGGGGCAATGGATCAGAATAAAAGGTACTATACAAGCACACCGGAACTGCTTGAAAAATATGTGACGATGGTTCCGCCTGTGGATGACCAGAAATAATATTATCATATACCCATTTAATGAAGAAAACGCACTTCCCCAGTGCGTTTTCTTCACAAATGCAATTATTCTGAAAGGAGAGAATGAATATGACAGTATGCTGAAGCAGGCAAAACCGGACTGGAGTATACCGACATGGGCGTTCCACTGGCTGATGGGGCTGGACAATGTGACGATGGTCTTAAGCGGAATGAGTACGATGGACCAGATCCGTGATAACGTGGAGACATTCCAGACGGAAGAACGGTTGACCGCTGAAGAGAATATGCTGCTCATATTTGGATGAACCTCTATAATGAA
Source organism: Ruminococcus sp. (assembly GCA_050944415.1). Lineage (GTDB taxonomy): Bacteria > Bacillota > Clostridia > Lachnospirales > Lachnospiraceae > Ruminococcus_G. The sequence continues at coordinate 6,119 of JBMNRA010000078.1, forward strand.
CTGTCTCTTACAAAGGATAAGAAACGGTGGGAAGAGGCGATGAAAAACACAAATGGTCCGGATACCTGTGTCGGATGCGGCCAGTGTACCACTCATTGCCCGCAGAATATTGACGTGCCGGGATATATGGAGAAACTGACAGCGGGGAAATCTTAAAGGATATAAACGAGAAAATGAAAGTAATGAAACAGATTATCACTATCTTTTTAGCAGTTCTGCTGATGGCATCGATGACAGCGTGCACCAATGTGAACGGTAATAGGGAAATTGAAGCAAATCAGAATCAGGAATCAGAGTCTGCAGAGCGCAGACAGCAGGACACCAGCATTTTAATCGCCTATACGCCGGAAGAAGAGGTGGCTTTTGCGGCAGAACAGATCCAGGCAGCCAGTGGAGGCGTCCTGTATGAGATTGGGGAAGGGAAACCGGAGAACTTCGAAACCTATGAGACGGTTCTGCTTGGATTTGCTGCAGATACGTCGGAACTTCCGGATCTTGTACAGGAGTTTCTGAATACATATGATTTTGGTGCAAAATCCATTATCCCTTTTGTGATCAATGGTGAAAATGTGATGGATGAACTGACAGATGACATCTCACAGATCCAGACGGGAGCACTGATCAGAGATAACGGACTTGGCATTCCCGGTGAAAACATTGAGGAAAACACCCAGGAGATCACAGAATGGACAGAAAATCTGGAACTGGATCAGACAGGAAAAAGTACAGAAAGCGAAAATACAGAAAGCAGTGATATTCAGACCGTGGCTGACGGGCAGGTTGATCCCACATCCAGACAGACCTTTTATCTGTGGGAAGCTGAAAACATGCCGACTGTAACTGAATATACAGAAAATAATGGCAGATATGCCGATGATCCGGATTTTCGTCCTGCAGTAAGGACATTTCCTGTACCGGAGGGAACGAATGTGAAAGGAGCCGTTCTGGTTTGTGCAGGCGGAGCTTTTCAGTACCGCAGCGATCAGTATGAAGGCACTCCGGTAGCAGAGGCACTCAGTGAACGGGGATATCAGAGTTTTGTAGTAGATTACAGGTTAAGACCTTACGCTCAGGAGGAAGGCGCAATTGATCTGGCCCGTACGGTCCGGTTTGTCAGAAGCCATGCAGAGGATTATGGATTTCATGAAGAAGACATTGCCGTAATGGGATTTTCCGCAGGCGGAATCTTAAGCGGCGAGATGCTGTTAAATTTTGACGGTATAGTAAATGGAACAGCGCTGGACGAAAACTATATCCCGGATGAGCTGGATCAGGTGTCGGCAGATGCGTCTGCGTGCGGCATGATCTATTCCTTTTACGGCAGGCTCAGCATAGCGTCAACAGATGTGGAGAAGTTCCGTGAGTCAGACCTGCCGCCGACTTATTTTGCATATGGGACCAGAGATCCTTTTGTGGGAGAGTTTGAAGAATGCATTGACGCGCTGGAAGAAGCCGGCGTCTCTGTAGAATCCCATGTGCTGGAGGGAATGCCTCATGGATTTGGCGTGGAAGGCGGCTGGATCAACGGATATGATCAGTGGCTGAGCAAAATATTTGAAGAAAATTAAAGGAGATTTCATATGAAGGTATTAATGATCAATGGAAGCCCTCACAAAGAGGGAAACACATACATTGCATTGAAAGAGATGGAAAAAATCTTTTCCGAAGGGGGGATTGAAAGCGAGATCATACAGGTAGGGAACAAGCCCATCCGGGGATGCATCGGGTGCCGTGCCTGCGCGGAAAAAGGATGCTGTGTCTTCAGTGACTGTGTCAATGAGATCGCGCCGAAATTTGAAGAGTGCGATGGTCTTGTGATCGGCAGCCCAGTCTATTACGCATCTGCGAATGGTACGATGATCTCGTTCCTTGACCGTCTGTTTTTCAGCACGCCTTTTGATAAGACAATGAAAGTGGGGGCAAGTGTGGCAGTGGCAAGACGAGGAGGATTATCCGCCACATTTGACGAGCTGAATAAGTATTTTACGATCTGCGGTATGCCTGTGGCATCCGGCCAGTACTGGAACAGTGTACACGGCAGAGAACTGGGCGAGGCGGCGCAGGATGCGGAAGGACTCCAGGGGATGAGGACTCTGGCGAGAAATATGGCTTTCCTGATGCGAGCCATTGAACTGGGAAAGGAAAAATATGGCCTCCCGGAGAAAGAGCCTTTTGAGAGGACAAACTTTATCCGATAAGAAAAGAGCAGGAGAAACAGATATGAGAGAATTATGGATAATGCCCGGGATCCGGTTTTTCCTTGCAGTTCTGCTTACAGTAATGTCTTTCGGCCTGACATTGACCGGCTGCGGCCGGAATGAAGATCGCTCCCAGGAAGAATCCGGGGGTCAGGAGGAAACCAGTGGTCAGGAAGAGATCTCGGATGATACTGCTTCAGACAGCAGCAAGAAATATACTCTGACAACAAAAGTGGTGGATGTGATCAATGATCCGGTATTTGAAGATTACGGGAGGCTGATCTTCCCGGTTGACCGGACGATCAGTGACGACCTTGAACTGCAGGACGTGGGAGATATCCTTGTATGGTACAACAATGTGAATCCGGACCGCACAGTGGAGATTGCAAATTATCTGAGAGATCAGGCCGCAGCGGGAAATCAGATTTTCTATGATATTTATACAGAGGAAGAGAAAGCGCAGGATCCGGATAAAGAAGATACAGGACTCTTTTTCTTCCGGGGAGAACCGGGAGCAAAGACAGCCATTGTCAATGCCGGCGGCGGGTTTATGTATGTAGCTGCTATGCATGACAGCTTTCCCCATGTTCTGGAGCTGTCTAAAAGAGGGTATAATGGGTTTGCCCTGATCTATCGGCCAGGTGCGGACACGGCATGTGAGGATCTGGCACGAGCCATCGCTTTCCTTCATGAAAATGCAGAAGAACTGCAGATCGATATGACAGATTATTCGTTGTGGGGAGGCTCAGCAGGAGCCAGGATGGCCGCCTGGCTGGGATCCTATGGAACAGCAGCATTCGGAGAGGAGGCATATCCTGCTCCCGGAGCTGTGATCATGCAGTACACCGGTCTGTCCGATGTGACAGGAGAGGAACCGCCCACATATGCCTGCGTAGGGACCAGCGATGGGATCGCCTCCTACCGCTCAATGGAAGATTATATCCATCGAATCCAGGATAATGGAACGGATGCGGAAATTGAAGTGTTCGACGGACTGCGGCACGGATTCGGGCTGGGAGAAGGAACCGTCGCAGAAGGCTGGCTTGACCATGCAGTCAGCTTCTGGGAGCAGAATACGGATCACTGAATATAGGTGTTTCATATAAAGGTCGAACAGAGTACAGAAAAAGTGCTTTGTTCGATTTTTGATATATAGTGCGAGGAGCAAGATGGATGAATAAAAGAATTTTTTTCTTCCTGAACAATAGAGACGAAAGTATACCGGGAAATCCGGATGACAACGGTTTCTTTACGGAAGACAGTACAATAAACGGAAAAATAGGAAATAAAGATAATTCACTGATCCCGGAGGGATTTCGCCCGGTAAATACAGAAAGTGTAAAATGGGAAAGTGAAACAAACGGGCCGACAGCGGAATCTGTCAGCGATGGGTTAGTGATTGAGGACAAAAATCGGTTAATTGAAAATTTAAATGCAACATAGTCTGTTGCACTTAGAATTATATGGGATAAGAGCCATGGGGTTGCATCTGTAACTTCATGGTTCCTTTTTATGCC
>JBMNRA010000079.1:0-9761 GCA_050944415.1 Ruminococcus sp.
AATCCGAGTGCATCATCGCGGTAAACAAAAATGCGGCAGCGCCGATTTTTGAGATTGCGGATTACGGAATCAACGGAGACCTGTTCAAGGTAGGCCCGATGCTGATTGAAGCAATCAAGGCTGCCAAGGCTGCAAAATAATTTAGTTTGATATTGTCAAAAAAGAACCGGCGGTTTTAACTGCCGGTTCTTTTGCTTAACAGGAAGTTGGAAAGCGATCGGCAGGATGATATCCTGCAATTTATTGCTTTAAATGATAATATTTGGAAAAGGGAAAAACTTCATGTGAAATATCTACAAAAATATTGATTTTTAATTAACAAACAGCTATAATGTACTCATAAAAGTTTCATCCGGGGATTGTTATGCCGTAGACAGGGAAACCTGCCGGAAATTGCGGAGTTAGGACATAATCCTCAAAAAAAGATAAAGTAAAAGGAGATAATGACTGTGAACTTTCAACTAACAAAGGAACAAGAACTTGTCAGAAAAATGGTTGCAGACTTCGCTGAAAATGAAGTGAAACCTATTGCTGCAGAAATTGATGTCACAGAAGAATTCCCAATGGAAAATGTGCAGAAACTTTTCCGTTACGGCGTTATGGGAATGAACATGCCGAAAGAATACGGCGGAGCGGGAGCTGATGATGTTGCTTACGCTATGGCAGTGGAGGAACTTGCAAAGAAATGCGCCGCAACTGCTGTTATTGTGGCAGCTCATAACTCACTGGCATGTTGGCCGATTCTGAAATTCGGTACAGAAGAGCAGAAACAGAAATATCTTACAAAAATGACCAGCGGTACGATCGGCGCTTTCTGTCTGACAGAGCCGGAAGCTGGAACAGATGCATCTGCACAGCAGACCACAGCAGTTCTGGATGGTGATCATTATGTATTGAACGGTAATAAGATCTTCATCACAAATGGTGGCGTGGCAGATGTTTTCGTTGTTATGGCCATGACAGATCCGTCCAAGGGAAATAAAGGAATTTCTGCGTTTATCGTTGAGTCATCTTTCCCGGGATTTTCCCGCGGTAAAGTGGAGGACAAGATGGGTATCCGTGCTTCCTCTACAACAGAGATTATTTTCGAAGACTGCATCGTTCCGAAGGAAAACCTGCTGGGCGTAGAAGGAAAAGGATTCAATATCGCCATGGCAACACTGGACGGCGGACGTATCGGTATCGCCGCACAGGCTCTGGGTATCGCACAGGGTGCACAGGATGAGCTGGTTACATATGTTCAGCAGAGAGTTCAGTTCGGCAGACCGATTGCTAAATTCCAGAATACGCAGTTCCAGATTGCTGATATGGAAGCACGTATCTGTGCGGCAAGATGGCTGGTATATGACGCTGCATACAGAAAATATTTAAGCTCTCAAGGACAGAAAATTTCTTATGGAAAAGAAGCTGCAATGGCAAAATTATATGCTGCAGAGACAGCTATGGCCGTTACAACGAAAGTTGTTCAGCTCCATGGTGGTTACGGATATATCAAAGACTACCCCGTTGAACGTATGATGCGTGATGCGAAGATCACGGAGATTTACGAGGGTACATCTGAAGTTCAGAGAATGGTAATTGCTAAAAACGTAATCAAATAAACAGGAGGAAAGATAAATCATGAAAATAATCGTTTGTGTAAAACAGGTACCAGATACCTCCGGAAAGGTAGCGGTAAAACCGGACGGAACTCTGGACCGTGCTTCCATGCAGACAATCACGAACCCGGATGACTTAAACGCAGTGGAAGCAGCCCTGAAATTAAAAGACGAGACAGGCTGTGAAGTAGTAGTAGTAACTATGGGACCGCCGCCGGCAGAAGGGATGTTAAGAGAACTTCTTGCCCGTGGAGCAGATCGTGCAGTGCTGATTTCCGGACGTGAATTCGGCGGATCCGATACATATGCAACCTCCCAGATCATCGCAGCAGCGATTGACCATATGGGACTGGAAAAAGATGATGTTGTATTCTGCGGCCGTCAGGCAATCGACGGAGACACGGCGCAGGTAGGCCCGCAGATTGCAGAGAAACTGGGGCTGCCGCAGGTAACCTATGCTCAGGATATCAAGAAAGACGGAGATACGCTGACCATTCAGAGAGCACTGGAAGACGGCTATATGACTATCAAAGTGAAGACACCCTGTCTGATCACCTGTATCAAAGAGCTGAATGAGCCGAGATACATGAGCATCGGAGGCATTTATGAAGCATACGACAAACCGATGGAAATATATGATTACAATCTGTTGAAGGACAGCCCGCTGATAGATGTAAACAACATCGGACTTGCAGGATCCCCGACAAACATTCTGATCTCCTTCACACCGCCGCAGAAGGGCGCAGGCCAGATGCTGGAAGGAGCAGACCAGGCAACCTGCGACAAACTGGCAGGCATACTTGCAGAGAAACATATCATCTAAGAGAGGAGAAAGGGAACATGCAAAATTTCGATAGTAGTAATGTATCTGCTTTTAAGGATGTATGGGTATTCTGCGAGCAGAGAGAAGGCAAACTGATGCCGACAGACCTGGAGCTGATATCAGAAGGACGCAAGCTGGCGGATGAGCTTGGAGTAAAACTGGTAGGCCTTCTGCTGGGAGACAATGTAGAAGGGCTGGCAAAAGAGCTGGGCGGCTACGGAGCAGACAAGGTAATCGTGGCAGACGACCCGAGACTGGGCGTATACACGACAGACGCATATACAAAAGTAATCTGTGACATTATCGCAGAGGAGAAACCGGAAGTATTTCTGATTGGAGCTACCAATATCGGCCGTGATCTGGGACCGCGCTGTGCGGCAAGACTGCATACAGGACTCTGCGCAGACTGCACCCATCTGGACGTAGATGTGGCGAACTATCAGGAATTCTTAAGACATAATTCAGTACTGGCAGAGGAGAGAATTGCAAAGACAGATTCTGCAAAAGTACTGGGCAAGCCGCATGATGTGGCAAAAGACCTGAAGATGACACGTCCGGCATTCGGAGGAAACCTGATGGCGACGATCATCTGCCCGAGATTCCGTCCGTCCATGGCGACAGTAAGACCGGGCGTGCTGAAAAAAGGCGAATATAACGAAGCAAAAGCAAATGCAGTAGAAGTGGTAAAAGCAAACTTCGAGCTGTCAGATGCAGATATGCAGACAGAAGTAGTAGAAGTAGTAAAAGCAGCTAAGAAGCTGGTAGACCTGGTAGGAGCGGACTATGTAGTATCCGTAGGCCGTGGAATTTCCTCAGATGTAGAAGGGGGAATCAAGATCGCGGAAGAGCTTGCAGAAGTACTGGGAGGCGTAGTAGGCGGATCCCGTGCAGCGATAGACAGCGGCTGGCTGAGTGCAGACCATCAGGTAGGTCAGACAGGAAAGACTGTGCATCCGAAGATTTACGTAGCGCTTGGAATTTCAGGAGCGATCCAGCACAAAGCGGGAATGCAGGAATCCGAGTGCATCATCGCGGTAAACAAAAATGCGGCAGCGCCGATTTTTGAGATTGCGGATTACGGAATCAACGGAGACCTGTTCAAGGTAGGCCCGATGCTGATTGAAGCAATCAAGGCTGCCAAAGCTGCAAAATAATAAATTTGGAGGTAAAACCTTATGATGACAAGGGAAGAATACTTTGAGAGTTTAAGAAAATTAAACCTGAAAGTATATATGTTTGGAAAGCGGGTAGAAAATCCGGTTGATGATCCTGTAATCCGTCCTTCCTTGAATTCCATCGGAATGACATATGAGCTGGCTAACCAGCCGGAATATGAGGATCTGATGACCGCTACTTCTTCTTTAAATGGTCAGAAGGTTAATCGGTTTACACATCTTCATCAGAGCACGGAAGATCTTGTGAAAAAAGTAAAAATGCTGCGTTTGTTAGGACAGAAAACCGGTTCCTGTTTCCAGCGCTGTGTTGGTATGGATGCAAACAACGCGGTTTTCTCCACTACATACGAAATTGATCAGGCTCACGGAACAAATTATCATGAGAACTTTAAGAAGTTTTTAAATGATGTTCAGTTAAAGGACCTGGTTGTAGACGGAGCTATGACGGACCCGAAGGGCGACCGTTCCCTGTCTCCCAGCAAACAGCCGGATCCGGATTGCTACCTTCACGTTGTGGAACGGCGTCCGGACGGTGTGGTTGTAAGAGGAGCCAAAGCTCACCAGACCGGTATTGTGAATTCTCACGAAGTTCTGGTTATGCCGACGATTGCAATGAAGCCGGAAGATAAGGATTACGCAATTTCTTTTGCAGTTCCGACAGATACAGAGGGTATCTTTATGATTTACGGACGTCAGTCCTGCGATACCCGTAAACTGGAAGAAGGCGCAGACATTGATCTCGGAAATAAGAATTTCGGCGGTCATGAAGCTCTGGTTATTTTTGATAATGTATTCGTTCCCAACGAACGTATTTTTATGAATGGTGAAACGGAATTTGCCGGCATGCTGGTGGAACGTTTCTCCGGATATCATCGTCAGAGTTACGGCGGATGTAAAGTTGGTGTGGGAGATGTGCTCATTGGCGCTACTGCACTGGCAGCAGATTATAACGGCGTTGCAAAAGCATCTCATATAAAAGACAAGCTGATTGAAATGACTCATCTGAATGAGACTCTGTACAGCTGTGGTGTTGCATGCTCCTGTGAAGGATGCCCCACAAAAGCAGGAAACTATATGATAGATCTGCTTCTGGCCAATGTCTGCAAGCAGAATATCACCAGATTCCCCTACGAGATTGCCCGACTGGCAGAAGATATTGCCGGTGGACTGATGGTTACCTGTCCTTCTGAAAAAGATTACAATACGGCTGAACTGAAACCATATATTGAGAAATATCTGGTTGGCGTGGAAGGTATTTCTGTAGAAGACCGTATGAGAATTCTTCGCCTGATTGAAAATATTTCTCTTGGTACCGCAGCGGTTGGATACCGTACAGAATCCATGCACGGTGCAGGTTCTCCGCAGGCACAGCGTATTATGATTTCCCGTCAGAGCAATCTGGAACAGAAGAAGCAGCTGGCAAAAGATATTGCCAATATAAAGGATTGAGAGTAGGACTGAAGTACTGCGGCGGCTGTAATCCTACGTATGACAGAAGCGGTGCAGTTGCTAAGCTGAAATCATCCCTGGAAGACCTGAATATTTCCTTTGCACCTTACCGCGCGGAAGAGACATATGATGCCTGTCTGCTGGTGAGGGGATGTAATCGGAATTGTGTATCAGATCAAAAATTTTCAAACTGCGGGCGGCTGTTTATCGCCGCCTGCAGGGAGGATTTTGATATTATTAAAAAAGAGCTGTGTGCATGGAAATAAGGAACACATGCATATGGGGTAAGGAGTAACGATATGGAATATGCATTAATTGAGAAACAAGGCCATGTCTGCACTATTACAATCAATTTTCCGAAAAAATTGAATGCAGTAAGTACAGCAGTGCTTACCGATCTGGGAGAAGCATTTGATGAAGTTGAAAAAGACAGAGACGTATACTGCGTGATTCTGAAAGGTGCCGGTGAAAAAGCATTTGTTGCCGGAGCCGACATCAAAGAGATGAGCGGATTCGGTTTCTACGAAGCACGTGATTACGCAAAATTCGGCAGCGCTGTTCTTGAAAAAATCCATCAGTTCAGAACACCTGTCATTGCAGCCATCAATGGTCATTGCCTGGGCGGCGGCATGGAAGTTGCGTTAGCCTGCGATATCCGTATTGCGGCTGAGAATGCCAGATTTGCATTCCCGGAGGTCAGCCTTGGTATTATGACCGGTACCGGCGGATCTCAGAGACTTCAGGCAGTTGTAGGTGAAGGAAAAGCAAGAGAGCTTCTGTTTACCTGTGCAAATATTAAAGCGGATGAGGCGGAAAGAATCAGCCTTGTTAATAAAGTTGTTCCTACTGAAGCGCTTATGGATGAAGCCATGAAAATGGCTGAGAAAATTGCCAGCAACGGACCGATTGCAGTGGCAACCATGAAAAAGGCCGTTAATGTTGCCAGTGAAACCGATTATCCGACAAGTACAGAGCATATGATCCTTTCTTTTGGTTCTCTGTTTACTACACAGGATGCTCACGATGCGCTTTCTGCGTTTGTAAATAAAGAAAAACTTGACCATTTTAACAACAAGTAAGAAAGACTGGGCAGAAGGTAAAAAGTTTGGATTTATCAGGGAATAAATTTTATAAAAGAAAAGGAGAAAGAAAATGAGACAGTTATTATTAAAAACAGACATTCACAAATTTGATACTTTTGCAGATTTTGCAAAGGAATTTGAAATCGGAGAAGGCGACCTGCTCTTCACCAATGAGTTCCTGTATACGCCGACCATGAAACCGCTGGATCTGAAATGCGACGTTTATTTCCAGGAAAAATATGGTACAACAGAGCCTACCGATGAAATGTATAATTCCATTTTCAGTGACCTGAAAGGAAAAGAATACAAGAGAATTATCGCTGTCGGCGGCGGTACTGTTGTAGATATGGCTAAATGGCTGGCTTGCGAAAGACCGGATGACATTGTAGACGCATACAAAGAAAATCCGACATTCAAACCGAAACACAAAACAGAACTGGTTATCTGCCCCACAACCTGCGGTACCGGAAGTGAGGTAACCAATGTTGCCATGTGTTATCTGACAAAGACAAAAACGAAAAAAGGCGTTGCTAACGATGAACTGTTCGCTGACTACGCCGTACTGATTCCGGAAATGATCAAAACTCTTCCCTACAATCCGTTCATGTACAGCGCAATCGACGCTCTGATCCATGCAACAGAAAGTTACGTTGGACGCCGTCATACAGATCTGTCCAGACTGATCGGAAGAAGAGCTATCGAACTGCTGATGGGCGGATTCATGAAGATGATTGAAAACGGACCGGAATACAGAATGGAAATCCTGGACGATTTCGTACTGGGCAGCAACTATGCAGGTATCGCATTCGGTACAGCAGGCTGCAACGCTGTTCACGCTATGAGCTTCCCGCTGGGCGGAATGTTCAAAGTACCTCACGGCGAATCCAACTACGCTCTGTTTACAACAGTTATGAAATTCTACTACAGAGCAAATCCGGACGGAGATATCAGAGAGATTAACCATGTACTGGCTCAGGTACTTGGTCTTGATACAGAAGGACCGGAAGTTTATGACAAACTGGAAGAAGCTCTGTCTTCTCTGATCCGCAGAAAACCGCTGCGTGAGTATGGCGTAACTGAAGAGATCTGTGATCAGATGGCAACTCTGGTTATTGCTGAGCAGCAGAGACTGATGACCAATACATACGTTGAGATGGATAAAGAAGACGTTCTGAAACTGTATCTGGAAGTTCTGGACAAATAATTGAATAGTAATAGGTGAATATTAAGGGAGCTCGCGGACGGGCTGAGAGGAAGCTGAATCGTTTCGACCTGATGACCTGATTTGGATAATGCCAACGTAGGGAAATATTTCGATAATGTAAGCAGAAAAGGGATATATTACTTGCGTAATATATCCCTTTTCTTTCAGGTAAAAGGAGAAAAACAAGTGGAATATACAACACAAATGAATGCGGCACGAAAAGGCATCATTACTGATGAAATGAAGGCTGTTGCAGAATATGAGCAGATGAATCCTGAAGAAATCCGCAGACTGGTGAGTGAAGGGCGCGTTGCTATTCCTGCCAATAAAAACCATAAATGTCTGAAACCTTATGGAATCGGTGACATGCTGAGAACCAAGATCAATGTGAATCTGGGCACATCGAAAGACTGTCTTGATATGGATGTGGAGCTGGCAAAGGTAATGGAGGCAGTTAATATGGGAGCGGAATCTATTATGGATCTGAGTTCCTTTGGCGATACCAGAACCTTCCGCTGCAGGCTGACTCATGAGTGTCCTGCAGTTATCGGGACAGTGCCTATATATGATGCCGTAGTATATTATAACAAAGCTCTTAAAAGTATCACATCAGATGAATGGATTGATATTGTCCGTATGCATGCGGAAGACGGCGTGGATTTTATGACGATACATTGCGGCATAAATAAAGCGACGGCAGAACGTTTTAAAAAATCGAAGCGTCATACAAATATTGTTTCCAGAGGCGGTTCCATTATTTTTGCCTGGATGGAACTGACAGGAAATGAAAATCCGTTTTTTGAGCGGTTTGACGAGATACTGGAGATCTGCCAGCAGTATGATGTTACACTGAGTCTCGGAGATGCCTGCCGTCCGGGAAGCATTGAAGACGCCGGTGATGTCTCTCAGATTGAAGAACTGGTGACGTTGGGAGAATTGACCACCAGAGCCTGGGAAAAAGACGTACAGATTATAATAGAAGGCCCTGGCCATATGCCCCTGAACCAGATTCAGGCAAATATGGAGATACAAAAAACCATCTGCAAAGGAGCGCCTTTCTATGTGCTGGGGCCTCTGGTTACAGATGTAGCTCCCGGATACGATCATATTACTGCTGCAATCGGAGGCGCCATAGCCGCCACCTACGGAGCTTCTTTTCTGTGTTATGTGACACCGGCGGAACATCTTCGTCTTCCGACTCTGGAAGATGTAAAGGAAGGAATTATTGCCTCAAAAATAGCGGCTCATGCGGCTGATATTGCAAAAGGTATCAAAGGAGCTGCCAAATGGGATCACGACATGAGTGAAGCGCGAAGGAATCTGGACTGGGAGCGTCAATTTGAGCTTGCTATGGACAGTGAGAAGGCCCGCAGATACCGTGCGGAATCTACGCCGGAACGGGAAGATACCTGTACCATGTGTGGAAAAATGTGTGCGGTACGTAATATTAATAAGATATTGCGGGGTGAAGACGTGGATATTATGGATTAAATATAAAAAGAAACAGGAAAAGGAACCGGAAAACCGGAACCTGCCTGTTTCTTTTTTAATGGCTCTGAGAATCCTGAGATGAAATATCAGGGCCGTATTTTCTGTAAGTGGTAGGAGAATAGCCAAATTCTTTTTTAAATGATCTGGCAAAATTAGAGCCGCTGCTGAAACCGACCATATTTCCAATTTCTTCCACGTTGAGGTTGGTTGTCAGGAGCAGTCTCTTTGCATTTTCAAAACGGACTCCTGCCAGATACTGATAAGGAGTACAGTGGTGTACCTTTTGAAATGCGCGGATAAAATAGTAGACGCAAAGATTGCAACCCTTCGCCAGATTTTTAACGGTCAGATTTTCACTGTAAAATTTGTCAATATACCGGGCTACTTCAATCATACTCAGTTTTGTTCCTTCCTGCGAAAGAGGATTGAGCAGAGTAAGTGAAGTAAGGATATCATGTATATACAGGGAACCGAGACACTCATTAATCTGATTGGTTGCATACATGTTCATGATGAAATCAAACTTTTTGGACATGGCAGGAAGATCATCAATCTTAAAGACAGGACCGTTTTTTCCATTAGTTTCATACAGCAAATCAATAAAATTCTGAACCATAATTCCACTGAACTGAATCCACTGCATGGATAGATTATCTTTAGTATAGAAACAGCATTCGATTTTACTGTCCAAAACGAAAACGCTGCCCTTTGGTGCCATGTAAGTAGTATCGTTCATTTCAATGTATAGCGTACCTTTCTGTATCAGCATTACGTAAAAGCTGTCAGGCATGTTGCCTTTTCTGTCGATGAAATCTTTACTGCATTGATAATCACCACCGGAAATCAAGTAGAAGAGAGTTTTTTTTGCAAACTGACTTGCAACGTGAAAATATTCCTGTGAAGTTGCCAATACACCGATGTCATAATTTCTCATAGTTT
>JBMNRA010000080.1:0-9698 GCA_050944415.1 Ruminococcus sp.
GCTTCAATCCCTGGATATACAGCTAAGAAGGTAATCTGGTTTAATGCACACCTAGGAAATATATAAATGATGAAACGCAAAGGGATACTTCTATATTTTTTCAACTTAAAGTATCTTGACGCTATCACGGAAAAAAGAAGAGTTGTAGGATCAGAGACATGAATGTATAATGGAAATACAGAATTGTAAAAATAATGACTAAACAGGAGAGACTATGAAATATTCATTTGAAAGCAGAGTCAGGTTCAGTGAAATCGGGGAAGACAGGAAGATGACGCTGAACAGTATTCTGAATTACTATCAGGACAGCAGCAATTTTCATTCGGAAGCGGCAGGCCGTGGGCTGGAGAAGCTTCTTGCTAAAAAGAGAGCCTGGATTCTGTCGTCCTGGCAGATCTGTGTCAGCCGATATCCGGTGATGGGAGAATCCATAATAACCAGTACCTGGGCTTATGATTTTAAAGGGTTTTACGGGTACCGGAATTTTACTCTGCATACGAAAGAAGGAGAGTTGCTTTCCTATGCCAACTCTTTATGGATATATATGAATACAGAGACGAAAAGTCCGGCCAAGATTGAAGCGGAGGAGGCGGAAGGGTATGGGATGGATGAAAAATTCCCCATGGAATATGCCTCCAGAAAGGTTCCTGTTCCCAAAGAAGGAGAGTGGGGAGAATCTTTTACCGTCAGGCGTCATCAGCTGGATCTGAATCATCATGTGAATAATGGACAGTATATTCAGATGGCCATGGATTACCTGCCGGAGAATTTTATTGTCCATCAGATGCGAGCGGAGTATAAGAAACAGGCTGTGCTTAACAGCCGGATAACACCGAAAATTCTGCAGGATGAGGGCAGATGTACGATAGCTCTCTGTGCAGAGGACGGCAGTCCTTATGCAGTGGCAGAGTTTCAGTAGAGGAGAAGTATATGTTGCAGTTGGGGAAAAAACAGACATTAAAAGTTGTGAAACAGGTAGATTTCGGCGTATATCTGGCGGAAGAGATGAATGCAGGTGAAGGGGAAAGAGTTCTTCTGCCGAAAAAGCAGGTGCCGGAAGGAACCGGTGCGGGAGATGAGATTCAGGTATTTCTTTACCGGGATTCCAGAGACAGAATCATCGCCACTACCCGGGAACCGCTGCTGGAGCTGGGGCAAACAGCTCTTCTGAAAGTAGCGGAGACCGGGAAAATAGGAACTTTTCTGGATTGGGGGCTGGAGAAGGATCTGCTGCTTCCTTTCCGGGAACAGACGGCAAAGGTAAAGCCGGGAGACGAGGTACTGGCAGCTCTTTATCTGGATAAAAGCAGCCGGCTCTGCGCTACTATGAAGGTATACCATTACCTGAAGACCAGATCTCCCTATGTGATAGGAGATGAAGTGGAAGGAAGGGTGTATCAGGTCAGTGACAATTTCGGCGTATTTGTGGCAGTAGACGATGAATACTCTGCTATGGTGCCTCACCGGGAAGCGCAGGGAGTCTTCCCTGTGGGGAAGGTAATGAAGTTCAGAGTGACAGAGGTCAGGGAAGACGGCAAGCTGAATCTTTCGGCAAAGAAGAAGGCTTATCTGCAGATGGATGAGGATGCCAGGCTGGTTCTTAAAGTCATTGATGAATTTGCCGGTGTACTGCCTTTTGACGATAAAGTATCTCCGGAGATTATCAACAGAGAGTTTGGCTTAAGCAAAGCTGCTTTTAAACGGGCGGTGGGCCATCTTTTAAAGGAACGCAAGATAGAAATCAAAGATCACAGAATATATAGGAAGTAAGGATAGTGGAATTTACTCATTTACATGTGCATACGGAATACAGTCTTCTGGACGGTTCCAATAAAATAAAAGAATATGTGGCCCGAGTAAAAGAGCTGGGAATGGACAGCGCCGCCATCACAGACCACGGTGTTATGTTCGGCGTTATCGATTTTTATAAAGCTGCGAAGGAAGCGGGCATTAAGCCGATTCTAGGCTGCGAGATCTATGTGGCGCCGGGTTCCCGTTTTGACCGGGAGCCGGGGAGCGGAGGCGATGACCGGTATTACCATATGGTTCTGCTGGCGGAGAATCAGCGGGGCTACCAGAATCTGATGAAAATTGTTTCCATTGGATTTGTGGAAGGCTTTTACTATAAACCCAGGGTGGATGTGGAGACGCTGGAACGTTACCATGAGGGTATCATCGCTTTAAGCGCCTGTCTGGCCGGTGAAATTCCCCGCTATCTGCAGCGGGGCATGTATGAGGAAGCAAAGAAAAGCGCTCTGAAATATCAGGAAATTTTTGGGGAAAACAACTTTTTCCTGGAGCTTCAGGATCATGGGATACCGGAGCAGAAGCTGGTAAATCAGCAACTTATGCGTCTCAGCCAGGAGACGGGAATTGAACTGGTCTGCACCAATGATATCCATTATACCTATGCGGAAGATCAGACTTCCCATGATATCCTTCTCTGTATTCAGACCAACAAGAAGGTGGATGATGAGGACAGGATGCGTTATGAGGGCGGCCAGTATTACGTAAAGAGCCCCCAGGAGATGGAAGAGCTCTTTCCCTATGCGCCCCAGGCGCTGAAGAATACCCATGATATTGCCAGACGCTGTAATGTGGAAATAGAATTTGGAGTGACCAAACTTCCCAAATATGATGTTCCGGAAGGCTACACCTCCTGGGAATACCTGAATAAGCTCTGTCATGAAGGGCTGGAAGAGCGGTATCAGCCGGTGACGCAGAATCTTAAGGAGCGGCTGGATTATGAGCTGGAGACCATCCGGACCATGGGATATGTGGATTACTTTCTGATTGTCTGGGATTTTATCAAGTACGCCAGAGATCATGATATCATCGTAGGGCCGGGCAGGGGATCGGCCGCGGGAAGTCTGGTATCCTATACGCTGGGAATTACGAAGCTGGATCCCATGAAGTATCAGCTTCTCTTTGAGCGTTTTTTGAATCCGGAACGTGTTTCCATGCCGGATATTGACATTGACTTTTGTTTCGAACGGCGGCAGGAAGTGATCGATTATGTGGTGGAGAAATACGGAAAAGACCGGGTGGTTCAGATCGTCACCTTCGGTACCATGGCTGCCAGAAACGTAATCCGGGATGTGGGACGGGCGCTGGATATGCCCTATGCCAGGGTGGATGTCATTGCCAAGATGATTCCCAATGAACTGAATATTACCATAAAGAAAGCGCTGGATATGAACCGGGAACTGCGAAAGCTTTATGAGGAGGACGAGGAGATCCATTATCTCATCGATATGTCCCGCAGGCTGGAAGGGCTTCCCCGCCATACCTCCATGCACGCGGCGGGAGTGGTGATCAGTCAGAAAGCGGTGGATGAATACGTACCCCTTTCCAGAGCCTCTGACGGTTCCATCACCACCCAGTTTACCATGACCACTCTGGAAGAGCTGGGACTTCTGAAAATGGATTTTCTGGGACTGCGTACTCTGACGGTCATTCAGAATGCGGTGAAACTGGCGGAGCGGACAGAAGGGAAAGAGATCGATATTGATAAAATAGACTATAACGATCCTGCAGTTCTGGAAATGATCGGCTCCGGCAAAACGGAAGGCGTATTTCAGCTGGAGAGCGGCGGCATGAAAAACTTCATGAAGGAGTTAAAGCCCAGAAGCCTGGAGGATATTATCGCGGGAATTTCTCTTTACCGGCCCGGGCCCATGGATTTCATCCCTCAGTATATCAGGGGAAAGAATCATCCGGAAACGGTGACTTATGACTGCCCTCAGCTGGAAGAGATTTTAAAGCCTACTTACGGCTGCATCGTGTACCAGGAGCAGGTTATGCAGATTGTCCGGGATCTGGCCGGATACACGCTGGGACGCAGCGATCTGGTGCGAAGGGCCATGTCCAAGAAAAAGGCGGCGGTAATGGCCAAAGAACGGAAAAATTTCGTATACGGCAATGAAGAGGAAGGAATTCCCGGTTGTATCAGCAATGGAATTTCGGAACAGACGGCTAATAAAATCTTTGATGATATGACGGATTTTGCCAAATACGCTTTCAATAAATCCCACGCGGCGGCTTACGCTGTGGTTTCCTATCAGACGGCGTATCTGAAATATTATTATCCGGTGGAGTTTATGGCGGCGCTGATGACCTCCTGTGTGGAGAATCCAACCAAAGTAGCGGAGTATATTCTCACCTGCCGGCAGATGAAAATCGATATTCTGCCTCCGGATATTAATGAGAGCGAGGGCGTTTTCACTGTGGAAAAAGGCGCCATCCGGTACGGGCTGAACGCGATCAAGGGAATTGGAAAACCAGTGCAGAAAAGCATTGTGGAAGAGCGGAAAACCGGCGGCCGTTTTACATCGCTTCGGGATTTCATTGAGCGTCTGACGGGAAAAGAAGTCAATAAAAGGACGCTGGAAAATTTTATCAAGTCAGGCGCTTTTGACAGCCTGGGAGGTACAAGAAAGCAACTGATGATGGTTTATGCTCAGGTTCTGGATGACGTAAACCTGGAAAAGAAATCTTCCATGGCCGGTCAGATGACTCTTTTCGATATGATGGGCGAAGAGGAAAAAAAGGAATATGAGCTGAAACTGCCGGATGTGGGCGAATATGACAGGGAGATCCTTCTGGGTTTTGAAAAAGAGGTATTGGGCATTTACATCAGCGGTCATCCTCTGGAGGAATATGAGGAGGTATGGCGGAAGAATATTACGGCGGTGACTTCGGATTTTCAGCCGGAGGAGGATACGGGGTATCCTAAAGTTGCGGACGGATCGAAGCAGACGGTGGGCGGCATCATCACAGAAAAAACCATAAAGTATACCAAGAATAATAAGACCATGGCTTTCCTGACGGTGGAAGATCTGGTAGGCAGCGTGGAAATTGTGGTATTCCCCAGGGATTATGAGCTGAATGCGGCTGTTATGCAGGAGGATGCCAAAGTATTTATCCGGGGAAGGGTTTCTGCGGAGGATGACAGACCCAGTAAGCTGATCTGCGAAAAAATAATTCCTTTTGGCGAAATGCCCCGGCAGCTTTGGATTCAGTTTACCAGCAGACAGGAGTATGAGCAGCAGGTACAGGGGCTTTACGATATTCTGAAAACCTCAGACGGAAATGATGAGGTGGTGCTGTATATCAGAAAAGAGCGAGCGATAAAAAAGCTTCCGCCTTCCAGAAGTGTAAGAATCGAAGGACGTCTTCTTGAGGATCTGGCTGTAAGATATGGGGAAGGTAATGTGAAAGTTGTAGAAAAGAGTATTGAAAAACCTGAAAAAATGCATTAAAATTAATGGAGCAGCAGGTACAGTGTCTTTTGGAGGGAAGAGTATGTCAGCAGAAAAAAAGATTAATACTATTGGTGTACTGACCAGCGGAGGAGATGCACCGGGTATGAATGCGGCAATTCGTGCGGCTGTGCGGCGCGGACTGGCCAGAGGATGTCAGATGAAAGGAATTCTGAAAGGCTATGACGGATTGCTGAATGAAGAATTTATTGATATGGAAGCGAAAGACGTATCGGATACCATTGAACGGGGCGGTACGATTCTTTATACGGCTCGCTGTGCCGAGATGCGGACGGAGGAAGGCCAGAAAAAGGCAGTGGAAATCTGTAAGCGGCATGGCATTGACGGCCTGATTATCATTGGCGGAGACGGATCTTTCGCGGGTGCCCAGAAGCTGGCGAATCTGGGGCTGAACGTGGTGGGTGTGCCGGGAAGCATTGATCTGGATATTGCCTGTACGGATTATACCATCGGGTTTGATACGGCGGTCAATACGGCCATGGAAGCTATTGACAAGGTAAGAGATACTTCCACGTCCCATGAGCGGTGCAGTATCATTGAGGTAATGGGAAGAAATGCCGGATATATCGCTCTCTGGTGCGGAATTGCCAACGGGGCTGAAGATATTCTTCTTCCTGAAAAATATGATTACGATGAGCAGAAGATTGTAAACAATATCATCGAAAACAGAAAAAAAGGGAAAAAACATCATATTATTATTAATGCGGAAGGAATCGGGCATTCTACCAGCATGGCAAAACGTATTGAAGCAGCCACGGGAATCGGAACAAGAGCCACGATCCTGGGACACATGCAGAGGGGCGGAAGTCCTACCTGTAAAGACCGTGTATATGCGTCTATTATGGGAGCCTATGCGGTGGATGTGCTTCTGGAAGGGAAAACCAATCGTGTCGTTGCGTACAAAAATGGTGAGTATGTGGATTTCGATATCAATGAGGCCCTCGCCATGAAAAAGGATATTCCGGAATATCAGTATCAGGTGGCCAGATCACTTTCCGGAAATTACGAGAAATAAGGATTCACTGACAGCTCCGAATCGTTTCGGGGCTGTTTTCACAGGAGAAAGTATGATAACAAGTTCATCGAACCGTCACGTAAAACGTGTGGTTCAGCTTCAGAAAAAAAGGAAAGTCAGAAACGAAGAAGACTGTTTTGTGGCTGAAGGGCTGAAAATGGCCTTGGAAGCTCCCAGGGAAAGAATTCTTCAGGTTTATCTGGCTTCTTCTTTTTATGAACAGCATGGGATTTTAGATGGAATGGAAGATGTTCCTGTTGAAATTGTGGAGGACAGGATATTTTCGCAGATGTCAGATACAAAGACGCCTCAGGGGATCATGTGTCTGATCCGGCAGTTTCATTATTCAGAGGAAGATATTCTGAATCGGAAGAATCCTCTGTTACTTATACTGGAGGATCTGCAGGATCCCGGAAATGTGGGGACTGTTTTCAGGACGGCAGAAGGGGCCGGTGCGGATGGTATTATTCTGACTGATAACTGCGTAGATATATATCATCCCAAAACCATCCGTTCCACCATGGGATCCGTATATCGAATGCCGTTTTTCTATGCGGAAGATATGGATCAGGTGCTTGCCGGTCTAAAAGAAAGAGGAATTCGGACTTATGCAGCTGATCTGGCAGGAAAGAATGCTTACGATGAGGAAGATTACAGAAAGGGTACCGCTTTTTTTATCGGAAATGAGGGGAAGGGACTCAGTTTTGAACTGCTTGAAAAAGCGGATACCCGGATAAGGATTCCCATGGAAGGAAAACTGGAATCACTGAATGCGGCAGTGGCAGCGGCGCTGCTGGTTTATGAATGTCACAGACAGAGGAAACAGTAACGGACAGCCATGAAAAGAAAGGGGTTATAGGCAATGGGAGAAAAAATGAGTAAAAAAGAACTGAGACGCAAAAAACAGAAGCGAAGGCTGATGATAAAAACGGCGATTCTGCTGGTTCTGCTGGTGATTCTGGGCGGAACCATCTGGGTGATGGCCGGTCAGATGGGGCAGAAGAAGGCGGAAAACAGTCAGCAGGCGCAGACGCCTGAAGTGACCGGGGAGGCCGGAGAAGAATCCACACCGGAGCCGACAGAGGAGGCTGGGGAAGATACGGAAGGCGGCGGCAGCAAGGAGGAGATTATCGCGGCGGCGGATCTTCTGGCAGCTCAGTACGATTATGATGCAGCCATGGAAAAGCTCTCCGAGGTACCGGACAGTGAAAATGATCCGGATGTGGCGGAGAAAAAAGAAGAATATCAGACGGCAAAAGACAGCTGCGTTGCTGTTGACTTGAATAAAGTGACCCACATTTTCTATCATTCGCTGGTAGTGGATCCGGAAAAATGTTTTGCCAATCCGGATGATCCCCTGACGGCAGGTTTTAATCAGTGGATGACCACAGTTACTGAGTTTGAGAGAATCACACAGGAGATGTATGACAGAGGATATGTGATGGTGCGGCTCAGGGATCTGGTGAATCAGACGACAGATGAAGACGGAACGGTGCATTTTACGGAAAATCAGATTATGCTGCCGCCGGATAAGAAGGCTTATGTACTTTCTCTGGATGATCTTTGCTATTATCACAGCTACGACGGAAGGGGCATTGCCTCCAAGATTGTACTGGATGAAAACGGAAAGCCAACCTGTGAATATATCAATGACGACGGATCGGTATCCACAGGCGCTTATGATGTGGTGCCGCTGATGGATCAGTTTCTGGAAGAGCACCCGGATGCGTCCTACCGCGGAGCGAAGGGAATCATTGCACTGACCGGATATAATGGTATCCTGGGTTATCGCACAGACGGCGTATATGAGAGCCGCGATCCGGAGCATCTGGATACGGATCAGGCCAAATGGCTGGAAGAGCATCCGGATTTTGACTATGAGAAAGAGTGCGCGGAGGCCAAAAAGGTAGCGGACGCCATGAAAGAGGACGGCTGGGAGTTTGCCAGCCATACCTGGGGACACCGCCATATTGCCCAAATTTCACTGGATGATCTGAAGGAGGATACGGAAAAATGGGAGACTTACGTATCTCCGCTGGTGGGCGGCACCGATACCATTATCTTTGCCCACGGCGAGGATCTGGGGGACTGGCACGACTATGATCCCAACAACGAGAAGTTTGCCTATCTGAAATCTCAGGGTTATAATTTCTACTGCAATGTGGATTCCTCCCAGTATTTCCTGCAGATCCGGGATAATTACGTACGTCAGGGAAGAAGAAATCTGGACGGTTACCGGCTGTATCAGGATAAGATCATGGAAGATCCCAGTCAGAGAAAGACTGCCGATTTGTTTGATGCGGCGGAAGTCTATGATACCAGCAGGCCCAATGTGCCGGAGCTGTAAATAATATAAGTTTTGTATGGAAAGATGGTGTCAGAAATTGGCACCATCTTTTTCTTGACATATAAATGTAATGATGATAACATATCTTCGTAACAAAATTTAATAATTTTGTAATAATTAACGGAGGTTGTTAATTGTGAAAATGAATCTGGCAAGAAAATTACAGTTGATGGGAGCGGCGGCGGCAGTATCTCTGCTGACCTGCATTCCCGTATTTGCAGATGAGATAAACTGGGATACGAAAGCGGTGGCGGATGTCATATCTTGTGCGAACATACGAAGTGAGGCGACCACAGAGTCGGAGCGTGTGGGCGTACTGCCCTCCGGAGCCATGGCCGATGTTCAGGAGCGGGGAGAAACCTGGACTTATATTGTCTCCGGTGATGTGCAGGGATATATCAGAAATGATCTGCTGGCCTTCGGAGAGGAGGCAAGGCAGATCTATGAAGCGGTTCATGGAAATGACACGGTTACCGCGGTCTCCGCGGCGGAATATACAGAGGATACGGCGGCGGATTCTTCCGCTGTCCAGGTATCGGGCAGTGAACTGGATCTGCTGGCGGCTATCATTCAGTGTGAGGCAGGCGGAGAAAGCCATGAAGGTAAGGTGGCCGTGGGAGCTGTGGTTATGAACCGGGTGCGCAGCAGCCAGTTCCCGGATACCATTACGGATGTGGTTTATCAGAGCGGACAGTTTTCTCCTGTGGCCAGCGGAATCCTGGCGGGCGTACTGTCAGAAGGAGCCAGAAGCGACTGCTACGCGGCGGCACAGGAAGCGCTGGCCGGTGCAAATCCGGTAGGAGACTGTCTGTACTTTAACAGCGGAAGCGGAAGGGGAATTCAGATCGGAAATCAGCATTTCTTTTAATCTGCAGGCATAAACAAAAAAGCAACGTAAATTCCATGTAAACAAATGGCAGACGCATGGAATAGCGTAAAATTACTTTAAGTTAAAAGCAAAAAAATAAATGTAGAGAATATCACTTTGTGTTATCATTAAGTTGATGAGACAAAAAAATAAACAAAGGAGGATATTCTCTATGAATAATAGTAT
>JBMNRA010000081.1:0-9369 GCA_050944415.1 Ruminococcus sp.
GGACTGGATACTTGGTAAAAAATATGGTATCTTAGTTATATATTATGAATTTATTTTCTTTCATATTAAAAGAGACGCCGGAAGAAAGAATAAAGATTACAAAAAATATAATGAGGAAGGTGAGCAATTGGAAAATTATACCAAGTACAGGTTAAAAAAAGATGATGAACTTGCGTCAGTGCTGACCGGCAGAGACAATCTGTTTATCATTGCCTGCAACAAATGTTTCAAGGAATTTGAAACCGTTGAGGAACCGGAATGCGGTGAGTTTGAAAAAATAGCCGCTGAAAACGGAAAGACGGTTATTGGAAGCGCCAGAATTGATTTTCTGTGCAATAAGAGCCAGACAGAAAAGAAACTGCAGGATCTGATTCCGGAAGAGGCGGAAAATGTTTTCGTGATTTCCTGCGGCCTGGGTATTCAGACAGTCGCGGATCTGGCAGGGAAACCCGTGTATGCGGCCAGCAACTCGCTGAACTACAGAGGATTTCACGGAATGGCTCTGACGGAACGAAAATGTGATGCCTGTGCCCAGTGTTTTCTGAATATAACGGGCGGCGTCTGTCCTGTCGTTGACTGCTCCAAAAGTCTGGTTAACGGACAGTGCGGAGGCGCAAAAAACGGCAAATGTGAAGTAGACAGCAGCAAAGACTGTGCATGGGAAAAGATATATCAGAGACTGAAAAAGCAGGGGCGTCTGGAAGAATTTCTGAATCAGCCGGTTCAGCTGCGGGATTATTCAAAAGTTAATTTTAAATTTGTCAATGACTATGTAAAATCAATCCGTGAAAACCGCCTGGACGGTTATTACGGGGGTGTTCATCCTTCAGAGAGAAAAGAGTTTACAGAGCATCTGGCTCTGAAGAGATTTCCGGATCCCCAGGAGGTGGTGATTCCGCTGTCCATGCATGCGGGCGCTCCGGCCAATCCGGTGGTACAGGTGGGAGACACCGTAAAGGTGGGACAGGTTATCGGTGAACCGGCGGCGTTTATCAGCAGTTTTATACATTCCAGCGTCAGCGGAACGGTAACAGCTATTGAAAACCGCTGTCACGCTACCAGAGGTGAATGTCTGTCAGTTGTTATCCGGTCAGACGGGAAAAATACTCTTCATGAATCTGTACAGCCTCATAAAGACGCGGACAGTCTGACTCCCGAGGAGATTGTGGAGATCATTCATAATGCGGGAATCGTTGGTATGGGCGGCGCGGGATTCCCTACGTCGGTAAAATTAAAACCTGCCAAGCCGGTGGATACGATTCTGCTGAACGGCTGTGAGTGCGAGCCTCTTCTGACAGCGGATCACAGAGTGCTTCTGGAGTATGCGGATGACGTGATTTTTGGACTTAAGATGATTATAAAAGCAGTGGGCGCCGAAAAAGGCGTGATTGTCATTGAGGACAACAAACCGGACGCTATCGCTCTTATGAAAGAGAAAATCGCAGGCTGCGGCAATATGGAAGTGGCAGAAGTCAAAACGAAATATCCGCAGGGCGCGGAGAAAATGTTGATCAAGCGGATTACGGGCAGACAGGTTCCCAGAGGAGGACTGCCGGCAGATGTGGGCTGCGTTGTCAGCAATATCAGTACCACGAAAGCCATTGCAGATGCCATTCAAAAAGGCATGCCCCTGGTGGAGCGGGTGGTAACCGTGACCGGTGAAAGATTAAAAAATCCGGGCAATTATATCGTAAAGATCGGCACCAACACAAAAGAGCTGATCGATTACTGCGGTGGTGTGACAGGTGATGATGAGGTTACTGTTAAAGCAGGCGGACCGATGATGGGTTTTGTTCTATCAGATACCAATGTTCCTATTATGAAAGGATCCAATGGAATTATTGTGGTTGACACAGATCATACAAAGGAGCAGCCTTGCATCAAATGCGGCCGCTGTATGGATGTCTGCCCCATGGAGCTTTCTCCGCTGTATTTCGCCAAATTTGCGGATGAACAGAACTGGCAGGGTATGAAGGACAAAAATGTGATGGACTGTATCGAGTGCAGATGCTGTGAATATATCTGTTCCTCCAAGATTCCCCTGGTCAGCAAGATCAAAGCCGGAAAAAATGAAGTAAGGGGGATGAAATGATATGTTAATTACTGAATTGAAATCCAGAGAAACCATCGAATCGCTGGCGGACGGACAGAAAGTCTTTATCATCAACTGCCAGGGATGCAAAGAAGTTCATTTCCCGGAAAAAGAAGCGGAGGCATTTCAGAAAGAGCTGGCTGCCAACGGAGAGGTGACAGGGACGATTACCACCGACTACATATGCAATCCGGAAAATATGGAGCTTCGCCTTCAGAGACACAGGAGCGAAATTGAAGCGGCCGATATGATACTCGTGTTTTCCTGCGGGGTGGGAGTGCAGACGGTTGCAGAGTATCTGGAAGAGAAAAAGGTATATGCAGCCTGTGATACTTATCCGCTGCCTGGGTTCCAGGGGGTAACGCCTCTGGAATACAAATGTGATCAGTGCGGAGAGTGTTATCTGAATCTGACAGGAGGTATCTGCCCCATCACTGCCTGTTCCAAAAGTCTGGTCAACGGACAATGCGGCGGAGCCAAAAACGGCAGATGCGAAGTTGACAGCGATATGGAATGTGGATGGGAGCGTATTTACAGACGTCTGGAAATGATCGGGCGTTTGGATGTGTTAAAAAGCCCTGTTCAGGTGCGGAATTTTGCAACGGATGACGAAGTTTCTGAAATAGAAGATAGGAGTAATATAGAATGAAAATTACGGAATTGTTTGAGCGTGGTGAATTTGTTGTATCTGCGGAAGTTGGGCCGCCAAAGGGATTCCATGTGGAACATCTGCTGAAGGAGGCAAAGACGTATCTGAGCGATATTACTGCGGTTAATGTGACAGATAATCAGTCTTCTGTTATGCGTCTCGGCTCTCTGGCAATGTGTAAAGCGCTGAAAGATGAGGGACTGACCCCTATTTATCAGCTGACCTGCCGTGACAGAAATCGTATTGCGCTGCAGTCTGATCTTTTAAGCGCGGCTATGTTCGGTATTGAAAATCTGCTTCTTCTGACCGGAGACCATACCAAGCTGGGTGATCATCCCCAGGCAAAACCGGTCTTTGATCTGGATTCCGTTTCACTGATTCATGCGGTTACCAGGCTGGAGGCAGGCGTGGATCTGGGAGGAAATGAGCTGGTTGGCGAACCGCCGAAATTTGCGAAGGGCGCGGTTGTTTCACCCTGCAGCGACTCGGTGGACGCGCAGCTTGCGAAAATGGAGCGGAAAGTCCGCGCGGGCGTGGATTATTTCCAGACCCAGGCTGTTTTTGAGCCGGAGAAATTCATCAAATTCATGGAGAAAGCAAAAGAGTTTGGAAAACCGGTTCAGGTTGGAATTATCATTCCCAAGTCAGCGGGAATGGCTAAATTCATGAATAAAAACGTTGCTGGTATTCATGTTCCCGATGAGATGATTGAGGAACTGAATAAGGATAAGGAGAAGACAAAAGCCGGGATTACCGGTGTGGAAATTGCTTCCCGTATTATTAAAGAATGCAGACCTTACTGTCAGGGTGTACATATTATGGCTCTGGGCTGGGAATCAAAAGTGCCGGATCTTCTGAAACAGGCCGGAATTTAAACTGCACAGGGAATAAAACCGTCTCATATTTGGGCGGATGTGGATTTTTAGTTAAGCGAGTCTTGAATTTTCGCCACGTAATTATCGAATGGATGATTACGTGGCGTTTTACATGAAAAGGAGTTGTTTATGAAAAAAATACTGTTTGTAAATGCTTGTGCCAGGGCGGAATCACGGACCCGGATGCTGGCACAGGAAGTACTGAAAAAACTGAATGGAAAGACGGAAGAAATAAATCTTTTTGAAGAAGGAATTCTTCCGCTGAACCGGGAAACCCTCCAGAAAAGGAATCGGCTTCTTCTGGAAGCAGATTTTTCCAATTCCATGTTCTGTTATGCCAGACAGTTTGCTGCAGCTGATGAAATCGTAATCGCAGCCCCTTACTGGGATCTGGCCTTTCCCTCGGCACTCCGGGTATATCTGGAACATGTAACTGTTACCGGGATTACATTCAAATATTCACCGGAAGGAATTCCTGTCGGACTGTGCCGGGCAGGCCGGATCATCTATGTAACAACTGCTGGCGGTCCGATTTTGAATCAGAATCTTGGGTATGATTATATGAAAGCTCTGGCAGATACTTTTTATGGAATACCGGATGTTCTGTGTTTCAAAGCGGAAAATCTGGATGTTGTGGGAGCTGACGTTAACGGTATTCTTCAGGAAGCGATTCAAGAGATAGAATCGGTATCTCTGTAGTCCGGTATTGTTTTCAGTGATTTTTTCAGTTGCTCCAGAAACTTTCCGGCGGCTTTGGAAAACACCTGATATTTTTTCCAGATAAAATAGGCAGGCGCTTCCACAGAAGGAGACAAGGGGCGGAAGCAGAGATTGCTTCCTCGGGTGTTAATCAGTTTATCAAAGCACAGTGCGTAGCCAAGACCTTCATCCACAAGCAGGGATGCATTAAAAACAAGATTGTATGTGGCAACGATATTCAGGTTTGTGAATTCTTTTTTCATCCAGCGGGACAGGTACTGATCATCTCCCCGCTGCTGTGAGGTGATCAGCGGCTTATCCCACAGATCCTCGGGAATAATGGTTGCTTTTCCGGCGAGGGGAGAATCCCGGCGCATCAGAACGCCCCAGGAATCCTTAAATGGAAGATAGAGGGACTCATATTTCTGAAAATCGATATCCTGAAACAAAAGTCCGAAATCGATCAGTCCTTTATCCAGTTGTTCCAGAACGTATTCCGCATTGCCGCTGGATATGTGAAAATGAATATCCGGGTACTTTTTCTGCATTTCCCTGGCGGTTCTGGAAATAAAACGGACGGTATCGGTTTCTCCGGCTCCGATATATATATCCCCTACTATTACTTCATCAGAACAACTGATTTCATCTTCTGTTCGCTGGACAAGGGATAAGATCTCTTCTGCACGTTTGCGCAGAATCATACCTTCCTCCGTGAGAACAACCTTGCGTGAACCTTTTGTACCACGGATTAGAAGTTGTTTGCCAAGCTCATCTTCCAGAGCTTTCAGTTGAGTGGAAAGTGTAGGCTGTGAGAGATGAAGCGCCTTGGCTGCTGCGGAAATGCTCTGTTCTCTGGCTACAGACAGAAAATAATGTAAGACACGTAATTCCATTTGACAGGCCTCCTTGTAATCTGATATATACAACTTAACACGAAATTCTGCAGAGTACAACTTTACACAGAGGAAAAATACAAGATATAATAAGATAAAGTAAAATGACAGGAGGATTTATCATGAAAGTATTAATGATCAACGGAAGTCCGCGGGCAAAAGGAAATACATCGATTGCATTGGATGAGATGAGAAAAGTTTTTGAACAGGAAGGAATGGAAACGGAAATCATGCAGGTGGGCAGTCAGAATATCCGCGGATGCACTGCATGCAACGGCTGCTTTAAGAAAGGAAAATGTGTTTTTGACGATGCTGTAAACGAAGCGGCGGAAAAGTTTAAAGAGGCAGACGGACTGGTTATTGCAAGTCCTGTCTATTATGCTTCCGCCAACGGCACATTGATTTCCTTCCTGGATCGTCTGTTTTACAGTACAGGTTTTGACAAAACCATGAAAGTGGGGGCAAGTGTGGTAGCGGCCAGGAGAGGCGGTCTGTCAGCAACCTATGATGAGTTAAATAAGTATTTTGGAATTGCAGGTATGCCGATTGCTTCCAGTCAGTACTGGAACAGCGTTCATGGACAGGCGGCAGGGGAAGTCTGTCAGGATGAGGAAGGTATGCAGACTATGCGTACTCTGGCACGGAATATGGCATTTCTTATAAAAAGCATTGCTCTGGGTAAAGAAAAATATGGTTTGCCGGAAAAAGAGACTACTGTCATGACAAATTTTATCAGGTGAATGAATGAATCAAATGGAGCAATGAAAAGGGAGGTGACGTCTTGGAACGGAAGAGTATAAAAGACATATATCAGCAGATCGGGAAAGAATTACATGGCTGGGGCGCCGGAAAAGTGATACTTTTAAGTTCACGGACGGATCCGGAATCCGAATGCATCAGACTGGAAATCGCAGCAGAGGGAATTTCCGGAAAGAAGGAAATACAAAAGCATCTGGAAGAAAGATGGCCAAAACTTCAGATACGTATTTTTCATATGGAAAACATGAAGAGCGCTGAGCAGATGGCAGAAATCGAAAATGATGGAATAAAGCTGTAACAGAGCCGGAGAAAGCAGAAAAAGCCTGCCGCAGGAGAAGAAATTGAAATATACTCTCCTGTGACAGGCTTTTTTGATCAGCGTTTTGCATGTTTCAGTTGAGTCATAATACTCCGAACATCAGGAATTTTCATCAGGATGGGGTAGAGAATCATGGAAATAATTAGTCCGCTGATGCCCTGAACAATATTGGCCGGGACACTTGCCGCAGCGCCGCCCACACCATAGATAAATGATTCGGAGAGAAAGTAACCGCCGGCTACAAAAATGATATCCACAATGCCGCAGACAGCAACAGTAAAGTAATGAACTTTTCCTGAAGCGTCTGTATTCTGGTAAATCAGCCCGCATATGAGCGCGATCATACCCTTGACAGCAAAAGTAATGGGGACATAGAGAAAGTATCCGCCCAGAAGATCTGCCATGGCAGATCCAATACCTCCCGCCAGAAATCCATAAGCAGGACCGAGAATGATACCGGATAAAATGACGATAGCGTCACCTGGATGAATATATCCCTGGGTGCCCGGTGTGGGAATACGGATAGACATAGTGGCCACACAGGCAAGAGCTGCAAACAGTGCTGTCATAATTATTTTTTTCAGTTTCAGATTCATAATAAATTTCACTCCTTTGTTCTGTCTTTTTCTGGAGACAGTATACAACAAAAGTGGCATGTTTTAAATGGCCAATTATGAAAAAAATATACAGGCCAGTATCTATAAAAAAACCCGCTGTGAATAAAAGCACTCACAGCGGGAATTCTCATAAAAATTATTTCAAAAGCTCTTTTTTAGCGGCTTCCATCAGTTTATTAACTTCAGCAGTGATTTCCGGTTTCACTTCCGGAACTTCATCATTCTTGATCAGTTCCATGGCGCGGTCTGCAGCACGCTCTGTAAGAGGTGTTTCTCCCATCTTGATCCAGTCAGCCCATACACTGTCAAAACCAATGGATGGCTGGAAGATTTCTCCTGAATACAGATGATCAATAGTATGTTCCTGCTCAAGGAATGTTTCATCATCATTAACAACATATTCCAGAGCTTCATAGCCGAGTTCTTCTTCCGTAATGGTAAAGGGCTTCTGAGCCTTGCGGATCATAGCCATCATTTCATTATCCAGAACAAGCTGGCTCAGTGAACAGCACATAACGCTGGCGGTACTTCCGAATCCGGTAATCAGCGTTGCGCCGGCAAGACCCGGAAGCAGAGCGTTGATCATCTTCTCATATCCGGCCTGCTCGTCCATTGCGCAGCTTGTGCAGGAGAGACCGTATACATCGGACATGAATCCGCAGTAATTTGCCAATTGTACGGCGAGTGCGCTGGAAATACCTGTTTCCGGCAGACCAAG
Organism: Ruminococcus sp.; assembly: GCA_050944415.1. Classification (GTDB taxonomy): domain Bacteria; phylum Bacillota; class Clostridia; order Lachnospirales; family Lachnospiraceae; genus Ruminococcus_G. The sequence continues at coordinate 7,622 of JBMNRA010000081.1, forward strand.
AATACTCTGGCTGTTCTTCATGTTGGCAAAGAAAGTTCTTGAACCATAGAAAAGAACACACTCCGGATTCATCAGGTAGGCTACACATGCGAATGCCAGGATTTCAGCATGGGACTGGGCAACTGTACCTGCTACAGAAAGAGGAGAAGTCAGACCGCCCATAGGAGCTGACAGGATACTGGTGGGAATTCCGGCACGGATAATGTATCCCATAGTATCTGTGATTTCTTTCGGCAGGAACAGCGGTGATTCAGGTGAAATACCTACCATACCCATCGGATTGTGAGTCTGATCTTCGCCGCCGTAAATCTTAAACAGTTCAGCGATATATTTGGCGTTGCTGGCGATGGAGATGCCAGGTCCGTAGATTGGTTTGTGAGAATACTGAAGCATGGTTGCTGTCTGCTGCAGCTGAGTGATTTCAGACGGAACTTCACTGGGATAGATCAATGCGCAGGGCAGATCCAGTTCCGGAAGCTGATTCATAACGCGGACAGTATCCACCAGGTCGGACAGAAGACCATTGCGGCGTTTTCCTGTTTTCATATCGGCAATCCAGGGAGCTCCACCGGTACTGTGAACGAAAGTTTTGCCGATTTCCATTTCCTTTTTCATTCCGGTAACGGGAGAGGTCATGGTAACACGGCCTTTCTGAGCCTTCAGCATTTCATCAATCAGAGATTCCGAAAAGTAAATGCGGTCGTCTTTCTGTGTACATCCGCGCTCACAGAGCATGGTGCGAATCTCAGGATCTTCTACCCGCATTCCCAGCTTTTTCAGAATGTCAACACCGTATTGATGAAGTTTGGCGATTTCTTCACTGCTTACATAATTTAATCTTGGAATGTAGCTCATAAAATAACCTCCACTCAATGGTATAAATTTTCTTGAATCGTGTGTGAAATAAAGACATTATTATGGAAAATAATTTTGTTGATTAAGTTCATCATACCCTCTGAAATGTTGTTTGTCAATGAACATGTGAAAATGAAGAAAATAATTTTATAAATATGAAAAAAGGTATTTATTTACTTTTTTGCATTATTTCGTTATAATAATTATAATGTATTTATAAATGGAGGGTGAGGCGTGGATAATCTGGATAAAATCGGCAGCAGTATTCGGAGTCTGCGGAAATCGCGGAAGATGACACTGCAGCAGCTGGCAAAAGAAACGGGTCTGTCAACAGGATATCTCAGTAACATTGAGAGAAATATTACCAGTCCAACTTTAATGAATATACAGAAAATATACGAGGTCTTTAAAAGTTCACTGAGTGATCTGCTGGAGAGAAATGCAGAGGAGCGGATTATCATTCGCAGGGAGGACAGAGAAGTGATACTGGATGCTGAACAGGATATGCGGATGGAAACAATAGATTTCGGCATTGCCGATATCACATTCGTATATACGGAACTGCCCTGCTGCTCCCAGACCAGCGAAGAATGGTGGACGCATGAATTCGGAGAAGTGGGAACTGTTCTGGAGGGAATGCTGACGGTAGAAATTAACGGGGAAGTTTTTGAACTGAAGGAGGGAGACAGCATATATGTAAAGCCCCATACCCGTCACTGTTATTATAATAAGAGCGAAACGTCAAAAAGTGTTTCTTTCTGGACCAGATTCTGGGAAAAATCAGAAGAGGATTCGGACAAATAAAAAAGAACTGTGGAATGCAACCACAGTTCTTTTTTGAATAGCGTAAAATTACTTTAAGTTAAAAGCAAAAAAATAAATGTAGAGAATAT
>JBMNRA010000082.1:0-8994 GCA_050944415.1 Ruminococcus sp.
TATCCGGACCCATTTTCTCAGCGATATAACGCAGTCTTGCTGCAGCTTCTTTTTTAATTTCTTCTACTGTCTTATCCAGTCCTACGTTAAAAGAAGGAACAGCAATCAGCATCTTCATGCCGATAGCTTCACATACTTTTTTAATCCAGTCCAGATGCCAGTCCATTGCCAGAGTCTGGAAGGGATCCAGCTGATTAAAGAATTCCAGAGTATTATAAGCCCAGGGTTTGATATTATGGTTTTTAAACCATTCGCCCAGCTCCTCCAGCGTATGACCTTCCTGGATATACTTTGCAATGCAGTCGTAACGGATCTCAAAATAGTCAAATCCGTACTTTTCACACATCTCCAGATCTGCCATCAAAGACTGGCCTTCGCATTTCAAAGCGGTCGCTTCGTTAAATCCGATTTTCATTTCTTGCTTCCTCCTTAATATAAAAATGGCAATAATGCATATATCTATTATAGTTTTTTTTCAGGAAATTGGCAATTATTTTCTGTATAAAACCTGCGATTATTTATAAAAGTCCGGCATAGAGCCTGTCACAACAGGTTCTGTCACTCCGCTTTTCTGTGCTTTTACAAATGCATCCGCCGTTACTGCCGCCACATACCCGTCCCATGCATTCGGTCCATTTATCACATCTCTCTCTGCAGCATCTACCCAATCCTGAAGTTCCGCATCATAAGACTCGATAAACCGGTTAATCCAGTCAGGCGCGATACCCGTGGAGACTTTTGTATCTGTCCGAATGACCGGCGCCGATGGTGCTGACAGTCTGACTGTTCCCTCTTCACATACTACTTCACAGTTAATATCATAGCCGAACTTACAGTTGACAAAGACTTCCACATCTATACACAGTCCTCCCTTTGTACGGAAAATCATAAACTGGGGATCCTGAAGATGAGGCAGCGCGTTTTTTGTTCTCCGCGGAAAAATAACCTGCGCCGATTCATATTCATCTCCCACCAGCCAGTGAAGACAGTCAATCTCATGAATCAAAGTATCATACACTTCCATTTCCGTGGTATAGGAATCAGCTACCACAGGATTCCGGTGCGTGCAATGGATCATCAGCGGCTCTCCCAGCTCTTTCCTGTCCAAAACCTCTTTCAGCTGCCTGTATCCCTTATCATATCGGCGGTTAAAGCCTACCTGAATCAGATGCCTGCCGGAAGCCATCTCGGCCTCCACTATTTTTCGGCACTCCTCCGCCGTCGTTGCCAAGGGTTTTTCACAGAAAACACGTTTTCCGGCTTTGATCGCCTGCAGCACCATATCTGCATGAGTGAATCCCGGTGACACAATCACTACAGCATCCACCTGAGGATCCTCAATTACCTCGTCTGCATTTTTATACACTTTTGCACCACAGATCCGGGCGCCTCTCTTTGCGCTTTCCTCCGATCCCGATGATACGGCCGTCACCTGAACACCATAAAGCTTTTTGCTCAGCCTTCTGATATGCTCCAGCCCAAGCATTCCGCACCCAATTACGCCAACATTTAACATAAACCGTCCCCTCCTGCCAGTCATTTATTCTATATTCTATTGTATCATTCGCGTACTCGCGCACGCAATACAGGAAAATAACCAATCTTATGATAGTTTTTTTAGCTATTTTTCCGTAGTCCGGGGCAGATTATACCGTGTAACAATCGTCAGATCCGTATAATAAAATTCTCTGTCCGGCTTCTTTCCATCAAACAAATATTCAAACAGCATGGTCACCGGCCGGTATCCCTGTTCCTGAGCATTCTGCAGAATAGCAAAAGAAATATCACCGCTCTCAAACCATTTTTCCGAACCGGGGGTAATATCCGTTATAATCAGTTTTACCTTTCCCAGTTTTTCTTCCTTCTCCAACGCTGCACAGACTCCGGCCTCAACGCCTGAAGTAACAAAGAGTCCTGTCAATTCCGGATATTGTTCCAGTATTTCCCTGGTTACATTTTCAGCAATAGCGTTACTGTTGTACGTATATTTCGTACTGCAGATCTCTATCTGAGGATACCGCCGGATCAGCTCATCATGAAACCCTTCACAGCGTTTGTTCAGACTGGGATTGGTCTCATATCCGGAAATCGCCGCCACCATGCCTTTGCCGCCTAAAATTTCTCCCATCAATCCTGCTGCCGCGCAGCCGCACTGATAGGCATCCTGACCCACATAGCAAAGCCGTCCGCTGTTTTCAATATCTGTATTGAAAGTTACAATCGGAATTTCATACTCCGTCATGTATTTCTGAATCAAACTGCAGGTTCTCTGATTCTGAGCAGGATTAATAGCAATCGCCTGTACATTGTCTGCCAGAAAAGATTCCATGGCTTCCATAACTGCTTTGGTATTGATTCCTCTTACCTCTCTGAGAATCACCTCACCGCCCAGGTGTTCCACTTCCTCTTTTGCCTTTGCAATTCCGCGAAGAATCTCTTTCATAAATGGGGTCTCCGTTTCCTGCAGAATAACTCCGATCCGGAAGGAGCGGTTAGTCAGAGCCAGCGCCTTGCCTGCTCTGTTTGGGCGATACCCCATCTCTTCTGCAATCTTACGTATCTTATCCGCCACTTCCGGCCGGATTCTCCCCCGATTATTCAAAGCCCTGTCAACCGTTCCCCGGGAAACTCCTGCCTTTTCTGCTATCTGCTGCAAAGTCACTGCCATATCATTACTCCTGCTCTTATATAGTAGATTTTCTCATCAAACCTCATCCAGCCATGTGAAACGCTCGTCATAGGTTCCCACTGTCCAGGGATTATCATCAAAATGCCGAATCATCCATACGATAAACATCCGATACCCGGGAGCTGCTGACTGAGGATGCGTCTTTCCTCCCGGAATGGCGCTGAAACTGCCGTCCTTGATATAGTAAACATCTTCTCCCACAAAGCTGGCGCCAAAACCCTCCGGCCGCTCAAATTTAAAGTAATAGACCTCCGGCTGGGGATGAGTATGCGGAAGATAACCACACCAGTTCCCCGGATCATTCATGATTTCTCCGATTACCATATTGGAGTAAGGTGCTGTCGAATGTTCGAAAACAGTGCTTACCTTTCGCCTCGCCGTATCCCCGTACATACCATGGCACCGTTCCTCCCAGGGCGCATCTTCCGGTCCGTACAATCTGGCCGGAAACATCCTGTCATTATACGTGGACTGTACCAGAATCTCCACATCATCGGATTCTGCTGTAATGGTCACTTCCGTGTCCCTGCACACGTGAAGACACCACAATCCTTCTGTCCAGACATCTTTTCTGGACACATGCTTTTCATTTTTATCCCAGCAGAAAGCCAGTTTCCCCTGAAGCAGAAGAAAAGCCGTCTCCTCTTCCGGCTTCTTGAACTTTTTAACGTCTCCCGTTTTCATACGAAACAGCCGGATATCCATCATCATATCCTTATAATCGCCTTCATACTCTGTAACGATCTGCTCGCCGTCTGCGCTCCACTGGGGGTATCCAAACACTTTACCCATATTCTCCTATACCTCCATTATAACAAATTCAGTGGAAGACATTTGCCTTCCACTGAACTTAACAATTGTAACTATTAATATTTTCTTGCAATTGCTCTTCCTTCTTTTACTTCTTCCCAGGCTTTGCGAACGCTTTCCTTTTCAGAAGTTGTGGCAATTCCCACATCCCACCATGATTCATATCCGTCTGTCATGGTCTTCGGAATAACTTTCAGGTCAAACAGGCAGGCTACCGTCTGTTTTTTGGCATCTTCAAGAGCTGCTTTCAGTTCTGCAATTGTCTTACAGGTATAGGATTTTAATCCGTAACCTTCTGCAATCTTAGCATAGTCAACCGGGATCAGGTCACCGCTGGGTTTCTTTCCGTCACTGTAACGGAATTCTGTTGCCAGACTTCCGATACCGTGAGTCATCTGCAGATTGTTAATACAGCCGAAACCGCAGTTATCAAATACCAGAATATTGACTTTCTGTCTTTCCTGCATAATAGTCATGATTTCACTGTGCAGCATCTGGAAGCTTGCATCTCCCACAACAGCGTATACTTCATTATCCGGGTCAGCCATTTTCACACCAAGGGAAGCGGCAACTTCGTATCCCATACAGGAATATCCGTACTCTGCATGGTATCCGCCACGTTTGTCTGTTGTCCACATTCTCTGAGAACAGCTGGGAAGGCTTCCGCCTGCAGTAATATAGTTGGCGTCTTTGTCGATCACTTCACGGATAGCTGCCAGAGCCGCTGTCTGTGTGATCACGCCGCCTGTCATTTTTACAAACTCAGGAATCGTACGCGGATCTCTGTCTTTGATAATCGGCTCGAAATCATCGCCAGTATACTCAATACCAGCCAGCCGTTTCATCTCTTCATCCCACTGTTTCTTAACTTCTTCGATCTCTCCGCTGTAGGAAGATACATAATTTCTTGCTCTCAGTTTTTCAGAAAGCGCCTCGATGGTTACTTTTGCATCGCCGACAGCTTTTACAGCGTCCATCTTATATGCATGATACTTGTTATTATTGATGGTAACAAATTTTACATTTTCATTCTTGAACAGCCATTTGGAGCTTGTGGTAAAGTCAGAAAGTCTGCTTCCGATAGCGATAACAACGTCTGCGTCTCTTGCAATTACGTTGGATGCCAGTGTTCCTGTTACACCGATACCGCCCAGGCAATAGGGATGACTGGATTTGCATGCGCTCTTTCCGGCCTGGCTTTCTCCGAACGGAATCTTAAATTCCTCACAGAATTTCTCAACGGTCTCGCCAGCCAGTGAATACTTCACACCGCCGCCTACGATTACGAGAGGCTTCTTGGCATTTGCGATAACCTCAGCCACATCTTCCAGTTCTTCATCAACCGCAACAGGTCTTGTGATTCTGTGTACTCTCTTCTGGAAGAAGTAATCCGGGAAATCATAAGATTCACCTTCCACATCCTGGCAGAGTCCGATAGCAACAGCACCTGTTTCAGCCGGATCTGTCAGTACACGCATAGCGTTAATCAGAGCTGTCATGATATGCTCCGGACGTGTAATACGATCCCAGTATTTTGTCACCGGTTTAAAGGCATCGTTGGTTGTAACAGCGAGGCTGTCGCTCTGTTCCAGCTGCTGCAGAACCGGGTCAGGCTGTCTGGAAGCAAAAGTATCTGCCGGAAATACCAGCAGCGGAATATTGTTAACAGTAGCCGTAGCGCAGGCTGTAACCATATTGGCAGCTCCGGGGCCTACGGATGATGCACATGCGATGATTTTCTTTCTGTTGTTCTGCTTTGCAAAGGCTGTGGCAACGTGGCACATACCCTGCTCATTTCTTCCCTGCATAACTTTCAGCTGTCCCGGATTTGTATCCAGCGCTTCACCTAAACCAACTGCGATACCATGACCGAAAATTGTGAAAAAGCCTTCTACAAACTTTGTTTCCTGGCCATCCTGGCTCACATACTGATTGTCAAGAAATTTTACAATTGCCTGAGCAACTGTCATTCTGGTTGTGTTTGCCATTGTTATGTATCCTCCTATTCTTTTCAAACGGCACCCTGCCGCTTTGATGCGTGCCTTTTTGTCACGCACGCCCGTTACCTTTTATGTGTCTATTCTAACACCTGACAGCTGTCTGTGCAAGCCTTTTTTGTTACTATTGCTTTATTTTACGTAATGAACAAAAATTAAATTTCGCCTTGGCAGTGTTGCACAAATTTCCGGCACGCTTTTGGCACGCAGGCACGCATTTACGGCAGGTTATATTTCGTTATGATTTTAATATCTGTAAACATCATCTCCGGCCGCAGTTCCCTTCCTCTGGCCAGATACTCATATAACTTTCTTACCGCCCGGTATCCCTGCATATACCCTTCCTGATCCAGCAAGAAATCAAAGGTGCCTTCTTTCAGTGCCTTTACATTCTCAGGCGTAATATCGTAAACAATCACATACGGCCTTTTTAGTGGACGCAGTTTTTCAAAAGCTGCGCTCACGCCGTTCTGCCCCATGCAGGCCACAAAAATCCCTGCCAGATCCGGTTCCCGTTCCATAGTATTGACAATAATCTGTTCCACCTCACCCGGATCACCGGAACTGCTCTGTACTCCCAGAAGCTCCATATCAGGAAACGAATGTTTTACTTCATCCACAAATCCTTCTACCCGCAGGCTATTGACACTGTTGGTAAATGACCCCGTAATAATCAGGATCTTTCCACCTCCTCTGGTAAGCATTCCCATAAGTCCGGCTGCAGTGCTTCCGCTTTTTCTGTTATCCAGGCCCACAAAACAACTCCTGCCTGTCCCTACAATATCCGAATTGAAGGTTACAACGGGAATTCCACGTTCTTCCACCAGCCGGTTCAGTCTTCTCCTGACTTTCTCACATTCCACCGGCATAATGGCCAAAGCTGCAATTTTCTCATCGTCCAGTTGATCAATAGCTTTCAGCTGCTCTTCTTCATCCACCGAAACAATATCATATATCCGGAGCACCACTCCCCGTTCTTTCAGCTCCCGTTCGATATCCTGAATTCCCTGATGAATCTGAATCATGAAAGAAGACTCTGCCATCTGGGTAATTACACCGATTTTCATTTCTTCCGTTTTGCTCTCTGCTGATGTTTTCTTTCGTCCCGGATGATAATCCAGTTCTTCTGCAATTTTCCAGATCCGCTCGGCCACTTCAGGATTAATCCTCCCTCTGTGATTCAACGCCCTGTCAACTGTTCCCCGGGAAACTCCTGCCATCTGGGCAATCTGCCTGATTGTTCCGGCCATGATATTCCTCACTCATACAAATATTTTTGATTTTCTGCCAAATCAATATTGCTCTGGTCAATCCACTGGTATCCGGCATCGATCACTTCCTCGTTTTCCAGACCCATGATTGCCCTGGCAGCCGCTATAACAGCGGCATATCCCATTCCGTAGGGATTCTGACATACCGTACCCAGTTCACTGCCTTCTCTTATGGCATTTAACTGTTTCTCCCCGGCATCAAATCCCACCAGCTGAATATCCTGGTATTCTTCCTCGTCCAGAATATTCAACATTTCTTCCGCCATATTTTCATCTGTCACAAAGCACCCTTTCAAATTCGGATGGGCATCCAGAATTTCCCTCGCTCTTTCCCCCAGATCCCGGATATCTTCCTCATCATTCGCATAAATCGTATCCACCACAGTTACCGTTTTATGTTCATTCTGAATCTCGCCTTCAAAACCGAGAACCCGTTCCGATACAGACTCTGAACTGTCCGTTGATGCCGCCACCAGCACCTCGCCGAAATCGCCTACAGCTGCCGCCAGTCTCCTTGCTGCTTCCGCTCCCGCTTCGTAATTATCCGTCTCGCACATAGTCCCTATCAATTCTTCCGATGCTGCTCCATCCACCCCGGAATCAAAACCGATCACCGGAATACCGTTTTCACCAGCCGTCTCCAGCTGGGCGCCAAGAGATTCCGCATCAATCGCCGCCAGGCACAGCGCCTGGGGATTTTCCGCCAGCACCGCATCCACGATATTGATCTGCTCCTCTGCATCATCTTCGGATCCGGGCGCCTCAAAGGTCATGGTAATTTTTTCATCACCTTCCAGCCCTGCTTCCTCGTTAAGATCAGCAACTGCCTCTTCCATTCCCGTCCGAACCGCTTTCCAGTAATTACTTTTCGCATTTTTCGCCACAACTGCAATCCGGGTGGAAGGCGGCAGCTCTATACCTGCTGCAGTAGTATAATCTGCAATCAGACTGTCTCCTTCCGGAATCTCTATCTCTATGGAATCCTCCTTAGGCTGTTCTTCTTCCTCAGGCTCTTCCTCTTTTCCATCATTTTTCTGAGTCTCCTCATTACTCTCTTCTGTGGTCTCCTGTTTTTCCGCACATCCTGTCATTGCCACCAGCAATACCCCTGTCAACAGAAGGCTCAGACACTTTTTTACCATGAAATGTGTACTCCTTTCTACTCTTCATAATACCTCTTCAGTTCTGTTCTTGATAATTCGAATGACATTCTTTTTTTACTTCCAGGATATCGAAAAACCAACGCATAGGCACATAAGGCCAAATCTCCCCGCCCGGCTTCCGGATTATACTTTCTGTCTCCAGTCAGAGGAAGTCCCGCATGGGCCATCTGTACCCGGATCTGGTGGAACCTGCCCGTAAACAGACGGATCTCCACCAGCGCTTCCTGACTGCGCTGTTCCAGAAGACGATAACTCATTCTGGCTTCTCTGGCATTTTCTTCTCCCGGCTGCGCAATTCTTGCCATGTGAGTCTTTCCATCCTTCACCAGATAATCCGAAAGAAACACTTCCTCCTCGCTCTGTACCCTTCCGCTGACAACAGCCAGATATCTTTTTTCCATCTGACCGCCGGCTGACTGAAGGCTCAGATCCTTTGCAGCTTCCCTTGTCTTTCCAAATACCAGAAGTCCTTCCACCGGCTGATCCAGGCGGTGAATCACACCCAGATACGGCACAGTATCCCGGCCACCTCTCTGCTTTTCCTTCAGATAATTTTTCAGGATGCTTTCCAGATCCGGCTGCCCGAAAGAACGGGTCTGTACAGCAAGTCCCGCCGGTTTGTGAACCACTAAAATTTTCTCATCTTCAAAAATAATCCAGTTTTTCATATGCCTATTATAAATAAAAACACAAAAACAAGCAACCGCTATATCTACATTCCTTCAATATAACGGTTGCTCTAAAACTCTGCGTTATTCAATTTTCTACCTTCTCTTAAAATTTATAATCTAATCTACTTGTTACGAAACACTTTTCAGTTCCATATTCAATTATCTATATAAATTTTAATTTTATTCCCCGCTCGTAAGTACAGCTTACTTAGAAGTTTATATATATTTTTAATATTAAATTGACATTTAATATTATCATATCATCTGACTGCCATGTGCGTTTCTTATGAATACCAATTCCTTTCAGGAACTTTTTTTATCTTCTTTCTTTCGATTTCCGTTTCTCACTTCTATCTTCTGAATACTCTCTTCAGAAATTCGATTACAGTTTAT
>JBMNRA010000083.1:0-8781 GCA_050944415.1 Ruminococcus sp.
AAAAAGATTGTAGTATTCAATTTGCAATCTTAATGGGAAAATTTTATTGATAGGTTATAATATAGTTAATAAGTATCGTATAAGAGGCAGGGAGGAATGATGATATGATGTATCCGTTTATGACATTAAATGATGAAACAGAAATTGTTCATTCTGATATGCAGAATGATGGAAGAGTTAAAGTGTATATCGAAAGACCGGATGAACAATATGGTTTTAAACATGCTACATGCTGGCTTCCTAAGTATACGTGGGAAGATATTTATCATTTTTCAGAAGAAGAGATTAAGCAATTTGAAGAGATAATAAGATCAACCGCTCATCTTATTATTGAATTCTCTCAGGAAGGGGGCTTTGAAAATGCCTCAAATCTTTAGAATGGGAGAATACTGGATTTATTTCTGGACAAATGAGAATAAACCTGTTGAACCGATCCACGTACATATCGCAAAAGGAAAGCCTTCAGAAAATGCAACAAAGGTATGGATTACCAGCGCAGGGAAATGTCTGCTCTGCAATAATAATTCAAGAATACCTTCACATACGTTGCGGAATATTATGAGAATGATTGAGGCACGAAGTGCCGATATTATTCATAAATGGTTTGCATATTTTGGAGAGATAAGTTATTATTGTTAGTTTTCATTAAATCTCATTTAGATACGTTATGGAGAGCCGTATCATAAATAAGCGTCTGCTATACGTTTGCTTATATTGATATTCGGATCTATAGTAAGAAAAGCAGATTCCGTCTGCCGTACGTTACGGCAGCGGAGTCTGCTTTTCTATTTTCAGATTTATTAAGAATTAGTTCAGGGTCCATTCAGATTGTTCTGTCATAATAGGCGTATCAAAACAGCAAGGAGAGATATTATGAATCCTATTTTAGATTGTCTGGAGATGACAGAAGCTGTATATGGACACCGGACAGCCGTAGATGACGGCGCTGTATGTCTTACGTGGAAAGAACTGGCGGAATTGTCCAGGCGCCTGGGAACGGCATTCTGTCATCAAACGGAACGGAAAACTCCCATCGTCATTCTGATGGAAAAAAGCGCGCTGACTCTGGCAGCTATGCTCGGAACTGTATATGCCGGCTGTTTCTACGTGATGGCAGATCCGGGACAGCCGCCGGAGCGTATGAAGGAAATATTAAAAGTTTTAGATGCCGATCTGGCAGTTACTGATGAGAAGGGAGAAAAACTTCTATGGGCCGCAGGTTACAGACGCCGGATCTATACCCTGAAAAAGATAAATGAAATAAAGACAGATGAACACAGACTTCAGACCATACGTAAATGCAGCAGTGAAACGGATCTGCTGTATGGAACGTTCACATCCGGATCTACCGGAATTCCAAAGTGCATCGCCGTCAGTCAGAAAGCTGTTGTCGATTTTATTTCACATTTTACATCCATTTTTTCATTTACGGCAGACGACAGAATCGGCAATCAGGCGCCCTTTGATTTTGACGTGTCAGTTAAGGATATCTATACCTGTGTCATGACGGGAGCTTCCCTTATTCTTATCCCCAGAGAACTGTTTTCCGTTCCGGCAGCGCTTCTGGATTATCTGTGCGAGAAGAAAGTCACTTCTCTGACCTGGGCGGTATCAGCGCTGACTCTGGTATCCTCTTTAAAAGGACTTGATTATAAAGTGCCGGAATCGGTCAGAAGAGTCTTATTCAGCGGTGAGATTATGCCGGCAAAACAGCTGAGGCTGTGGCAGAAAGGGCTTCCCCGGGCAGAATTTGCGAATTTATACGGCCCGTCGGAGATTACCTGCAACTGTACATATTATCCTGTGGACAGAATATTTTCGGATCAGGAAAAAATTCCCATCGGAAAGGCTTTTCCAGGAAGAGACGTATTTCTTCTGGATGAATCGGGAAAGGAAATCCTGATTCCGGATATACCAGGAGAAATCTGTGTGGGCGGAGAGTCGCTGGCTGAAGGATATTACAATAATCCCGGGGAGACCGCGTCCCGATTCATTCGGGATGCCCGCGGACGATATTATCGGACAGGTGATCTGGGATATTACGGGATCGACGGAGAACTGTATTTTTCCGGACGGAAAGACTTTCAGATCAAACATATGGGACATCGTATCGAACTGGAAGAAATAGAATACGCACTGGAACAGCTTCCCGGTGTGGAAAGGAGCTGCTGTCTGCTGGATAAAAGAAAAAACCAACTGGCTGCTTTTTACCTTGGGGAAGGAAATCCCAAAGAAATAAAAACAGCGCTGAAAGAGAAAGTGCCTCTGTATATGATCCCTCACAAATTGATCCGAACAGATAGAATTCCGCTCAATAAGAATGGAAAAAAGGACAGAAAGTATTTTATGGAAAGACTGGAGGCTGAGATATGACGAAACAGGAATTACTGGAAGAAGGGATTGTCCGGTATGGAACGCCGACTTATCTGTTTCATGGTGATGAGGCTGAGAGAACGGTGCAAAGCTTCCGGAATGTGCTTGGTTCCAGAGCAGACCTATGCTATGCCATGAAAGCGAATCCCTTTCTGACGGAAGAGATGGGTGTGCTGACTGACAGAGTAGAGGTCTGTTCCATGGGGGAATACCGGATCTGCCGGGAAATTCAGCTGGATCCCGGAAAGATACTGGTGTCAGGCGTTATGAAAGAGGGGAAGGATATCAGCGAAATTCTGAACATATATCGTGGAAACTGCAGATATACCGCCGAATCTGTAAGGCAGCTGCAGCACTTTGCAGACTGGAGTAATGAAAACAGGGAAAGAATCTCTCTTTTTCTGCGTCTGACCAGCGGTAATCAGTTTGGTATGGATAAAGAAATCATTCAGAATATCATAAAACTGAAGGATGCATATCCATATCTGGATATTCTGGGAATCCATTATTTTTCCGGAACCCGAAAAAAAAGCGCGGATAAATCTGCGGAAGAATTAAAGTATCTGGATGCTGTTTTATGCGGCATAAAGGAAGATACCGGATTTCAGATAAGAGAACTGGAATATGGGCCAGGTCTTTCCGTACCTTATTTTACCGACCAGCAAAATACACAGGACAAGGATCTGAAAAAACTGGCGGATGCAATGGACAAAATGAAATGGAAAGGGAAAATCACACTGGAGATAGGACGCGCTCTTAGCGCTTCCTGCGGATTTTATCTGACAGCCGTTAAAGATATCAAGCAGAACCACGGCATTAACTACTGTATAGTAGACGGAGGCATTCATCATCTCAACTATGACGGACAGATCCGCGGAATATATCAGCCGTTTTTTTCCGTATACCCTGCCGGGGAGAGCGCAAAAGCGGAACATGAATGGACGGTATGCGGCGCTTTGTGCACGGTCAATGATGTGTTGATGCAGAAAGTTCGCATCGGGAATCTGCAGGAAGGCGATATTTTTATTTTTGAAAACGCAGGAGCCTATTCCATGACGGAAGGCATGGCGCTGTTTTTAAGTCATCCACTGCCGGCAGCGGCTCTGTACAGTGAGAAAAACGGATGGCAAACACTTCGTGAAAGACAATCTACTTATCAATGGAATATGGGGAAAAGGAGATAAAAAAATGAATAAACTGATTTGTATTTTAAACGAAATTGACAGCAGCATAGACTGGGAAAAGGAACATAATCTGATTGATGGCCGTATTCTGGATTCTTTTGGAGTTATCACACTGATTTCAGAACTGGAAGAAAATTTTTCCATTGAAATTGAAGCCTCGGAAATGATACCGGAAAATTTCAATTCGGCAGAAGCCATTTATAAAATGATTCAGCGTCTTCAGGAGCAGTAAATATGTCATACCATACGATCCTATATCTGTTTTTCTTTCTTCCATGTGTGCTGCTGCTTTACCAGGCGGTCCCGAAAAAAATAAGATGGGTGGTGCTTTTGCTGGCCGGATACGCCTTTTTCTGGCTGATCAGCAGAAAACTGCTGCTGTATCTGATTGGAACTACTATATTTACCCATTATACCGGAATCCTTCTTACCTGGTCTAAGCAAAAAGGCGAAGCTGAGTGCTGTGCTTGTTCTTTGGAAGAACGTTCAGCTGTTAAAAAGAAATACAGGAAGAGGGAAAGAATTATATTAATATGCGGCATTTCCGTTTTGCTGTTTGTATTAGGATACCTGAAATATTATAATTTTTTCGCACATAACGTCAATACACTTATGAATGCGGCGGGACTGCAGACAGTGCTGCACACCAGAAAACTGCTGCTTCCCATAGGAATTTCTTTCTATACCCTGCAGGCGGTGGGATATATGGCCGATGTGTACTGGGGAAAAATTCAGGCAGAAAATCATCCGGGGAAACTTGCGCTGTTTCTGGGATTTTTCCCTCAGATTATGGAAGGACCCATCAGTATGTATTCTCAGACAGCGGAAGCTCTCTGGGAAGGAAAGCCGCTGAAAGGGGAAAATCTGTCCGCCGGCTGTATCCGTATCTTCTGGGGACTATTTAAAAAAATGATTATTGCGGACCGTCTTCATCTTCTGGTTACGGCAGTTTTTGATCATTATGAAGAATACAGCGGAATTGTAACTGCAGTCGCGGCCGTCGCCTATACCGTTCAGCTGTATATGGAATTTTCCGGAACAATGGACATAGTGACTGGCAGCGGAAAAATGTTCGGCATCCGTCTTCCGGAAAATTTCCGCCGGCCTTTTGCAGCTCAAAACGCAGCAGATTTCTGGAGACGCTGGCACATTACTTTGGGTGCCTGGTTTAAGACCTATATTTTCTATCCCATGTCAACCTCCGGACTGGTCAAAAAATGGAGTCGTTTCGGGAAAAAACATGCGGGAAAATATTTTACCAAACTGGGGGTTTCGGCGTTATGCCTGTTCCCGGTGTGGCTCTGCAACGGGCTATGGCATGGTCCGCGATGGAGCTATCTGTTCTACGGCATGTATTATTTCGTTATTTTAATGGCAGGAATTGCTCTGGAGCCGTTAAAGAACAGTATTATAAAAAAATACCGTATCCGGGAATCTGCATGGTATTGGAGACGGCTGCGAATTCTGAAAACCTGGCTTATTATTTTTACGGGCGAACTGTTTTTCAGAGCAAACGGTTTATCCGCCGGTTTTTCCATGTTTCGAAGTATATTTCGCGGTATACAGATTCAGAACATATGGAACGGCACTTTTTTATCTTTTGGTCTGGATATGGCCGATTATCTGGCAATTATTACAGGTTGTACTGTTGTGGCAATCGTTGGATTAGTGCAGGAAAGGGGACTGCTGAAAGACAATGGGCTTCAAAAAATGAGACTGCCTCTCCGATGGGCGGTTTATTATATGCTTATTTTTTCCGTAATCATATTTGGTGCCTATGGCGTCGGATATCAGCAGGTGGATCTAATATATGCAGGATTTTAAGTATAAAGTTAAAAAGGCAGCGAGATGCTGCGTGTTTTTTCTGATTCTGATTGCGGTTCTTATGGGAATGTCAATCCAGCTGACAAAGCTTTCCAGAGAAAATGATGAGTTGATACAGAGCAGAGATAAAAGTCTGATTAAGATTCAAAAGGAGCCGGAAAATACGGTTGACGTTCTGATGCTGGGTGACAGTCTGTGCTACACCGCATTTTCTCCTATGCAGTTGTGGGATCAGAATGGAATTACATCGTATATTGGAGGGCAGTCCGGTCAGAAAATCAATGAAACTTATTATATGCTGAAAACAGCACTGGAAACGCAGTCGCCCCGTCTGGTTGTCATAGAGGCTGACGTTTTGTTGCGGGGGCAGTATGGTCTGACAGGATTGAAAGAAATTATTCGTGAGAAAGGCAGCCATTACTTTCCGGTTTTTCGATATCATAATGTCTGGAAACCCCTTCTGATGGGAACGGAATATGCGGAAGAAAGCTATAAAGGTTTTATGATCAGAGATACCATTGCTCCTTATATTGGCGGAGAATATATGAAAGCCACTGATAAACAGATAAAATTGTCGGATTTTGTGACGGAGTATATGAACCGGATCATACAGCTGTGTGAGGAAGAGGAGATTAATCTGCTGCTTGTAAGCACTCCGTCTCCTGCAAATTATAATTATAAAAAATATAATGCTTTAAAGACATATGCGAAGGAGCATTCCCTGCCTTATCTTGATATGAATCTCAAAGTGAAAAAGCTGGGTCTGAACTGGAAAGCGGACAGTCTGGACAAAGGGGATCATGTAAATCTGATGGGGGCGGTTAAAATAACACGGTATCTGGCAGAGTATCTGGAAAAACATTATGATCTGCCGGACCATCGCGGAGACAAAGCATACGAAGCCTGGGAACGGGAATCAAGAGAATATAAAGTAAAAGTAAAAAGAAAATTAGAATTCATGGAGAAATCTTTACGCAGCATTTAATGTCTGATATTCTATCGCTATAATACAGAGAGGAAGCAATGATATGATAAAAGAACAGATTTTACTCATCGAAGATGATGAGGATATCCGTGAAGGCGTGCGCATCCTGCTGGAGAGTGAAAATTATGAAATCAAAGAAGCAGCCAATGGCAGGGATGGTCTGCAGTTATTGGATGATAACACGGATCTGGTTATCCTGGATGTAATGATGCCGGGAATGTCCGGGCTGCGCACCTGTGAAGAAATACGGAAAATTTCCAATGTACCTGTGCTTTTTCTTACGGCAAAGGCTCAGGAATCTGATAAACTGATCGGGCTCATGGCAGGAGGAGACGACTACCTTTCAAAGCCCTTTTCCTATGCTGAACTGCTGGGACGGGTGAAGGCTCTTCTGCGCCGTTATAAAGTGTATATGGGAAAGTCTTCAGAAGACGCCCTGGAAAAGGCTCCTTACATACATCTGGGTGATATTCGTATTCATGAAACTTTTAATGAGGTTTTTGTGGATGGCGAAGAAAAGGAAATGTCTGAGCTTGAATACCGTATTCTTCTGCTGCTGATGCAGCATCCCAGGAAAATATTTTCCGCTCAGAATATATATGAAAGCGTGTGGGAAGAGCCGTATTTCTATTCCTGCAGCAGTACGGTTATGGTACATATCAGAAAACTGAGAGTAAAAATAGAGCCGGATCCTAAAAATCCACGTTATATAAAGACCATATGGGGAAAGGGGTACCGATTTGAAACAGGCAATCCATAAGAGAAATTCCATCTATTTTCAACTCCTGCAGCTTCTCCTTCTGTCCGCGTTTGCATCGGTTGTGCTGTTTCTGGCATTATATGGGGTTGGCAACAGTATGATAGACAGCTATCTTTCAGATCCCGATTATGAAACGAAACTGGATCAAAAATACGTCAAGGAACTGCAGCAATATATCACGGACAATCAGATCCGGTCAGATGATTTTGAAACTTTGTATTCCTGGGTGGAAACACATAAAATAGTATATCTGTGCGTTTATAAAAACGGCTTTAAAGTATTTGATTCTGATTATCCCTTGAATGAATTTACAGAAGATAACCGTGAAGCTGAATACTATGAATGGGAAAATTATTATCCTGTGGAGTTTGCTGACGGAAGCGCAGAAATAAGTATCCAGAGTATACACGCTTATCAGCTTTATAATTATGTACTGATCATTTCTATGACGATATCCTTTGTTCTGTTCCTGATACTGGTTCTGCTGGGAATTCGGAAAAAGATGAATTATATTCTGAAACTGAATAATGAAATAGAAATTCTGGAGGGCGGCAGTCTGGATTATAAAATAACAGTGCAGGGGAAAGATGAGCTGGCAGCGCTGGCGGAAGGAATTGACAATATGCGTCTGTCTTTTCAGAACCTGATAAACCAGGAAGCGGATATGATTCAGGAGAACCAGAGAATTGTTACAGAAATGTCCCATGATCTCAGGACTCCGATTACTTCTATCATGCTGTATACAGAAATCCTCAAGAAGGGCAGCTATAAAAACCCGGATCAACTGAAAGAATATGTAGAAAAAATAGACAGGAAAATCCGGCGGATGAAGCAGCTTACCGATCACCTGTTCGAATATTCTCTTATTACAGGCGAATCAGAGGTAGAACTGGAAAAACCGGAGTTATACGAGGTACTGTTTTATGATCTGCTGTCCGAGACGTGTACCTATCTGCAGCAGGAAGGCTTTCAGACAGAGCTGCAGGTGGAATGGATTTGCAGAAAATTAAGAATATCCGGCAGTTATCTGATGAGAATTATGGATAATATTACATCTAACATTGTAAAATATGCGGATCCTTCCCTGCCGGTTGTTATATCTTCCTGTCAGGAAGGTGCCATGACAGGCTTTGTTTTTGAAAATACAATCCTGCAGACGTCAGAGGCGGAAAGCACAGGGATCGGTATTCAGAGTATCAAAAGTATGATGATCAAAATGGGTGGAAAATGTGTGATTCAAAAGACGGAAGAGAAATTTAGAGCTATGCTGCTATTTCCGGTTTGCATAGAAGAATAGTTGCTGAGAATGAGCTGATGCAAAGCAGATGCACTGTCATCTGTGGAGCAGCGGCTCTTTGTCATTTTATGACTTTTTTGCTTTTCGAAATCCCAAGAATATAATCGGCCGACACACGGTAATATTTACATAAGGCGATCAAATGACGGATTGGAAGTTCATTTGCGCCCCGTTCATAACGGGCATACATGGTTTGCGAAGTACCGAGATAATCAGCAACTTTTCTTTGGCAATAGCGTAAAATTACTTTAAGTTAAAAGCAAAAAAATAAATGTAGAGAATATCACTTTGTGTTATCATTAAGTTGATGAGACAAAAAAATAAACAAAGGAGGATATTCTCTATGAATAATAGTATA
>JBMNRA010000084.1:0-8765 GCA_050944415.1 Ruminococcus sp.
TCCCGAATACCTTGATGATTATCTTCCATGGAATCCAATGGTAAAAGAGCTTTGCCAATAGCCGTTGACCTTTTAGTATAGAAGGTTGACGGTTATTTTTCTATACACTGTTTTATTTGACGCTTACTTACCTGCCGTCCGAAAGCCGTTTTATTCAGAATAAACCAGGTAACAATAAAACAGAATACCATGATATAAACAGGAACGGGAATTCCGGCAAATATTCCCTGACCGATAATGTTCAGCCTTCCAATCTCAAGAATAGGCGCGCTGTCGGTGTATACAAGTGCTGCTCCCCTGGCAATCATCCCCACCACCAGTGTCACAATAAAGGAAGGAATGTTAAATCTGGTGATAATCAGTCCTATGAAAAAACCAATTGCCATACCCAGAGCTATGGCGAAAAGGACTGACAGCGCCACACTTCCGGTATCAATCATAACCTGGCATGCCACACATCCCGTCAGAGCCATGACAGATCCATAGGCCACATTGATATGACCCAGCATAATTACAACGGTAGCTCCGTATGCCATCAGTGTTATATGAGAAATCTGCCGCAAAATTGACGCGGCGTTGAAACTTGTAACAAAATGCGGGCAGAAAATAATGGAAAACAGTACCAGAGTCAGCAAAATCAGCAGACTGGACCAGAAAGAATTCTGGAATTTGGATGTTTGAATCATAATACGTGTGCCCTTTCTGTCAATTCCCCCGTATTGGTAAGTATTTTTCTGCTGTCGTTAAGCACCGGATAAGGCAGCTCATTGGTTGACAGGATTAAAATCCCTGTTCCCTGTGCCGCAATCTGGCGGATATTGTCCATAGACATCTCATTCATATTGATACATCCTCCGATGAAAGGATTCATGAGAACCAGTATTCTGGGGCGGTACAGCATCCACCGGCAGAACAGAACCTTCTGAAGTTCTGTCTCTGACAGTGTATTCAGCCTTTTATTGCAGATGTCTTTCTGAAACCACTGATTAATGGTTTTCTGAAGACTTTCCCGATACCGTCTTTTTCTCCAGATGGATTTGAAAAACGTCCCTTTAATCAGACAGATATTCTCAAATACCGTCAGATTATAAAAAAGCGTCCTGGAGAAAGTAGAGTCTTCGATAAAACCCATACCCTGCTTAACCGCATCTTCCATATCCGCAGGATGATATGTCTGCTTTCCCATGACCATATATCCGCTTTCCGGCAGCGATTCTCCTGACAGAATATGATAAAGATGCATCATGCCTTCCGTATTTTCGCAATGTACAAAACATATCTCACCGGCTTTGATATTCAGATTGATGTTATACAGATAGGAATCCGATATGTTTTTCATCTGAAAAACGGATTTACCCATTTCCGGAAATACTTCTTTTTTTTCTCTTTCATCCAGATTGCCCAGAAGAATCAATGATATGGCCTTTTCATTAAACTCATCATGTTCAAAGAAGCGGGCTGTTTTACCGTTTTTCAGAATCAGCATCTGATCAGAAAAACGGATCAGCTGATAAAGAATGGGATTCCAGACGGCAAAAGTCATATTTCTCTCTTTCATTTTCCTGATAAGAGAAAAAAGCTTTTCTGTTTCCCGAAAATTCAGATCACTGCCCCGCAGATCCAGAAGAACCAGTTTAATTCCTCTCATATACGCTTTAATCAATTCAAACTGATACCGTTCCAGCCGGCTTATATCCGTCACAGAAGTATGGATATCCAGATGAAGATCAAACTGATCGAACAGAATTGCCAGCTTATTTTCCATTTCATCCATATGAATCAGGGAATGCTCCATCCTCTCTTTTACAATAAACATGTTTTCTGCCAGCGACAGACCCTTTATCAGCTGTGAAAACCTGTTGATAGCCACCACATTGGAAGATAAAATTTCCGCTGCATCCGCTGCATCAATTTTCTTTTCGCTGATATATACTGTTCCATAATCCAGCGTCTCCTCTCCCAGCAGTATATTCCACAACTTTTCCATTTCCATCTGTTCACCGGAAATCAGACCGCATATCTGATTTCTGTAAAGCTGGAACCGGATACCCGCCAGAATATCATATCCGTTTACTGTGCAAATTCCGTCTTCAATTCTAAGCAATTCTTCTCTCACCGGTTATCCTCCTTTCTGCCGCGTCAAAGCTGTTCCAGCGGGATAACCGGCAATGTCATCTTGACATCTGTGCCGACTCCCTCTGTACTGTACACATACAATCCGAATTCATGGCCAAATAGCAGTTTAATCCTGCTGTTTACGTTTACAAGAGCAATTCCTTTTTTCTTCTGCACAGCATTTCTTCCGCCTTCTGCGTGCACCAGTTTCTGATTCAGCACTTCCACATTATTCCAGGACATACCTACACCATCATCGATAACATCAATAATCAGACGGGTTTTGGTCCTCTGAAGGCGTATACGGATACTGCCTCTTTTATCCCTTACCTCAAGGCCATGATATATGGCATTCTCCACAATAGGCTGTAATACAAACCGCGGCATGCAGATGGAGCCAAAATACTCCGGTTCGTCATCCATATATTCAACCTTAAATTTCAGGGAATCGCCGAACCGGTATTTCTGTACGGTGATATAATCAGAAACATTGCCGATTTCTTCCATCACCGTAGCATACTGTTCCAGATTGGAAATGGAATAGGCAAAATATGCCGACAGAGCCTCAAGAGTATCTGAGATATTTTCAAGTCCGGCCATGAGAGCATCCCCCCGGATGGCATCCAGCGTATTATACAGAAAATGAGGACTGATCTGATTCTGTAAAGCCAGATATTTGGACTGTTCTACAGACATCTTTGCCATCTCCTTTTTATCCAGCAGCACTTCAAATTTGGTCAGTGCAATATCCAAGTCTTCAGAAATTCCACAGGGAAGGGTGAATATTTCATCAAACATAATCCCTTTGTTGAAATTCTTCAGAATTTTTTTGACCTTTCTGTAAGGAACAACAAGAAAACGATAGGCAAACACCAGATATGCTGCAAAAAGGAATCCAATAACTGCTGTCAGTATACGCATCCAGCTGACAGAGACACCTCTTTGAGATGGAATATGAGTCAGGCAAAACAGAACCATGCTTCCCTCCAGAAACATAAATACGGCTGCGATGCCCAGGCATACCATCAGTCTTTTTTCAATGGTCCAGTCTGTTGTTTTCAGTCGCTTCAAATTTCAGACCTCCATTTCACTACATAAAATATAATTTCCGATACTCCTTTGGCTTTAATCCGCTGTATTTTTTGAATGCTCTGGAAAAGTACTTATCATCCCTGTATCCGACCATTTCAGCGATTTTCGATATCGGCAGATCTGTCTCTGCCAGAAGTTTCTGAGATTCCTGCATTCTCATTTCCGTAAGATATTCAATGAATCTTTTTCCTGTTTCTTCTTTGAAAACACGGGAAAAATACGATGAATTAAAGCCTGCCGCACTGCTGACCGTTTCCAGATCCAGGTCATCTTCGCGGAAATGACGAGAAATATACTCTTTTGCCTCACGTATGGGTTTTCGGCTGATACCCTCCTTTTCCATTTCAATCTTTTTAAAAGCACTTTGGATATACTCTTTAAGACTGTCAAAAAGATCCTGGTGGCTGTTGCTGTTTTTCAGACGATGTGACAGCAGATTTTTATCCTTCTCCAGCTTTTCTTTTGAAAGAGCGATATCGATTCCCAGGAAAATTGTGGAAGCCAGCTCTGTACACAGAACATAATATCCATATCCGGACATTTTCCCTTCCGTTTCCGCCTTTTGGGAGATTTCCTCCAGCACCAGACATGCTTCAAATATATCATAACTTTCCAGAGCTTTCAGCAGTCTCTTCTTATACGGATAATATATATTGGATTCATAAGAATCCATCCATTCCTGATATTCAACGATTCCGTCGCTGTTTCTCATAATCCGCTCCCACAAAGCTGCAAGAGCCTGATGCATGGACGAAGACAGCAGATTCCAGCTGTCCGTTTCCTTTCCTTTCCCAACCGTAACATGAAGATGAAGACTTTGCTGTTTCATAAGTTCCCTGATATGAAAAATAAACCGATGCAGTACTGCATCAGTTTCCGATTCTTTTTCCTGTTGAAAATTTAATACAGCAATCAGAATATCTTCATACAGTCCGCAGCAGCATACCATATCCTTCTCCCTGGCCTGCTGCTCCAGGATAAGAATTCCCTTTTTGATAAAAAAATCTTTTCTCTCCTCATAAGGAATTTTTTCTCCGGGAACATCTACTTTAACCGCAATACACTGAAATCTTTCTCCGGAAAAATCTCTGTGCAGTTTTTTCAGACAGTAGGAATACGTCAGCCAGGAAGGATCCGTATCTCCTTTCAACAGATGCAGTACAAAATTTTCTCTCATTTTTCTGGATGTATCCTGCACATACTGCTTTAATTCTTCCTGCTTGCTTTTATTCTGCAATTTCTCTATTCGCTCGTTGATAATCCGGCCCAGAGCCGACGTCAGTTCTTCCTTCTTAATCGGTTTCAGAAGATAATCGTCAGCTCCATACTTCAGCGCATCTCTGGCATATTCAAATTCACGATATCCGCTGATGATGATAAAATGGATTTCCGGATCCTCCGCTTTTATCCGTTTTATAATATCAATTCCGCTGTATCCAGGCATACATACATCGGTGATTACAATATCCGGCCGTTCTTCTTCAATACATTTCAGGGCTTCCGCACCGGTATGTACGATTCTGATAATTTCCATTCCATATGTATTCCAGTCAATCAGATACTGCAGCAATCTGCAGATTCCTTTTTCATCATCGGCAATTAACACCTTTATCATAATGATCTGTTCCCTCGCTTATTAGTGATAAAATTATACCGTAATTTCATCGGCACGTCCAATATTTCTATTTTTCATGATTATGAATATATGAAAAGGGAACTGTGCAATTACACAGTTCCCTGGATAAACCAAAGACTTATTCCGCCTGATTCTGTGCAACAGCAAGACGTTTTGCCTTTGCATCCATACGTCCGCGTACTACATCAATAAATACGGCAATAATGATAATCGCACCCAATACAATCTGCTGAAGGTCCGAAGATATACCCATCAGATCACAGCCGTTACGGATAACGGCAATCATCAGCGCACCTACCAATGTTCCCCACACATTACCTTTACCGCCGAGGAAAGAGGCTCCACCAATAATACATGCTGCGATTGCATCAGTATCCCCTTCCTGAGATGCCAGCGGAACTGCTGAGTTCAGGCGTCCCATATAGATAATACCTGCCATCGCGCAGAAGAAACCGGATGCGGCATAACAGAAAATCTGAACACGGTCTGTATTGATTCCGGCCAGTCTGGCTGCTTCGCTGTTACCGCCGAAGGAGAAAATTTTCCGTCCAAGGCCTGTTCTCGTCAGGAAAATATGCATGATGATATACACGATGATTACAAGGATAAATGAAAAAGGAATAACTCCTACTGTAGCTGTTCCGGCAAAAGTTACGCCTGCCGGAAATCCCGCCACGGCTGTAGCTCCTGTAATCAGAAGGGCAAGACCACGCAGTACATTTTTCATACCTAATGTTGCAATAAAAGGATGAGGAAGATGGAGCTTTGTCAGCAGAACACCGTTAAATGCACCGCAGAGAATACCCACCAGCAGACATACGACAATCAGTACGAAAGAATTATTCACTCCGAAATTCTGCATAAGAACACCTGCACAGCAGCTGGAGAATGCAAGCATAGAACCGGCGGAAAGGTCGATACCTCCCAGCAGGATGACACAGAGCATACCGACAGCCATCAGCGCTACAATAGGCGTCTGACGCAGAATATTCATCACGTTGTTAAAAGTTACAAACTGTCCCCCTGTGACAATTGCCAGAAAGACACAGACAACAATCAGGGCCAGCAAAATTCCCATTTTTCCAATAATTGACTTAATACCGTTTCCTTTCATGACAGTTTACCTCCCCATGCAGCTCTCATAATATCTTCCTGATTAAAATGCTCCGAGTCACGTTCCAGTTCCCCCATGATCTTTCCTTCCCGCATAACAATGACGCGATCACTCATACCGAGAATTTCCGGAAGTTCAGAGGAAACCATGATGACACATTTCCCTTCGCTGCACAGTTTATTCATTACATTATAAACTTCGATTTTGGCGCCTACATCGATTCCTCTTGTCGGCTCATCAAAAATATAGATATCCGCATCTGTATTTACCCATTTTGCAATAACCACTTTCTGCTGATTACCGCCGGAAAGTGTGCCGGCCGGAGTCTGAAGAGAAGGAGTTTTTATCTTATATGTTTCGACATTCTCCCTGCCCACCTTATCGTATTTTTTCTGATCCAGAAATCCATGATGGGTATCCTTATCAATAGTAGCCAGGAAAAGATTATTCTTTACAGACGCATCCAGAATCAGTCCTTCTCCTTTTCGATCCTCCGTTACGAAAGCAATACCATTGGCAATTGCATCCTTAGGAGACTTGATCTCTACTTTTTTCCCTTTGATATAAACTTCACCGCTGTCTTTGGGATCTGCTCCAAACAAAGCTCGCATGGTTTCTGTTCGTCCCGCACCTACCAGTCCTGAGAAACCGAGGACTTCTCCTGCGTAAGCTTTAAAACTTACATCCCGCAGGACACCGACGGAATTAAAATGTTCAATTCTGAGGAATTCCTCTCCCCGTGTGGTTTTTTCCTTCGGGAACAGATTATCCAGAGATCTTCCAACCATATCCGCGATCAGACTATCATTGGTAACTTCTGAAACCGGTTTTGTACTGATGTGTGAACCGTCACGCATTACAGTAATGCAATCACAGATTTCAAAAATCTCTTCCAGTTTATGAGACACAAAGATAATGGCGATTCCTTTTTCTTTCAGAATTTTTATCGTCTTCATCAATTGCTCTACTTCTTTGTTTGAAAGCGAAGAAGTCGGCTCATCCATAATAATCAGACGTGCTTCTGATAAAATTGATTTTCCAATTTCTACCATTTGCTGCACACCGATTCCCAGCTTTCCGCAGAGAGTATGAGGATCAATGTCAATTCCGAGAGAATGCATAATCTCTTTTGCCTTTTTATGCATATATGTATAGTCCAGCAAGAACCCTTTTTTCTTATAATAATTGATAAACAGATTGTCCGTAATGCTCAAATCCGGACAGATATTCAATTCCTGATAAATACACCCAATACCGTAATGTTTGGATACATTTGGATTGGACAGTTTCACTTCCTTCCCATCAATGATAATCTTTCCCTTTTCCGGTTGATTGACTCCTGTGAATACTTTAATCAGTGTTGATTTACCGGCACCGTTTTCTCCGATCAGACCGTGGACTTCTCCTGTTCTAACCTGAAAAGACATATCATTCAACGCGATTACACCAGGAAAGTATTTGGTAACATTTTGAAGCTCCATAATTAATTCGCCCATGATTTTAAACCACCTTCCCTATTTAAAATTGCGTCCAGAGAGTTTCCCCTCTGGGCGCAATCTCTGTACTGTTTTACTCGGCCGCTCCAACCTTGCTTTCCAGGTCTGCAATAAAGTCAGCTGCATTATCACTGTTTACAACTTCCTGACCGGAATCAATTACTTCGTCAACTTCTTCGCCATTCATAATCTTAATGGCTGTCTCAACACCAAGAACTCCCATCTCATAAGGATGCTGAGCGGTTGTTCCCAGAACTTCTCCATTTTCCACTTTCTCTGCAACAGGAAGTGTACCGTCAAATCCATATACCAGCGTATCCTTTCCGGCTGCTTCCACCGCATTTACTGCGCCTGTTGCCATGGAGTCTGCTGTTGTGATAATCAGATCCACATCATCGTATTTCTGCAACAGGTTCTCGCTGACACTCATGCCTTTTTCTTCTGTGGAATCTGCAGCCTGAACTTCCAGAATCTCAACGCCTGATTCCTCCAGACCCGCTTCAATACCGGCTTCTCTGGCGTCATGAGTCGCATCACCGAGACGTCCTCTCAGCACGATGGCTTTCGCACCCTCTCCTACTTGTTCGCCTGCCCAGAGCGCACCCTCTTTGGCAGCCGCCTCATTACCTGTTCCAATAAAACATACTTTATCTTCCAGAGAAGAATCTGTATCAACCGCAATGATTTTAATTCCAGCATCTACTGCATTCTGAAGAGCCGGAAGAACTGTTTCGTCATTGGACGGAGCAATACACAGAACATCAACGCCTGCTGCGATCAGAGTTTCAATATTTTCCACCTGTTTTGCCACATCACTTTCCGAATTGGGAGCGATAAATGTCAGATCCACTCCGTTTTCTTCAGCTGCCGCTTCTGCACCGGCTTTTACAAGAATCCAGTACTGGTCAGCCAGAGATTTAACGACAAAACCTACTTTTATATCACCTGAGCTTCCGGAACCGCTGTCCTCTGATGATGCATCAGAGGAAGCATCTTCTGTTGAGGATGTTTCTGATGAGGAAGTGTCTCCGCCTCCTCCGCCGCATCCAGCTAATATGGTAGCGAAAAGGGTAGCTGCACATAACATACTTATAATTTTCTTCATTACTTCAACCTCCCGTTGTTGTCTAATTCTCTGTGGTATCGCGATTACCAATATTAAAATACCATTTGTATTTATTTTTGAACACTCACTTTTTTGTCTTAAAGTGGATTTTTTTTACTTCTTTAGATAATTTTTATATAAAATGCGGAAAATATCATTTTTCTATAATCATTTTGACGGGAAAATATGGTATGATAATGACATCAT
>JBMNRA010000085.1:0-8705 GCA_050944415.1 Ruminococcus sp.
CTTCAATCCCTGGATATACAGCTAAGAAGGTAATCTGGTTTAATGCACACCTAGGAAATATATAAATGATGAAACGCAAAGGGATACTTCTATATTTTTTCAACTTAAAGTATCTTGACGCTATCAACATGTGACTTTTCCTTGACATTTGGCGGCCTCTGTGATAAATTTATATAACGGCATGGAAGTAGGTCTTTTTTTTATGTCTAAAAAAGGCCGCCGAATAACGCAAAAGAACACATGGAGGTGGAAGTCGTGCGCGTAAAAATCACATTGGCATGTACAGAATGTAAGCAGCGTAATTACAACATGACAAAAGAGAAAAAAAATCATCCGGAACGGATGGAGACCAAGAAATACTGCAAATTCTGCAGAACACACACAATGCACAAAGAAACCAAGTAATTGGCACGAGGTGAAAAAATGGCAGAATCTGGAAAATCTAAAAAACCAGGTAAAGAGCCAAAGCAGAAGAAGCATTGGTTCAAAGGGCTCAAATCTGAGTTTAACAAAATTATCTGGACCGACAGGGTCACACTTGGAAAGCAGACAGTGGCTGTCGTATCAATTACGATTGTGCTGGGAGTGATCATCACCATCCTGGACAGCCTGGTACTGCAGTTCATGAATCTGGTTATTCGATGAGAAAGATAAGGGTGGTTAAATGTCAGAAGCAAACTGGTATGTAGTCCATACGTATTCGGGCTATGAAAACAAAGTGAAAGCGAATATTGAAAAAACAATTGAGAACCGTCATCTGGAAGATCAGATTCTGGAAGTTCGTGTACCGATGCAGGATGTTGTGGAAATGAAAAACGGCGCCAGGAAACAGGTGCAGAAAAAGATGTTTCCCGGTTATGTTCTGATTCATATGGTCATGAATGATGATACCTGGTATGTTGTGAGAAATACCAGAGGTGTGACAGGATTTGTAGGTCCGGGGTCGAAGCCGGTGCCGCTGACAGAGGAAGAGATGAAGCCTCTTGGAATTCAGGCGGAAAACATTGTTGTGGACTTTCAGGAGGGCGATGCCGTTGTGGTTACAGGCGGAGCCTGGAAGGATACGGCTGGCGTGATCCAGAGCATCAATCTGCCCAAGCAGGTTGTGACAATCAATGTTGAGCTGTTCGGCCGTGAAACACCGGTGGAAATCAGTTTCGCAGAAGTGAAAAAAATGTAACAGACAAAAGGGCCGTTTCTACGGCTCGTGGGAGGGAAATCCCCGCAATTACCACATTATAGGAGGTGCCTGACATGGCAAAGAAAGTAGAAGGATATATTAAATTACAGATTCCGGCTGGTAAAGCAACACCAGCACCGCCAGTTGGTCCTGCACTGGGTCAGCATGGCGTAAACATCGTACAGTTTACAAAAGAGTTTAACGCAAGAACAGCTGATAAAGGCGACGTGGTTATTCCTGTAGTTATCACAGTTTATGCTGACAGAAGCTTCAGCTTCATCACAAAAACTCCGCCGGCAGCAGTTCTTCTTAAAAAAGCCTGCAACCTGAAATCCGGTTCCGGCGTTCCGAACAAGAACAAAGTCGCAACAATTTCAAAAGATAAGATCAAAGAAATTGCAGAGACAAAAATGCCGGATTTAAATGCAGGATCTCTGGAGGCTGCCATGAGCATGATCGCCGGTACAGCCAGAAGTATGGGTATTGTTGTAGAAGACTAAGGTGAATTTGTATTATCCAAACAAATAAGTGGGAGGGAAAAATCCCGCAATTACCACAGGAGGTTATTTAGAATGAAACATGGAAAGAAATATTTAGAAGCTGCAAAAGCAGTAGATCGTACAGCGCTGTATGATCCGGCAGAGGCCATTTCTTTAGTTAAGAAGACGGCTGTTGCCAAATTTGACGAGACAATCGAAGCTCATATCAGAACAGGATGCGACGGACGTCACGCAGATCAGCAGATCCGTGGAGCGGTAGTTCTTCCGCACGGAACAGGTAAACAGGTTCGTGTACTGGTATTTGCCAAAGACGCGAAAGCAGATGAGGCAAAAGAGGCGGGAGCTGAGTTTGTAGGAGCTGAAGAGCTGATCCCGAAGATCCAGAATGAAAACTGGTTTGATTATGACGTAGTGGTTGCCACACCGGATATGATGGGTGTCGTAGGACGTCTGGGACGTGTACTGGGTCCCAAAGGTCTGATGCCGAACCCGAAAGCCGGAACCGTAACCATGGATGTTGCGAAAGCTGTGAAAGATATCAAAGCCGGTAAGATTGAGTATCGTCTTGACAAAACAAATATTATTCACGTGCCAATCGGAAAAGCTTCTTTCTCAGAGGAGCAGTTAGCGGACAACTTCCAGACGCTGATAGATGCTATTAATAAAGCAAAACCAAGCGCATTGAAAGGAACTTATCTGAAGAGTGTGACAATCGCTCCGACGATGGGACCTGGCGTAAAAATCAACACAATGAAATTAGCTTAATGTGTAAGGATGCACTGCCTGAGACGGCAGTGCATTTTCTTACATCCGGCATGTCGAAGGAGAGTAGACAGTTTGCCGCTTATGTGTTATATTTTATGATATCTTATTGTATTTAGGAGGTTATATTTTCATGGATTCTGACCCTGACAATTTATGGTTACAGTTGTTATTGCTTGTATTTCTGACGGCGCTGAATGCATTTTTCGCCGGAGCGGAGATGGCGCTGGTTTCTGCCAGCCCCGGAAAATTGTCTCAGAAAGCTGAGGAGGGAGATAAAAAAGCGGCTCTCGTCCTGGAGCTTTTAAAAGAACCATCACGTTTTCTTTCTACCATACAGATTGCGATTACACTGGCGGGATTTTTCTCCAGTGCGTCTGCCGCAACCGGGATATCAAAAAGACTGGGAGTGCTGCTGGAGAGAATACATATTCCCAACAGTGACACTTTTTCTGTAGTAATCATTACGTTGATTCTGTCTTATTTTACACTGGTGCTGGGTGAACTGGTGCCAAAACGTATCGCTCAGCAGAAAGCGGAATCGTTCAGTCTGTTTGTTGTCCGTCCGGTGAGCATCCTTTCCAAGATTACCGCGCCGATCGTAAAGCTGCTGTCTGTATCCACGGCTCTGGTACTGCGGCTGTTCGGCATGCATGATGAAGTGTCTCAGGAGAAGGTTTCGGAGGCGGAGATCCGTGCGTTGATTGAAAGCGGTGTGGAGACGGGGGTTTTTGATGAGTATGAATCGGAAATGCTGGATTCGGTGTTTGAATTCGATGATATTCTGGCAAAGGAAATCATGACTTCCCGTAAAGATGTCTATGCTGTAGATGTGGCGGAACCTCTTTCTTCCTATCTGGATGAAATGCTGGAAACCCGTCATTCCCGAATACCGGTTTATGAGGAGGAGATTGACAATATTGTCGGTGTTCTTTATTTGAAAGATTTTATTCTTGAGGCCAGACGGTGTGGGTTTGAGAATGTGGATATCCGTTCACTGCTGCATAAGCCCTACTTTGTGCTGGAAAGTAAAAACATTAATGAATTGTTCCATGAACTGCAGGAATCTCATCAGTATATTGCTGTGTTGATTGATGAGTACGGCGGATTTTCCGGAATTGTGACCATCGAAGACCTGGTTGAGGAGGTTATGGGCTCCATTGATGACACCGGCGATGAAGACGGGGAACCGAGAATTGAAGAAATAGATGATCATACCTGGCTTCTGAAAGGTCTGGTGACCATCAATGATCTGAATGATGAGCTGGATGTTGATTTGGAATCCGAGAGCCATGATACGGTTTCCGGTCTTCTGCTGGATGAACTGGGATATATTCCGGAGGAAGATGATCTGCAGACCATAGAGCTGGAAGGCCTGCGTTTTGAGATTCAGAAAATCCAGGATAAACGGATTGAACAGATTCTTGTCACCAAGCTGCCTCAGGCGGAAGAGGAACAGGAAGAAGGAAAAGAGGAATAGAAGTCTTATGTTTTGCAGTAAATGCGGTACACAGCTTCCGGATGACGCCATGTTCTGTTCGGAGTGCGGTGCGCCTACCAGAAATTACAAAAAGCAGCATCAGGAAACGGCCTGTGAGCAGATGCCATATCAGCAGCAATATTATGAACAGCCTGCAGGGCAGAACTATGTGCCGGAGGCAGGGCCGGTTTCCGTGAAGGAAAAATTTACAGGAGGTTCCAGGAGAGGTATTATAATGGCGCTGGCTATTATTGTGATAGCGGTCCTGGCTGGCCTTTTGTATGTCATGGTGCTGAAGCCGCGTACTCCCCAGGATACGGTGGACAGGCTGGAAAAAGCCGTAGAAGATCTGGATATTGATGAAATTCTGAACTGCTTTGACGAGACGACGCGGCAGGCTTATAAAGACGGAATGGAGGAGTACGGAGATATGAGCGACTCCGTTACCGGATTGCTGGGAGTGGCAGGCGGACTGGGCATTGGTCCTGATGTGACAATCCGTATCAGAGATATCGATTATCAGGGAGCAGATTCCTGTACGGTTTCTGTGGATTTTAAGATGTCATTCATGGGTGAAAGTCAGGAAGACAGTATGGATCTGCCTATGAAAAAAGAAGGCAGGGACTGGGTAATCGATGGAACGGTTTCCGGTGCTGTAATGGGGGAAGTGTTTGGATGAAAAAAGTATGGGCGGTTTATTTCAGCGCTACTAAAACGACGGAAAAAGTGGTCTGTACCATTGCGGAAGCACTGGCTGAGGCGCTGAGTACAGACTGGGGAAAAAGAGATTTTACCCTTCCTGAGGCCCGAAAAGAAGAATACAGCTTTGGATGCGGGGATATTGTGATCATGGGAACACCGGTTTATGCCGGGAGAGTTCCCAACGTTCTCCTTCCTTTTCTGAAGACGATAAAGGGGGAAGGCACAAAGGCGGTTCCCGTTGTGCTGTACGGAAACAGGAACTTTGATGATGCACTGGCGGAACTCAGGGATATTCTGGAAACTCAGGGTTTTATCTGCGGGGCTGCTGCCGCTTTTGTAGGAGAGCATGCTTTCTCCCGCATACTGGCAGCTGGACGGCCAGATGAAGAAGATCTTCTGGAAGCAAGGAAGTTTGGACGAAGTGTGGGAGAGAAGATAATAAACGGCCGCTTTTCCGGAGGAATTTCCGTACCCGGGAGAAGTCCTTCTCCCGGGTATTTTAAACCCCGTGGGCCGGCGGGGGAACCGGTGGATATCCGCAAAGTGAAATCTCTGGTGACAGAAGACTGTGATGACTGCGGCCTCTGTGCCCGGGTCTGTCCTATGGGTTCCATATGTCCGGATAATGTAAGGGAATACCGGGGGATCTGTATCAAATGCGGCGCCTGTATCAAGGGATGTCCACGGGACGCCAGGTACTATGATGATCCGGGTTTTCTGTTTCATAAGCGTGATCTGGAGGAGAGACTGACGGAAAGAGCGGAAATCGGAATCTGGCTTTAAAAGAGGATCATTGAAGGAGAGGGATCATGTATCAGTATACCGCGGCACAGTGGATGCTTTGCTTTTATATCTACAGCTTTCTCGGATGGTGCTGGGAAAGTCTGTATGTTTCCTGTCTGAAAAAAAGATGGGTAAACAGAGGATTTATGCGGGGGCCTTTTCTGCCGATCTATGGCAGCGGAGCGCTGATCATGTTGATTGTATCGGAACCGTTTAAAAATAATATTCTTCTGACGTACATTGCTGGAATGATTGGCGCCA
Organism: Ruminococcus sp.; assembly: GCA_050944415.1. Lineage (GTDB taxonomy): Bacteria > Bacillota > Clostridia > Lachnospirales > Lachnospiraceae > Ruminococcus_G. The sequence continues at coordinate 5,669 of JBMNRA010000085.1, forward strand.
CATTGTTGGAGCTGGTGACAGGAGCTGCGATGGAGGCTCTCTTTCGTGTACGGTACTGGGATTACAGTCGTAAGAAATTTAATTTTAAAGGATATATTTGTCTCAGTTCTTCACTGGCATGGGGGGCATTCACTGTTTTGATGAATCTTTTCCTTCACAAGCCTGTCAATGCGTTGCTGAGATGGATGCCTCCTTCCGTGGCAGTTGGCTGTGTGGCTGCGGTTACTGTTGTGGGAGGCACGGATTTTGTGCTTTCCTTTATCGGGGCGCTGAATTTGCGGAATATGCTGGGGCGGATAGAACGTCTGAAAGAAGAGGTGGCGGTTCTCCAGCATCGTCTGGATGCAAGGGTTGCCTTTGCTGATCCCAGAAGTGAAACGGAAGAAAGAATAAGAGAAGCAAAAGAAAAGCTGCGCAATCTGATCGAGAGCAGAAAGAAACTTCACAGAGGCAGGATTCTGGGAAATCCTACCATGGTATCACAAAAATATCAGAATGCACTGGAAGATATCCGGAAATTTATTCGGGAATCCAAAAAGAAATAAGTGTGAGGAATACGGCATACATTAGGGTAAATGAGTTTTCTGAGGTATTCATGAAATTTCTGCTGTTTCTTTCGGATATAATTATTCCGCTGATTATTTTCTATATTGTGGGATTCGGTTTTCTGATGAAACGAAATGTATATGAGGATTTTGTAAAAGGTGCAAAAGACGGTCTGAAGACCGTCTTTTCTATTCTGCCGACGCTTATTGGACTTATGGTGGGAGTGGGAATTCTGCGTTCTTCAGGATTATTGGAGCAGCTGGCCGGGGCTTTAAGTTTTCTGGTGAAAGATCTGGGTGTTTCTCCTGCTCTGATTCCGCTGATAATCGTAAAGATGTTTTCTTCCAGTGCAGCTACAGGCCTGCTGCTGGATATATACAGAGAATACGGCGCGGATTCTTCTACAGGAGCAACAGCATCTCTTATATTGAGCAGTACGGAAACGGTTTTTTATACAATGAGTGTATATTTTATGGCTGCCAGAGTTACAAAAACCAGATATACACTGGCGGGATCTTTGCTGGCCGCCGCCGCAGGTGTGGCAGCCAGCATTTTTCTGGCGGGGCAGATGTGAGACTTAAGACTGAAGGACGTATTTTTCCAGAATCGGAAACTGACAGGGTCCGGTTTCCAGAACCTTTTCATGAAAATCTATCAGATCGAAATCTTTCTGGAGAGAGGCTTCGTCCCGGAGATCCATGAACTGGAGGCACCCGCCGTAATACTTCAGATAATTGGAGGGGTCTTCCACAATACTCTGAAATACTTCGCTGCAGATCTCTTCACTGTGAATGCCGAATTTTTCCAGATACTCCGTTGTTGCCTCCCGAGTCCAGCCGTAATAATGGATTCCGATGTCCAGAAGAGAATAAAGGCAGAGATTCATGGCGCGGTTCAGCCACAGCAGACGTCCCAGGTTTTCTTTCTCACTGCCGTACAGGTATGCATAGGATTCAATGTAAGTGGCCCAGCCCTCTATGTAACCGCCCATGGAAAAGACGTGGCGGACAGGGTCAGCATCCTGGGAGAGAAAAAACTGAGACTGGTATAAATGGCCCGGAAAACCTTCATGGGCCAGAGTGGTATACAGTTCAATGCCGCTCAGCCCGGAATCCGGATTCAGGTATATCAGGTTGGGACTTTTGGTGTCGATGGGAGGTGTCAGGTAAAAGGCCGGGCTTAAATGTTCTTTCAAATCTTCATGTACATATTTGACTTCATAAGCGACAGAGGGGATGGAAGGGAAATCTTTCTGAATTTTTTCCTGCAGGGAAGACAGTATCTGGTCGGGGGTCTGGTTTTTTCGGGATTGATCGGAAAAAAGAGACGCGGCCAGGGAGGGGTCAGCGCTAAGTAACCTTTGAATTTCTTCGTAATCTTCCATAAGCTGCCTGGCAAGGCGGGTCTGAATCTCTTCTACCGAGTCATAGATGCCGCAGCTGCTTTTTAAGAGGTATGTATAATATTCTTTGCCTCCGGGAAGATAGTAAAGTCCGTTTTCATTCTTTCCGCTGCCTTTTAGAGCGGTCAGCGCTGAAATAAGGTTTTCGTATGCCGGAATTACGTAATTCTGCACAGCGTCTTTATGAAGATTCAGACTGTTCTTCTTTTTGGCGTCAGAGAGCCAGCCGGCGCCACTTATTTTTTCTTCAAACACAGTATTGAGATAATTTTTATCTCCGGAAGAAATAAAATCTGTACATTGTTCAATGATACGATCTGCTGTGGCATCGCTCATATAATATCCAGCTTTTGCTTTTTCCTTTTCAAACTGTATGATACTGTCAAAGTAAGAGGGCATATCTCTCAAAAGGTTCAGGTAATCCAGAATATCCTGTTCGCTGCGAAAGACATATTCTGCAAGAAGCGGAGGAAGCTGGGCCTGAATGCCAAGGGAGGGACTTAGAATTTCTGCCAGAAGATACTGGTTTTCTCCAGACAGTTCTGTCTCATAATATAATTCCAGAATGTCATATGTCAGCCGGTTTTTTTCAGAAAGACTTTCGTAGGAAAAATTCTTCAGACGTCTGCTTTCGTTCTCCAGAGCTGCAAAGGAGGCGGAGGGATTCTCCGGGACTGCGGTGCCTAAAGTGGCCGTCTCCTGTTCCAGGCCATATCCGGAAGGATCGGCCAGCGTGTAATGGAGGCTTAAGGTATTGCCGGAAAGGGATTCTGCGAAGAGAGATTCCGTATACTTTTCAAATTCCCGGTCGGCAGATTTTCCGGCTAATACACCAATCCAGATACCCAATAGAAAAATAAAGGGAAGAGCAAGAAGAATCTTATGTTTTTTGGATTTTTTGAATGAAACCATGATATTCCTCCGTTTTCGTCCGTTGGTAACAGTTTATGAATGGCAGGGGGAACGATAGCGTCAAGATACTTTAAGTTGAAAAAATATAGAAGTATCCCTTTGCGTTTCATCATTTATATATTTCCTAGGTGTGCATTAAACCAGATTACCTTCTTAGCTGTATATCCAGGGATTGAA
>JBMNRA010000086.1:0-8587 GCA_050944415.1 Ruminococcus sp.
TAACCACTTCGCCGGAACAGAAATATCTGCTGATCCCGGACGAAGGCGACGGCAGGACGGCTGCCGCCGTATCCGCTCTTGTACAGAATGAAATCGGTATTCTGAGACTGGAAGATACGGAAAACTACCTGGAGGAAATCTTCCTCTCTCTGACTGGAAAGAAGGTGAGCCTGTGATGACAGCTTTTTTAACGGAAATAAAAAAATGCAGAAGGCGAAAAGTGTGGCTTCTGTACCTTTGCGCCCTTATTGTCACACTGCTGTGGATCGGATCCAGTATGATTCGATACCCCTTTGATCAAAAAGAAGCTTCCGTGGGATATTATATGCTGATCCTTAACTACTCTCTGATGAATCTGATTTTTCTGCCCGTTATCCTTGCTGCCTGTGCCAGCCGGGTCTGCGATATTGAGACCAAAGGCGAAACGGACAAAATGCTTTTTACCATGCAGTCGAAGTTAAGTCTGTTTCACAGCAAAGTACTGTTAAATGGTACCTACATTCTGGTGTTTGCCGCTCTGGAAACACTCTGTCTGTATTTTATGGGGCGGGTTTTCCATGCCACCCAGACGGTGCCTGTCTTCCAGCTGATCTGGTTTTTTGTTTCCACCTTTGTGGTCAGTCTGGTGCTTTACGTAATGCAGCAGATTCTGTCTCTGCTAATGAAAAATCAGCTGATGCCCCTGTTTATCGGCCTGATGGGAACCTTTACCGGCGTATTTTCCGCCTTTTTCCCCTATACCATCCTGACCTCTGTCGTTCCCTGGGGATACTACAGTGTGTTTAACCCCATTGTCATGCAGATGGGCGATTCGGTGCAGGATGTGTCTTACTTTGCCATGCCTCTGCCTTTGGGACGGATCTGTGCTTTTCTCATCTTTGGTCTTGTCTTTTATCTGATCGGACTGAAATGCTATTTAAAAAAGGAGGTTTAATCCATGCTTATTTCCTGTATCAAAGCGGAACAAATGAAACTGAAGCGCTCCTTTATCTGGATCGCGTTTTTCCTGCTTCCGCTGGTTCCCGCCTTCATGGGCGTCAACAATTATCTGAATAATATTGAAATCCTCACATCGGGCTGGTACTCCCTCTGGACCCAGGAAACCCTGTTTTACTCAAACTTTTTCTTTGGCCCTATGATCGCCATTTACTGTGCCTATCTCTGGCGTGTGGAAAATTTCCAGCACAACCGGAATGCTCTGATGACGGCGCCGGTACCCCTTTCCGACATTTTCCTTGGAAAATTTATCAGCTCCTTTGCCGTAGCCGTGCTGACCCAGCTGTGGGTAGGAATTCTCTTTATCGTCACCGGTAAAGCTGCCGGACTGGAAGGGCTGCCTCCCCTGGTTATATTTTTCTGGCTGTTCCGCGGTCTTCTCGGCGGCCTGGCTGTAACGGCGCTTCAGTGTCTTTTATCCATGGTAATCCGCAGCTTTGCCCTTCCTATCGGACTGGCCGCCATCGGAAGTATCGTGGGGCTGCTGGTTACCAATACGGGCCTTGGCTGTTTCTACCCTTATTCTCTGATGATTCTGGGAATGAACGCCAACCGTTCCGATGATATGCTGGGCAGCACTATCCTGCTGTTTGTTATCTGCAGTCTGGTCTATACCCTGTTTTTTTCCGTGGTCGGAATACAGATTCTGAAAAAGACGGATGTGAAAGCCTGAGAATCCGCCGCACGGTTTTTTCTTTCTTCACATATCATATATAAACATAATATGGAGGATTATTATGAAAAAACCGTTACTGGAATTAAAGGACGTCAGTCTCTCCTACCATACCCCTGAGGGAGAAACTGCCGCAATTTCTCATATATCCTTTCAGGTTCCCAAAAGCGGATTTGTGGCTCTTGTCGGGCCCAGCGGCTGCGGCAAATCCACAATTCTGAATCTGATCTGCGGACTGTTAAAACCGGAAGAAGGCGAAATCCTGATGAACGGAACAAGCCTTCCGGAAAAACCTTCCAACATCGGATATATGCTGCAGAAAGACCATCTGTTTGAATGGCGCACTGTATACAGCAATATCCTTCTGGGTCTGGAAACCCAGAAAAAAGTAACTCCGGAAAAGAAAGCGTATATTGACAGGCTGATGGTTACCTACGGTCTGGATGCTTTTAAACAGGCCCGGCCTTCTCAGCTCTCCGGCGGTATGCGCCAGAGAGCTGCCCTGATCCGCACTCTGGCACTGGAACCCGATCTTCTGCTTCTGGATGAACCTTTTTCCGCTCTGGATTATCAGACACGGTTGAATGTCAGTGACGACATCGGCAAAATCATCAAGCAGGAGAAAAAGACAGCTGTTCTGGTGACTCATGATATCTCGGAAGCCATCAGCATGGCAGATACGGTTATCGTTCTCACCAGCCGCCCGGCAACTGTGAAAAAATCCATCCCCATTGATCTGGAAATACCGGATCGTACGCCCCTGGCCTCCCGGAACGCTTTGCTGTTTAAAACTTATTTTAATCAGATATGGAGGGAATTAAATGGCCATGAATGATATGCAGAATATTTCAGTCAATCAGAAAAAATATATAAAAGCACGAAAAAGAGACCGTTACATGATCCAGGCGGCCCGCATTCTGATCTTTCTTGCCTTCCTCATTCTCTGGGAAATCAGTGCCCGCCTCTCCTGGATCGACTCCTTTATTTTCAGCAGCCCTTCCCGGGTCATTCATACCATGGTTGATATGACACTCCATCAGAACCTGCTGTCTCATATAGGTACAACATTATATGAAACTCTGATCAGTTTCTTTCTCGTCACCCTGCTGTCGGTGACAGTTGCCGTACTGCTGTGGATCTCATCCCGGCTTTCTTTTATTTTGGAGCCATATCTGGTAGTCCTTAACAGTCTGCCCAAATCAGCCCTGGCTCCTCTTCTGATCGTCTGGCTGGGAGCGAAACCCACCACGATCATTGTAGCCGGTATGTCCGTAGCCCTTTTCGGCGCCATCATCAATCTTTATACCGGCTTTCAGGAAGTTGACGAAGAAAAGCTGAAACTGATCGATACCTTCGGCGGCAACAAAAAAGACGCTTTATTCAAAGTAGTACTGCCCTCTTCCGTGCCTTTGATACTTTCTGTCATGAAAGTGAATATCGGCCTGTGTCTGGTAGGAATCGTCATCGGTGAATTTATCAGCAGCAAACAAGGCCTGGGACATCTGATCATATACGGCAGTCAGGTGTTCCTCTGAAGATACCTCTGGATAAAATCTGCATTTGAATATTATTTCAAAACAAAGTATAATACAGACAAGTCAAATAAAGACGCAGGCACGTCCCCCGGCCTGCTGCCCGCAGGAATAAATTTAAGGAGGTACATTATGAAAAAACTGAATGACCTTTGTCTTAAAATGATCGCATTTTATCAGGGTGATCCGAAACGTATCCAGCATTTTATGAAAGTACACGGTTTTGCCAGGCTGATCGGCGAGGAGGAAGGCCTGGATGAAAAGACTTTATTTATCCTTGAGACAGCCGCCTACGTTCATGACATTGGAATTCGTCCGGCTGAAGAAAAATACGGAAAGGAAAACGGCGCTCTCCAGGAACAGGAAGGTCCCACAGAAGCAGAGAAAATGCTGATGGAACTGGGTTTTGACAGGACAGTGATTCAGCGGGTATCCTATCTTGTGGGGCACCATCACACTTACGCCAACATTGACGGCATGGACTATCAGATTCTGGTGGAGGCTGATTTTCTGGTCAACTATTTTGAAAATGAAATGAAGCCGGATACCGTCAGAAAAAGCGTCGGAAAAATCTTCCGAACGGAAGCCGGAAAAAGAATCGCGCAGCTGATGTTTTTCCCGGAATCATCCGGCATATCAGAAACATGGGCGCAGGACGGCCTTCAGGAACTGGAAGATTTCATTGAATCACAGGGCGTTTATATCCGCCAGTGAAATCATCTGCAGCTGTCAGAGATATCGGCAACTGCCGGACGGTATTCTGCCATGACCCTCTCCTGCATGGGGCAATCTGCCTGACCTCCCGACTGACCTAGTGGACATTGTACGGGATGGGGCTTTTCTACTGCCGACGCGCTGTGAGGTCAACGTATTCATTTTCAGTCTTTCCTTAAAGTGAAGCAGAACGGTGTTAATGGCTTTCAGTCCGGTATTGTGGGCCTTGCGATTGCCTTACGGTAAACGCAAATGGAAATGATCGCGGTAATCGCTTCCGTAATCCAAAACGCATTCCAGACGCCAACTGCTCCGAAAAGCCTGCTGAGTAAAAACGCAGTCGGAATGATAACCACTACATACCGGCACAGTGAAATCAGTAATGAAGGCGTTCCTTTCCCAAGACCCTCCAATGCGCCGGAAGATGTAACAGAAACCGCAGAGACGATAAAACCGGCGCTGATGATGCGCAGGGCCGTTTCCCCGGCTTGAATCGTTGCTTCTGTGTGGGTAAACAGACCCATAAGCTGGCCGGGAATCAGAAGGCATATCACTGTTCCAAGTACCATAATGATACTGCTCATGCACAAGACGATCTTATAAATCCGGCTGACTCTTTTGTTCTCGCCTGCACCGTAGTTATAGCCAATCAGGGGGCGCATCCCCTGAATAATGCCATTTGCAGGCAGATAGATGAAGGTCTGCAATTTGTAATAGATTCCCAAAACCAGAATATACACTTCGGAATATGCCGCCAAAATAGCATTGAGCGCCGAAATCAAAAGAGACGGAAGCGCAAGGTTCAAGGTGGCGGGAATGCCGATGGAATATAACTTCAATACCATTCCTTTGCCGGGCAGAATGTACTGCCTGCGGATATGCACACGGATTGGCCGTACAAGATAGACTGCAAGGTAAATCGCCAGCGTCAGAGCTTGCCCGATGCCGGTTGCCAGGGCAGCGCCTTCGATTCCCATTTCCGGAAATGGGCCATAGCCAAAAATCAGAACGGAATCTAAGACAATATTTGTAATGCACCCGCACATCAGGCTTATCATGGTTGTTTTCATGTTTCCTATTGCCTGGAATAGTTTCTCGAATGTCATGCTGACAGTGACAATCAATGTAAAAGCGAACGCAACAACAGAATAGCGGACGCCAAGTTCAATTACCGCTCCGGATGAAGTGAACATTCGCAGGAAAACCGGCATAATCGCGATGCAGCAGACTGTCATGACAACGCCATGAATCACGGCAAGCACAAGTCCCTGCGTTGCGGCCTGATCCGCTTTTCTGTGATCTCCAGCGCCCAGATAGAAGGCGATGACTGCGTTGATTCCAACGCCGAATCCAATTCCGGCAGCATTGATAAAATTTTGAATCGGATAAACCAGTGATAACGCCGTCATAGCTTCCTCGCTGATCTGTGCGACGAAAAAGCTGTCGACAATGTTGTATAGAGAATTAACCAGCATGGATAAAACCATAGGCAGGGCCATGGATAAAATCAGCGGTAATACCGGTTTTTCTTTCATGAAAGTATCGTTCATTATTTCTCCTCCCTGGAACACGTTATAAGATATTTTTGCGGCGAGGGCATGGGCGGCAAGCATCATATTTTCAAGGACACTTCTGCGTTTAGTTTTACAATTTTCTCCCTATATTTGGGGTCAGTGATTGCAATGATGGTTGGAGATGGATGTCCTCCGCCGGCTTGATAAGAGAAAAAAATAATTTTCCATACCGATATAGTCCTCCATTCTGCCAACGCTCCCGAGATACGGGCAACAAAAAAGCCACACACCTATCACAAGATAGCTGTGTGGCAAAAAGATGACCGAATCCGGAAAAGTCCACTCAAATTTTACGCCTGTTATTATAGCGAACTTTCAGGAGGCTGTCAAGCATCACGCAGGGAAAAACAGAAAATATAGACTTACGTTATGTTGCTCCTTGATTTTGACTTTTATTGAATTCATCACTTGACATTGTGGCAAAAATCTCATGTTTCTGGAAACCAAACAGTTTTATAAGATATCGGTACAGACTCTGATTGGCTTTTATGTTGACCTTTGTATCCTCCGCCAGCTGCGGCAGCGGTTCCTGAAAACTGCATTCACCGCAAATATCTACGCCAATTACTTTCTGGTGTACAAATATTTCCAGAAGCAGTTTTTTCAGAATATCCATCGACATTTCCCCCTGATTCCAGTTTGTTCTGGCATAGCAGGCACTTAAAACATCTTTGTCAAGAGAAATATAAATCGGCAGTTCCAGATCAATCTTTCCGATTTCATCCTCTGCCCTCCCCCTGACAATATCATCTGTTGTAATGCAGATCAGTTTATCTCTCAGTTTCTCATCAATAAGTTCCATACTCTTTCGTTCCGGTCCGATTAAAATCATCTGCTTCAGATATTCGAAGCTGCAAAGCGCTTTCCCGGCCCAGCTTCCGCAGCTGACCAGCGGCGCAAGCATAGGTTTCTGCATATCGGTATGATGATCAATCAGCACCAGCGAAAAAGGCTCACGGATCTTTTCCAGAAAGAAAAGCGTTGCATAATGATAATTTCCGTTATCCAGAAAATGTATGCCGCCCGGAGTACAGGATACCAGACGGCGCCGTATCTCATCCGCCGCCTCTTTCGTACAATACATATCTGTCCCGCCGATATCGCTCAGATCTATATACCTCAGTCCGGATTTCTCCAGCTTTGGGTCTTCAAAGCAAATATGTGAAAAATCAAGCATCAGATTTTCTGCCATCTGTCTCATCTCCTGTCTGTTCATCCAATTCACAATCTCTTATCCCGCGTCCATTTGACTTATGGCAGTACAAGCGCCGGATGAAATTCCAGATAATCCCCTGATACCAGCATATAACGGATGCCCTGGAATTTACCCCGGATGCTGTCTCCAAACCGCCGTTCCCCATGGCAATGAGAGTAAACAACTGCATCCGCACCGTATTCCCGGGCGATCTCTGTAAAGGGCGAAGTTTCCTCCAGTATATTGGTAGGCGGATAATGCAGAAACATAATGAACTTCCGATAACCCGCCTGTTCTGCCATCCGGAAAGATTCCCGAAGACGTGCCATTTCCCTGGCAACAAGCTTTTCAGCCTGCGCTTCCTGTTTTTCGTCCCAGCCTGTTATATTTCCCCAGGGATCCAGATAAAAAGGACCCTCAAAAGTAAATCCCTTCGTCCCAACAAGAGCGTAATCCTTATATACGGCAAAATTATTCTGAAGGAAAAACAGGCGCCCGTCATATTCCTCATTGAGACGGCTGGTTTTCTTTGCGTCCCAGAACATATCATGATTTCCCCTGAGCAGAATCTTCCGGCCCGGCAGTTTTTCAATAAACGCCAGATCTTCCCGGCACTCCGACAGCTTTTTCCCCCAGGAATGATCCCCGGTAAGCACAAGGGTATCCTCCGGCTTTACAATCTTATTTACGTATTTCTCAATCTTGCGCTCATGACGCTTCCACACTCTTCCAAATGCATCCATCGGTTTGTTCACCTGAAAACCAAGATGCAGATCTCCCAGCGCATACAGTGCCATACTGTCTGATCTCCTTTATATTTACGGAAGCAGCGGCAGAGCTTTTCACTCTGCCGCCATCCGGATCATACATAATGTTTTATTTAACTTCAACCAGCTCAATACGGAAATTCAGTTCTTTTCCCGCCATCTCATGATTGGCATCAAGAGTAATGCTCACTTCATCCTTGGCTGTCACTTTAACAGGGAAAGGCTGGCCGTACTGATTAGACAGATATGCCTGCTGGCCGACCTCCAGATTTTCTGAACCGGGAAGCTGTGCAATCTCAATGGTAAATACGGCATTGGGATCCGGCATTCCGTAAGCTTCTTCCGGCATCAGATGAATATCTACCACCTGTCCCACTTCCATATCCGCTACCGCCGCATCAAAGCCTCTGATCATCTGTCCCGCTCCGCAGACAAATTCCAGCGGTTCTCCCCGATCGTAAGAAGAATCAAACTGACTGCCGTCATTGAAGGTTCCCCTGTAATGAGTCCGGCATGCTTTCCCTACATTGCGCCCGGTCAGCGCGGGGCTGGAACCGCATCCTCCTCCGCAGTTTCCACAGGAATGTCCGTCTTCGTGGCCGCCGCAGCTGTGTCCTTCTTCATGGTGGTGATCACAGTTGGCCCCCGTGGATACCAGTTCGCCTTTCAGGTAAGCTTCCACTGCCTGGTCCGCATCACCCTGAGCTCCCGCACACAGTTCAATTCCCGCCTGTGTAAGCGCTTCCTGCGCTCCGCCTCCAATACCTCCGCATATCAGCACATCTACCGACTGATCAGCCAGAAGTCCGGCCAGCGCACCATGACCGGTTCCATTGGAACCGATTACTTCACTGGAAATTACCTTATTATCTTCCACTTCATACACTTTAAAAAATTCTGATTTTCCAAAATGCTGAAATATATTTCCATTATCATAAGTTACCGCTATTTTCATCTGCTGTATCCTCCTTGTTCATATCAGACAGTATGTTTATTTTATCACATATCACAACTTTTTTGAATGAGTTTTTTTATCTGAATATTCTGTATTTAAAATATTATGCTTATTTTTTCAGATTTCATATTGACAAATATGATTTTATGAGTTATTATATATTCATCAAAAGAAAAGAGGT
>JBMNRA010000087.1:0-8401 GCA_050944415.1 Ruminococcus sp.
ATGCAAAATTTGTCGAAATAATTGAAAAAAAGTCAATTACCGAATCCCTAAAAAGCAATAATGTACATAGTATGGACAAAAGTGGATAAATTTGGGTAATAGTTTCATAATTATTTGTTGACTGATAAAAATGATTGAATTAGAATGAATATAAAAAAGTGTGAGGAGGATGTTTAATGAGACTGCAAAGAGTAAAAAAATTGCTGGATGAGATGAAGCTGGAATATAAATATACGGAAATAGATGACTGCGGCAGTCTGGATTTCGATTACAGGGGAGTTCCCTATCACATATGGGAATTTCACGATAACGAATGGGGAGCAGAGACAAATGTACGCAGCGGTGGTCAGAGCGAAGATATTACCGGAGATTATGAAGAAGAAATTATTAAAATTATGAAAGCGTGGAAATAGGAGAAAAAGTCCGGGGCTGTTAACCCACGGACTTTTTTAAAAGCTATGCTCCCGGCGCAGCAGATGTTTATTGATAATCAGCAGAAAAATACAGGTGGAAAGTACGGCGCTGACGCCGTCAGCGAGAGATTCGGCGAAAAAAGCGGACTGAGCGGTGAACAGTACAGGAAGTACAAGTGTTGCCGCCACATAGAGGCCTTTTCGGAAAATGGAAAGACAGAGGGCCGTTTTGGGGCGTTCCAGAGCAGTCAGGCCATCCACAAATACATACTGGAAACTTAATGGAATGATCATCAGGGTATAGGTCTGGATTGCCCATGCGGAAAAGTCATAATAATCCGGGTTGGAGGTGAACAGGCCTACGAAGAACTGTGGTACGATCCGTGATACCAGAAACATAAAGGAGGTAAAGCACAGCATAAGTAGCAGGATCGATCGTTCCGTTTTTTTAACCCGGGCAGTTTTCCGGGCGCCATAATTGTAGCTTAATATCGCCTGAGTACCGCCGCTGATTCCAAGCATGGGTCCTGTAACCAGAAGCAGAAAACTTTGGGCTATGGCAGAACAGGTGATCAGCATATCACCCTGGGAGGGCCCCCATATCTCTGAAGAACCGTGTTCATGACAATCAGAATGATGCTGTCCGTTGCCATGATCAGAAAAGGAGAAAGTCCCAGATACAGGATATGCCGGAAAATATTCCAGCTGTATCCGCCGAAAGAAATTCTGACCGGAACTTTCTTGCTGAACAGGAAAGAAAGAGCAAAAAAGCAGTACAGCATCTGGGAAATTACAGTTGCTATGGCGGCGCCGGCCACGCCCATATGAAATACGAAAATAAATAAAGGATCCAGTAAAATATTGGAAACGGCTCCGATCAATACCGCTGCCATGCCAGCCAGAGGGAATCCCTGACAGTTGATGAAATAATTCAGTCCTGCAGCCATCAGAGCAAAAAAAGTGCCTGCGGTATAAATGGTCATGTATGTATCTGCATAGACAAACGTGATTTCACTGACCCCAAACCACATGAGAAGGTTATCCTTGAAAAGCAGAAAAATGACAGTGAGTGTCAGTGAAAAAACACATAAAAGCAAAAAAGAGTTGGAGAGAATCTGTGATGCCGTTTTCATTTTCTTTTCTCCCATTCGGATGCTCATCAGAATAGAACCTCCGATACCAATCAGAGTACCGAAAGAGGAAAGCAGAGTGATAATGGGCCCGCATACGCCGACACCGGCTAGGGCAAGTCCGCCAATGTTCCGGATATGACCGATATAAATGCGGTCAATAATACTGTAAAGTATATTGACAAACTGAGCGATCATGGCCGGAACAGCCAGACGAAGCACCAGTGAAGGAATAGAATCATTTTTTAAATCTACAGCAGTTTTCATCTTTTATCTCCAGATCATAAATTTTACACCGGATCAAACTATATCAGTTTTTCTATATGAAATCAATAGGTATGTATCTGTCTCCGAAAAAAATTCGGAGACTTTTTTCATATATATAAAAATTATAAATGTTTCCGGGAATACATTTTTTCCGCAAGGCTCAATGCACCGTAGAGAGCCGTAGCCAGGATACAGAGAATGACAATACTCATAATGACCCAGTCCAGTTTAAAGAGATGAAGATACATCCGGACATAAACCATCGGTTTCACGCTGCATAATATAGAAAAAAGAAACAGTGGCTGATAAATAATGGAGAAAGAGAAGATTCTGTTAAAGCTGGCGGATATTCTGGCCGCAGACGGAATGCTTACGCCGGATGAGAAAAGGCGTCTGGTTGAGCTGATAAGGGAGGAATATGGAAAATGACAATGCGGGCGGTGATTTACTGCAGATGCAGTACTGAGGAGGAAAGCCAGAAGAATGCTTTGATAAAGCAGGAGCAGGAAGCAAAAGCTGCGGTGGCTCAGAATGGATGGGATCTGATTGATTCCTATGTGGAAAGTGGGTCCGGAACTACTACAAAAGGGAGAAATGAGTATAACCGTCTGTATGAAGATCTGTTTTGTGATAAATTCGATGTTATTACCGTCAAATCCCAGGATCGTCTGATGCGCAATACGAAGGACTGGTATCTTTTTATTGAGCGGATGAATATTACAGGAAAAAAACTTTATATGTATATGGAACAGAAATTCTACAGTCCGGATGATGGCCTTTTAACGGGGATCAAAGCGATTTTGGCTGAAGATTACAGCCGTGAGCTGAGCAAAAAAATAAATAACGCCCACAGAAACCGGCAGAAGAATAATGGAGCTGTGATACTTACTTCAAATGTTTATGGATTCCGGCGAAATCCGGATCACACAATTGAGCTCAGGGAGGAGGAAGCTAAAGTAAAACGGCGGATGTATGAGCTGTGTGCCGCCGGGTACGGATGCAGAACCATTGCCTCTGTATTAAAAAAGGATGGCATAGAAAATCGGAAGGGGAAAAATTTCTCAGCTTCTGATATTCTGAGAATACTTAAGAATCCCATAAATAAGGGAACAGTGGTAATGAATCGCCGGCATTACGACTTTGAGAGCAGGAAAATAATGGCAGTACCTCTGCAGGAACAGTATATCTATAAACATAAAATACCGGCTACAGTATCTGAAGAATTATGGGAGACAGCCAATCAGAAGATCTCAGAGCGCAGAAGTCATAGCGGCAGAACGCTGAAAACAGGAATTCAGGGAAGATATTCCGGGAAACATCCCCTGAGCGGAAAGACGTACTGCGGTCTATGCGGAGCGCCTTATTACCGCAGAGTACGCAGAAGAGGAGCAGAGAAAGAAAAGATATATGAATGGAAATGCAGCAGGTATCTGGAAAATGGAAGAAAGACCTCGGAATCCTCAGATGGCTGCAATAATGTTCATGTAGATGAAAATTTACTTTTTAAATTGTTGAGTCAGTCTGAGAGGGAATACATTTTCAGAGAAAAAGATGGGCTATTAAAACAGGCAATGGCAATGATCCGAAAACTGCTGCAAGACGGAGAAGGTATGCGCCGTATCTGTTTTCTCCGGGAACAGCTGGAACAGATCAGTCATAAGAGAGAGATTCTGCTGGATAAACTGCTGCAGGAAATTCTGACAGATGAAACATACAAAAGAAAAAACACAGAATTGCTGCAGGAGGAAAAATCCATAAAAGAGAAAATAGAGCTGCTAAAGCAGCAGGAAAAAGAAGGCAGAACGGAAGAAGACAGAGTAAATGCAATAGAGAGATACCTGAAAGAACAGGCAGTTATAGAAAAAGCCGTCGTATCGGAAATGCTGGAGAAAGCGGACAGACTGATGATATATCCGGATCACGGGGAAATAATATGCGGATCAGAGAAACAAAAGATAGTGTGGGGAAACTCTTTTGCGTATTTCAGGAAGAAAAAGGAAGAACGTGAGGTGATTTTAAAACTGTTGGACAGCAATCCTTCAATCACGGCAAAGGAATTGGCTGAAGAATTGGGACTCAGCCTTTCCGGAGTCAATTACAGACTGCAGGTTCTGAAAAAAGAAGGAAAGATTATATACTGGAAAGAGAAAAAAATGTGGGGAGTATCTTGTTATTAAGAAGAAAAATGAATCCATAATAAAAAAATTCCGGACTGCCGATATAACAGCCCGGAATTTTCTGATAGCGCCGGATCAGATAATTGCCAGCAGAACAAAATTTAAAATGAAAAGAACTGTTGCCACCCAGAGAATAGGATGAATATTTGCAGTTTCTTTTTTGCAGATTTTTACAATGCAGTAGGAAATGAAACCAAAGGCAATTCCGTAGGAAATACTGTAGCACAGAGCCATGAAAAGTCCTGCGAAAAAGGCCGGAACGGCTTCGGCAAAATTGTCCCATTTAATTTCTTTGAATGCGGACGTCATCATAATTCCGACAACAACCAGAGCCGGTGCTGTGGCAGCGGATGGGATGGCGCTTACAAAAGTAGCCAGAAATGCGCTGATGGCGAAGCAGATAGCTACGACAACGCTGGTAAGACCGGTACGTCCTCCGGCGCCGATTCCGGAAGCGCTTTCTACGAAGGTTGTGGTATTTGAAGTTCCGAAAATGGAACCGATGGAAGTAGCGATGGCATCAGCAAAAAGAGCCTTATCCATTTTGGATTTAAAGCCGGAGCTGGAATCCATGGCCTTTTCATCTTCTTCACTGAAAATACCGCTACGCCGTCCGGTTCCGATAAAGGTTCCCAGAGTATCAAAGGTATCTGAGATACTGAAAGCAAAAATTGTCACCAGCACCAGGGGGAGTTTTGCCAGGTCACTGAACAGTGAAGGAAGTCCCTGGGAAGTGAAAATCACTCCGAAAGTGGTGGGCAAAGCCGCGCAGGCTTCGGAGAAGCTTACGGAATCACTGGCGGTCGTTACTCCCATGGGAATTCCCAGAAGAGCAGTGACAACAATGCCGATCAGGATTGCACCCTTTACGTTGCAGACCAGAAGCACAATGGTTAACACAAGCCCGATCAGAAACAGCCAGAAAGCAGGCTGATTCAAGGTTGCAATAGCGGGGACGCCGGATTCAAAACTGATGATTCCCACATTAAGAAGTCCTATATATGCCACGAAAACTCCAATACCGCCGCCGATGGCATTCTGCAGACTGTTGGGGATAGCTTTGATAATATACTTCCGTACTTTTGTTACTGTAATAATAATGTTGAACACACCACAGATAAATACCATGGACAACGCCTGCTGCCAGGTAAAGCCCAGACCAAAGCATACCGTGTAAACAAAGAATGCATTCAGTCCCATCCCAGGCGCCTGAGCGTAAGGTACATTGGCAAAAAGACCCATGACAAGGGTACCGATGATAGAGGCGATGATCGTCGCCAGAAAAACGGCTCCCCATTCCATTCCGGACTGGCTCAATACACTAGGATTTACCGCAATGATGTAAGCCATGGTAAAAAATGTAGTCAGTCCGGCCATTACTTCTGTAGAAAATTTAGTGCCGTTTTCTTTAAATTTGAAAAATTTTTCCATTGAATATCTCCCTTCTTTTTCATACGTAACTGCGTCTTTTAATTATAAAGAATTTTTTGAAATTTTCAATAGCATTTTTTAAAAGATAATGAGAAAAATCGGGATATGGTATGATGAAAGCAGTTAAAATTACTGAATTTTCATGTCAGGAGGGATCGTTATGCCAGTAGCAGGTGCAGTTATGGTTCCCCATCCGCCCCTGATTATACCGGAACCAGCGGCGAGAGGGACCGGCGGCTTGATCACGGGACAATGATCCCCTTGTGGTTTCTTAACCAGCATAACAGTAATTACAAAGTGGTAAGAATCGGACTGTCCGGGCTTCCTTTTTCCAGTCATTATATCCTGGGACAGTGTATTCAGAAAACAGCGGAATTGCTGGGGCGGAGAATCGCGGTGATCGCCAGCGGAGATCTTGAGACAGTAAAATCCTTTATCAGATGCGCGGTGGATTGCCTCAGTCAATCCAGGGATTCCGCTTCATGTCAGTCGTTTTTTTCCAAGATATCAGATGACCGACCGTGAAGCCACTCAGGTGAGAACGGTGTATAAACTGAAGGAAACAGCGGAGAAATATCTTTATTACGTGTATACAGGAAATTGTTAAGCGGTATTTCAGACATGAAAAAAAGGGGCTTGCGATATGACTTGAGCTCGTATCAAAAGTATTGTCAGGAATGTCGAATTTGAGCGAGTCGGAAAGGGAAGAACGAATAAGACTCAGGGTCGAGAATGAAGAAATCAAAGCTGAGGAGGAGATCAGAGTTGTCTTTGAACATCATAAGAGAAGAGTATCATTCTTACACGGGAGAAGTGGGAAAGGTGGCAGATACCTCATAGACAGAGACTTTTGCACTACTGCTCCTTTGAAGAAATGGACAACAGATGTATCTCGCGTATCCAGGCTAAAACAAAATGGATGCTCCCTGTTAAGTACAGGGAAGCATCCATTCACTATATGGCAGCCTCTTTCATTTTCAGCATTTCTGCGATGAGCTTTTGCACGGCATCGGCGCCGATGGAAGCATCCACGGTGAGATCATAATTCTGTGCATGTCCCCATATCCGGTGCGTGTAGTAGCGGTAGTTATCGGAACGCCTCCTGTTTACCCGCCGGGTTTTCTGAATGGCTTCTTCTCGGGAAATGTTTTCTTTCTTCATAATATGTTCCGCGCGGAAATCTTCCGGCGCATGTACAAAAACCTTCAGAGTATTGGGACGGTCCCTGAGAAAATAGTCGGCGCATCTTCCTATGATAATGCAGTTTCCTTTGGCGGCCAGGTTTCGAATAACGTTTCCCTCCGATTCGAAAATTTCATCTCTGGGAGAACTCTGGGTGTCGGAATAAATGTACATCTGGCTCATGAGATCATAGAACAGGCTGTTGGTCATGTTTTCCTCATGCTCTTTAATGAACTCTGGCTCGTAACCGGTTGAGCCGGCTGTCAATTCGATGATATCATGATCGTAAAAAGCAAATCCAAGTTTTTTGGCCAGAGCTTTTCCGATGCTGTGGCCGCTGCTGCCGTACTGCCGTCCGATGACGATTACCGGCGGACAGTCACCGCCAGAAGGAGTACTGTGTCTGAGGGCAGTTTCAGCATGACGTTTATCTGAGGCAAACAGAATACTTTCCAGAAAAGAAAGCTTCCTGCCGAGAATACGTGCAATGAATCCTACCAGCAAAGCAGCGATAATTGTTCCTTCCCTGACACCTTCCAGGCGGCGGGCAAAGATTAGAGAGAGCGCGGCTGCGATTACGGTCATGGAAACATCGAAGGCGATTTTTGTTGTCCCGAAATCAGTCTTCCAGGTAGAGGAGACGGCGCGGACAAAAGATTCGCCGGGAAGCATGGCAACATTTGCCAGCACTTCTGTGTAGACACCGAATCCCAGAATCAGGCAGCCGATCAGAAGATAGATCAGGCTGGAGATATAAGAGTGCGGTTCGATGAAAAACAGCATTTCCATTGTTAAATCGATAAAGTATCCAAACAGAACAGAAATAGGAATCTGAAGAATATGTTCTGCTTTAAAATTCCTGCGCAGAATGATAAGCTGAATCAGAATCAGCAGCAGGCTGAATGCAATGGTAAACTGTCCCAGTGTAAAAGGAAAATTCAGGCTGAGTACATAGGGGATGGATGAAATCGGAGAAGTTCCCAGGTTTGCTTTTGTGATCAGACTGACGCCCAGCGAATTGATAAAAAGTCCGATCAGAAATATAATATAGCGTTTTAATTTTTCCATAGTCTTGTCATCCTTTCCAGATTTTTATCATTGAAAACCGATCACAGCGAAGCTATGTGGGAGAAATATTTTTATAAACTCTGCCCAACAGATTCATAAGTGTTTCCCGCTCCTCTTTGGAAATATCGCAGAAAGCTGCTTCCTCTATTTCAGAAAAAGCTTTTGTGATAATATTCAGCTGTTTCTTTCCTTTCTCTGTCATAAAAATAAAAAAGCTTCTTCGATTGCCGTTCAGCATGCGGCGTTCAACAAGGCCGGTTTCCTCCATGCGGTTCAGAATCGTGGTCAATGTTCCGGGTTCAATGTGGCATCCCTGAGCAATGTCTTTCTGACTGGCTCCGTCATGATCCTTCAGGTAGTCCAGAACTTTGGGCTGGCCGATCGTCAGGCCGGAACCTTTCAGCCTGTTGATCAGCTCTTTCTGAAACATGGAATGCTCTGCCATGAGAAGATAATGAAATGAGTAGTTCACAGGTCATCTTCCTTTCCATGCATACGTAAAATAATTAGACTTATAATAATTTGAATTCAAATAAAACAACAGTATTTATTATAAAAGAATGAAAAGAATTGTCAAGAGAAAAATAAAACGGCAAAAAAAATCCACTGTACTGATTTTCCTTCCGTACAGTGGATCTTTAACTGTTTACATCCATGGGCCTTACCTCCTTATTCAATTGATATCTATATAAAACTATTCTTTTGAATAGTGTTTTCTGAATTTTAATTACCT
>JBMNRA010000088.1:0-8175 GCA_050944415.1 Ruminococcus sp.
GTACAGGTTTCTTTTGTTTTGCCATAATAAAAGGCCCTCCTATGAATTAGATTTTATCATAGAAGAACCTTTCAGTTACATATTTACAGAAAAAGTTTCACACACTCACTTATTCCGGTCCTGCACCTTATCATTTAAATTACTGCGGTTATGAGAACTGCGCTCCAGGCTATGCTTTCGGTCCACACACGCGAACTTCCTATCTGATCCATATAGTCTTCAGCGGCAAAGGCACTTACCGTGCTGAAGGAAATACTTACCATCTGAGCCCCGGCCACCTGTTTCTGATTTACCCGGGTGTATCCACTATTTATCAGGCCGATGAAAATGATCCCTGGAGTTATGGATGGGTAGGATTCAGCGGTTACCATTCCGAGGCTATATTATCTTATATGGGTTTCTCTCACGACAATCATACCGTTTACGTTGACAATCTGGAACCTCTTCGCACTTCGATCCAAAACATGCTGGAACTTCACAAAATTACATATGGCAACGAACTGAAACGCACTGCGGAACTGCTGACACTTTTCGCCTATGTAATGGATCACAGTCCAGATGCCAAAGAAACACAGTATGAATACTCCCGCACTACTTACGCTGAAGTAGCTATGCGTTATCTTACCAGTAATTATCCCCGGCGCATCAAAATATCTGATCTGGCTGATTACATCGGTGTAGACCGCAGTTATCTTACAAAAAGCTTTCGGGAACAGTATCATATGTCCCCTCAGGAATATCTGATTTCTCTTCGCATGGATCGAGCTTTATTCCTGCTCGAAAATACTTTAAAATCTGTTACTGACATTGCTTATGAAGTAGGATATACTGATGCACTGGCTTTTTCCAAGGCATTCAAACATCGCTTCGGGGTCAGCCCCAGTGATCACCGTGCAAAAGTGAAAAAGTAAGGTGCAGCCGCGCTATAATCAGTGCGGCTGCACCTTATTTTTTTCCGTCCACGGAACGGATCACACGGCAGGGCACACCTGCCGCAACTACCCGTTCGGGAATATTTTCTGTTACGACGCTTCCCGCCCCTATCACAGAATGAGCGCCAATACTTACCCCCGGGAGAACTACCGATCCGGCACCGATCCAACAGTTTTTCCCAATATAAATAGGTCGATTATATTGATATCCTTTCATTCTCAATCCCGGATCTACCGGGTGGGTTCCCGTATCCAGCACCACATTAGGTCCAAACATCGTATAATCTCCAACATAAATATGGGTATCATCGACAATTGTCAGATTAAAATTTGCATATACTTTCTTTCCAAAATGCAGAAATTTTCCAGCCCAGTTCGCATGAAAAGGAGGTTCGATATAACAGCCTTCACCTATTTCCGCCAGCATTTTCTTCAGGAGCTCTGCCCGTTTTTTCTCCTCCCAGGGGGCAGTCCGGTTAAACTCATATAATAAACCCATCCGCTTTTTCTGCTCCTGCAGAAGTTCGGGATCATCACACTGATATATCTCCCCCGTATGCATTTTTTCCCTGTTTATCAATTTGAATGCCCCCTATAAATACGCCTCGTCAATTAAGGTATGTGCTTTTTTGCTGCTGTTTTGTTTTCCCGTACAAAGACGAACAAATTCTCCGGGCGTCAGTCCCGTTTCTTTACGAAATGATTTCGAGAAATAATCCGCACTGGAAAATCCCGACATCTGAGCTGCCAGAGAAACTGTTATTTCCGGCTGTATCAAGAGTGTTTTTGCAAAGGCAATGCGACAGCGTTTCAGATATTTTCCAGGAGATACGCCGACAGACCTGGAAAATATACGTATAAGATGACTTTCCGTAATTTCCAGACGTTCGGCAATTTCTGATACTCCGTCCAGATATGCACATTCCTCTTCTATCATTCCAATAGCGGTCTGAACCAGAAGCGGGTAACCACTTTCTTCCCTGTAACATTGAGCCGCGTCATACAATTCCATCAGAAAGCGGTAGGCAGCAACTGAATACTCATAAGATTTCTCTTGATCACTTTCCAATACTTTTGCCATTGCCACCGCCTGAGGCAGAAACGTACAGCAGAACAGACGTCCTTCACGAATCCTTTCCTCCATCACCTGAGAAACAAGATTCCCTTCCACTCCCAGTATTATGATTTCAGAATTATTCAAAGACTCAAACGTACATATTCCCATGCCGGAATGAAGAATAATAGCCTGACCGGACGCCAGTGTGAAGCTGCCGCTGCCGTATTCTACAGATACCATCCCCTTTTTCACCGTCAGAACGACAAGTTCATTCTCATCTGCACTGCAGAAAATCTTTTCCGTTTTCCGCATACAGCCAGCTGAACGCCCGGAAATCCAAAGCAGCTCACAGATTGTAAAGTCACAAGCTGCCTTGGGGGCGCTGTTTATAAATGGGATTAAGTTATTTGTCTGTAATTGCATATACTAATGGCAGATTGCCTGCTCCGTCTCCTTATCAAACACATGAATCTGATCCAGTTTTACAGCGAATTTAAATGTTGAACGCTCTGCCGGACGCACGTTGGACGGCATACGCGCAATAATTTTATTTCCTGCACAATCCAGGTACAGATTGTTTTCAGCACCCATCAGTTCCGCCAGTTCAACATCTGCTGACAGTATGCCTTCCGTTCTTCCGTTTACTTCTTCGAAATGCTCCGGTCTGATGCCGATAATCACTTCTTTTCCAATATAACCTTTAAGCGCTTTCGCTTTCCTGTCATTAAGCGGAAGAGAAAATTCTCCAAATTCCGCACACAGGTCGCTTCTCTTTTCTTTGATAACCGCATGGATGAAATTCATCTGAGGAGAACCAATAAACCCGGCCACAAAAAGATTACACGGAAAGTCGTATAAGGTCTGAGGAACATCAAACTGCTGAATGGTACCATCTTTCATAACACAGATACGGTCTCCCATGGTCATGGCTTCTGTCTGATCGTGTGTTACATATACAAAAGTAGTATCCAGTCTCTTATGCAGTTTGCTGATCTCAGAACGCATGGATGTTCGGAGCTTTGCATCCAGATTGGACAGCGGTTCATCCAGCAGAAATACCGATGGGTTTCGAACCATAGCGCGTCCCAGAGCCACACGCTGCCTTTGCCCGCCGGACAGCGCTTTCGGCTTACGATCCAGAAGATGCTCCAGATCAAGAATCTTTGCCGCTTCATGAACTTTTCTGTCAATTTCATCTTTCGGCGTTTTGCGCAGCTGCAGTCCAAAAGCAATATTTTTATATACGGACATATGAGGGTATAGCGCATAATTCTGGAACACCATGGCAATATCCCGGTCTTTCGGAGCAATATCGTTAACTACTCTGTCCCCGATGCGCAGTTCGCCGCTTGTTATATCTTCCAGGCCCGCGATCATACGGAGCGTAGTTGATTTTCCACAGCCGGATGGGCCTACCAGAATCACAAATTCTTTATCCTTAATTTCCAGATTCAGATCAGGAACAACCTCTACACCTCCCGGATAGGTTTTGTTTACATGCTGAAATGTAATACTTGCCATAATCACTTTCCTCCCAATACATAACTTCTGTAATGAGCATACCACGGTTTGTTTTCTTTAACAATCGTAGTTTTCTGATCTCTTCTGTATTTATCTGATATTTTTTCGTTTGCATTGCACCCGTGCCCTCTCTGTGTTAGTATGAAATCAGAAAACATTCTGTTCGTGAGGAGTGCGCCTATGTCCATTGAACTATATCGAAAAGCACTGAAAAAAGGGAAAAAAATAAGCCAGGAACGTCTTGCACGGGGAGAATCTCCATATCTTCCTGCTCTGGAACGAATTCTGAAATACGCTGATATTCAAACCCAGGAACTCTTAGGCACTATCGAAATACCTATGAATCGTGTCATCGGAACTTATGCATCGGGACGGCGCCCTACACTTTCTCACGGTTTCTATCCACTGATGCCGGAGGATAGTGAATTTGCTCAAAAATGGATCCATTTATGCCAGTCTCATCTGAAAGAAGGACTTCGCGACCCCATTACCGCATTTGAATTCCGCGGATATTATTACATTGTGGAAGGTCATAAAAGAGTCAGCGTTTTACGCAGTTTCGATGCAATTTCCATCCGCGGTACAGTTACACGCAAACTGCCCCGGCTGGGCAGTTCCGAAGAAGATCGGCAATACGCTGCATATCTGCATTTTTATCGCCTGACAGGCATTAATTATCTCTGGTTTCGACATGCTAGTGATTATGCTGCCCTTTTAAGAGCGGTTCGTAAATCTTCCAGTCACGTCTGGACGGATGCGGAGCGCAGGCTGTTCCGGGAATTTTATACTTCTTTTTACTTTGTGTTTCATGAAAAGCGGGAGTATAAAAATGAACTGACGATAGAAGAGGCCATTCTGGTTTATCTTGATATATACGACTACGAATCCTCTGCACAAAAATCCATTTCCGCTCTGCGCACAGAAATTGCCCGTCTTCAGAATGAATTTTATAACCGAGGAAAGAATACGGACATTCATCTGATTCTCTCTCCTTCGGATTACAAATCTCTGTTCTGGTGGCGCCCCTCTTCTTCTCTCCGCATCGGTTTTATTTATGACAAAACCGCAGCCTCATCCAGCTGGGTTTTTACCCACGATCTAGGCAGAAGGGATCTGGAAGCTGCCTTTGGCGATCAGCTGGAAACACTTTGCATGGATGGCGCGGATACTGAAGAAAAAGCTTCTCATGCTTTGGAAACCGTTATTGCAAAAAAACCCGATCTTATATTTACCGTCTCTCCCTGCCTTTTAAATGCCAGTGTAAAAGCAGCGCTGGCACACCCGGATATTAAAATTTTAAACTGCTCGCTGAACACCGCCCATCCCTCTGTCAGAACTTATTATGCCCGTATGTATGAGGCTAAATTTCTGATGGGAGTTATCGCCGGCTGCCTGACACCAGACAACAAGATCGGTTACATCGCTGATTACCCCATTTACGGGTGCACTGCAAATATCAACGCCTTTGCCTTGGGTGCCCGCATGGTCAATCCAGAGGCCAGAATTTATCTGACCTGGTCCAAAACCATATCCGGCAGCGGCAGAGAAAAACTCAACAGCATCGGAATCTCTTACATATCCGACCAGGATACTATTTCCGCCGGAAGTTCAATTTCACGTCATGTCGGTTTATACCGCAGCGACGGCACTTCTCTTACTAATACCGCTCTGTCAGTATGGCGATGGGGACGTCTTTACGAAAGGATTGTACGAAATTATCTGAACGGCGGCTGGAAAAATGATGCCGCTGATTCACGTCCTGTCAGCTACTGGTGGGGAATGGACGCCGGCGTTATTGATCTGATCTGTTCCAGCAGTCTTCCCGACGGTACCGGCCAGCTGATCTCTATTTTAAAAAACGCTGTCTGCTCTGATGTACTCTCTCCGTTTTCCACCGTCATTCATACCCAGGACGGTCGGGTTCTGGACTATGTTAATCATCCCATTACTGCTGCAGAAATCATTACCATGGACTGGCTGGCTGATAACGTAGTCGGAGAGCTTCCGACATTCCGGGAACTTCTGCCGGAAGCTCAGGCACTGGTGCGCATTCAGGGAGTAAAACAAATATGAAAATTCTGGTACTGTCGGACGTTGAATCCAATTATCTGTGGGATGGTCAGAATCCCAAAAAATTGCAGGATATTGATCTGATTCTCTCCTGCGGTGATCTGCAACCCGAGTATCTCTCTTTTATTGCCACTTTTACTCACGCTCCCGTTTTCTATATTCATGGCAATCACGATGACCGCTATCTGCACACACCGCCGGAAGGCTGCATCTGTATTGATAATATGCTCCTGCGTTTTCAGGGACTGCGCATTCTTGGTCTGGGAGGTTCTATGCGTTACCGGAACGGTGTTCATCAGTACACGCAATTTGAAATGAATTGGCGTGTTTTCCGGCTGTATCCCTCATTACTTCGCCACAGAGGATTTGACATCCTTCTGACACACGCACCTGCTTCTGGCATTAATGACGGAAAAGATCTTCCACATCAGGGATTCACCGCATTCCGCCGACTTCTGGATACCTGGCATCCTGATATTATGATTCACGGACATACCCATTTGAATTATGGCAGCGAATACCGCAGAACATCCACATATCACAGTACAACCATTATAAATGCATATGAAAAATACATTATTAATTATCCGGAAAACAGGCGGAGGTGAATCCGATTGGATTCACCTCCGCCTGCTGTATTATTTGTTCTTCTCGTTAATATAATTTACCAGTCCGCCGCTGGCGATCAGTTTCTGCATAAATTCCGGAAAAGGCTGCCCTTTAAAAGTAGTTCCTTTCGTTTTATTGGTAATCACACCGCTGTCAAAGTCCACTTCCACTTCATCACCATTTTCGATACCTTTGGATGCTTCCGGACATTCAACAATGGGAAGACCGATATTGATCGCATTGCGATAAAAGATTCTGGCAAACGTTTCCGCGATTACACAGCTGACGCCTGACGCCTTGATCGCCAGAGGAGCGTGTTCTCTGGATGATCCGCATCCAAAATTTTTATCCGCAACAATGATATCGCCTTTTTTTACTTTCTTTACGAAATCCCTGTCAATATCTTCCATGCAGTGGGTTGCCAGTTCTGCCGGATCTGAAGAATTAAGGTAACGTGCCGGAATAATAACATCGGTATCTACGTTATCGCCATATTTAAATACTGTTCCATTTGCTTTCATACTGATCCTCCTTTTATAATCCCAACTCGGAAGGCGCGGAAATCTTTCCTGTTACCGCACTGGCTGCAGCTACTGCCGGACTTGCCAGATATACTTCCGATTTCACATGACCCATTCTGCCAACAAAGTTTCTGTTGGTCGTGGAGATGCATCTCTCTCCTTCCGCAAGAATACCCATATATCCGCCCAGGCATGGTCCGCATGTCGGTGTGCTGACTACAGCTCCGGCTTCAATAAATATTTTCAGAAGTCCTTCTTCCATAGCCTGCAGATAAATAGCCTGTGTCGCCGGAATTACGATACAGCGCACGCCTTTTTTTACTTTCCGTCCCTTCATGATCTCCGCCGCAATACGCAGATCATCTATCCGTCCATTGGTGCAGGATCCGATCACTGACTGATCAATTACCACATCTTCCGTGATTTCATCAATGGTTTTCGTATTCTCCGGAAGATGGGGAAATGCCACTGTAGATTTCAGCTGAGACAGATCAATCGTATACTCTTCGTCATAAACCGCGTCATCGTCTGCTTCATATACTTTAAATTCCCGTTTGGAATGTTCCTTCATATAGGCAATGGCTTTCTCATCCACCGGGAAGATTCCGTTCTTACCGCCGGCCTCAATGGCCATATTGGCAATGGTAAAACGGTCATCCATGGACAGATTGGCTACGCCTTCCCCAACAAATTCCATGGATTTATATCTGGCTCCATCCACACCGATCATGCCGATGATATGAAGAATGACATCCTTGCCGCTTACCCATTTGGACGGCTTGCCCACCAGATTGAATTTAATGGCGGATGGAACTTTAAACCAGGCTTTTCCCGTAGCCATACCCGCTGCCATATCTGTGCTTCCCACGCCGGTGGAAAACGCACCGAGAGCGCCGTAGGTACAGGTATGAGAATCCGCTCCGATCACCACATCACCAGCCACAACCAGACCTTTTTCCGGAAGAAGAGCATGTTCAATCCCCATCTCTCCCACGTCAAAATAATTAGTAATATCATGTTTGCAGGCAAATTCTCTTACACATTTACAGTGTTCTGCAGATTTAATATCTTTGTTGGGAATAAAGTGGTCCATAACCAGAGCCACCTTCTCCTTATCAAAAACGGTATCCACCGTCATCTTATCCATCTCATGAATAGCTACCGGTGAAGTAATATCATTCCCCAGAACCAGGTCCAGATCCGCTTCAATCAACTGACCGGCTTCTACATAATCCAGGCCGGCATGTGCCGCGAGAATCTTCTGCGTCATTGTCATTCCCATGCTTCGATTCCTCCTCTTATCTTTTCATCTGGTTGTATTTTATCACAGAAAAAGATATAATACAAATACATAAAATGCATGGATAGCGTCAAGATACTTTAAGTTGAAAAAATATAGAAGTATCCCTTTGCGTTTCATCATTTATATATTTCCTAGGTGTGCATTAAACCAGATTACCTTCTT
>JBMNRA010000089.1:0-8115 GCA_050944415.1 Ruminococcus sp.
GACATTTTCCAGGGTGAAACCGGATTTGTCATGAAGATTAATCGTGTGCACATCGTCGCCGTGAACACAGCTGTAAATCGCGGCCGCAACGTCCGAGAGTTTCTGTCCCGCCTCCGGCGCATAACTTCCGTGATCGATGTGATGATGATCGAGCACATAAATAAAATCACTTCTCTCAACCGGATTCATGACAAAGACCGGCGAGGACGATACTTTTCGGATATTGCCGATGATACAGGCCAGATTGCCTAAAATCGTCCCGGGCTTCCCAGCATCAAAATCTTCCTGCCCGCCGCACGGCGTCTTAAAGGAAAACCAGTCATTGGTCCCCAGCAGAATCGTATAAAAGTCCGCCGGCGCAAACTCTGCATCAAGGAAATTTTCGGTTGCCGCACCGTTGATCCCGCGGTTGTCTACCTTTACCGCGCCCAGTACCGGCTCCAGCTTTTCTGCTGTTCTTGTGACATACCCCTTATGCAGTCGATACGCCGTCTCGTCCAGATGATCATTCAAATATGTAAAAGAATCACCGATTGCACACCACGTTTTCATTTCACTTAACTCCTTAATATTTTTTTATATTCAGATGGTGTTTTTCCAGTATATTTTTTAAACGCAATACTGAAATACTGTGAATTATTCCCATAACCAGTCTGGTCCGCAATGCTTTGAATCTGTGCATCAGGATCTTCCGCCATCAGCCTCATCGCCATAGTCATCCGCTTCTCCAGAAGCCATGTATTAAATTTTCTCCCTGTTTCCTTCTGAAACAGTTTTCCCAGATAATTTTCATTCAGAAACAAACGGTTTGCCGAGATCCACTTCAGCGAAAGATCCTCATTTGATATCTCATTGTTCACGATACTGATTATCCGTCTGACTGTTGATGAATAATGTATATTTTCTGCCGGTTCCTGACTCTCTCCGGTCTGCTCAAGAAGCTCTTTCTTTTCTCTGCTGTTTTTCCTGTTTAGTACCGCATCAATTAAAGCTCCCTCGCTGATTGGTTTTAACAGATAATCCTTCGCACCGTACCGAAGTGCCTGCCTCGCGTAGTCAAATTCTGCATATCCGCTTATGATGATTGTATCTACTTTCGGATAATCTCTTGCCACCTGGCGAATCAGGTCAATACCGTTAACAACCGGCATTCGCACATCTGTCAGGATCAGATCAACCTTTTTATATCCTTCTTCGTGTTTCTTTGCACGTTCAAGATAATCCAAAGCCTCCGGTGCATTGGCAGCCGTTTTTACAACTTCTACTCCGTAATTTTCCCATTCTACAGCATCTTGAATAGCCTCGCGGACGTATTTCTCATCATCCACGATCATTATATTATATTCTTCGTTCATAATTCCCTGGTTTCCGATCCTATCGTTATCTGCGAGACAGTCTCGTCACCTTCCCGAAACAGATTCACACCATAAGAATCTCCGTATAAAAATCGGATCCTCTGATCGATATTCATCAGACCAATGCCATGTCCTTTCGGTTTCTTCTCTCCGCTTCGCAGCCTTTTCATAAGTCCTTCTTCCGGAGCCGGCCCTGTATTTCTCACCTGTGCTATCAGATTATTGTCTTTCAGGAAGATCCGTACCGTAATCACACAGACACCAAGCACATTTTCCAGGCCATAGATAATGGCATTTTCAGCCAGAGGCTGAAGTGAAAAGCTTGGAATCATACGCTCAATAACTTCTTCGCCGACATCGAAACGCACCTGAAGACGATCCTCATACCGATATTTCTGAATTACAAAATAATGGCTCAGGAGATTGATCTCATCATCGACTGTGTGGACCATTTTCTTGTCGCTCAATGCCGCCCGAAGCAGTTCACTGAGACTGCTGATCATCTCCGACGCATCTTTCACACCCGCTGCCTTAGTCATCCAATAAACTGAATTCAGTGTGTTATAGAGAAAATGAGGATTCATCTGTGCCCGCAGGGACTGCAGTTTTGTTTCCTTTACCAGAAGCTGTTTCTCGTAATTTTCCCGTATAAGTTCCTGAATCCGTTCAGACATGTCATTGTATACCACCGCAAGCTGCCACACGTCACGATCGTTATACGCATCTGCATCTGCGTGAGGAATGAGTTCTGCTTCTTCCGGATCTGATTTCCGAATAAAGGTAACGAAATGACGCAGCTCCAGCACAGTTCTTCTCGCGAGATAGACTCCAAGCACCAGCGTGACAGCCATAATACATGTAAAAAGAAGCTGATAAAGACGGAATGTTCCGATCCAGTCGCGGAAAAGCGCATCGTAATCCGTAAGCAGTGTATATGTAAAACGGGTATTTCCAGAATATCCTGTTGTAAAATACAGCCGTCCGCTGGAACGGATGATTTTATATTCTCCCGGTTGCATCCGGTACGCTTCATCTGAAATCTTTAAATCTTTATTCTGGTTGCTGAGGGTATAAAAAATGCCATCTGTCTGATTTTCAAAAACCAGCTGGGATTTATTTCCTTGAAGAATACTGTCTGTCAGCGTATTTACATCGATAAAATAATACACGGTTCCAAGATAACGCATGGAAACATTTTTCTTTTCCATTATTTTTCGCGCCATCACAAGAGTATACGGTCTTCCAGTCGCATCGCTGACATCCATATAACAAGTTGAGCCATTAGCCTCATCTGCCAGTTTCACAAGCTCCTGAACAATTTCATTCGGAAGAGACAGCATCTGACGAATTGCGACTTCCCGGTCGGTACCTGCCCCGTCGATAAAACCGGCTGCCAGTACAGCATCATTTTCCCGTGCTCTTGCATTTAAAAATGAGTCAATCGTCTCCAGCACGAGCACTCGCTGCGTTCCAGTCGCTGCTGGTGTATTGTCATAGCCGGCCAGAAGTCGGCATTCCATCTGCATAGAATCCGATGCGATCAGGTGATACAGGTTCTGATCGATTGATTCAATCTGACTGTCAGCATCAGCCACAGAAACTTCCAGAAGTTTTTGTGTCTGTTCATAAACAAACTGCGTGGTCCGTTTCTGCAGACGACGAATAACAAAGGTTCCGGCAGTAAAACTCAAAAACAAAGAAAGGACCAGCACGAAGATAACTTTTTGAACCATTGTTTTCCGTTTCTTCATGTTGGCCTTCCTTCAATTTGATTGTTAAATCTTCTGTTATTATTATCCCTTCAGTCCCTGCGTAGCAATCCCTTCAACAATATATTTCTGCGTAAAGAGGAACAGAATAATTACAGGAAGCAGTGAAACTACACACATAGCAAACATTGCGCCGTAATCTGTGACACTTGTAGGATCCGAAAACAGTTTCAGGGCAATGGACACTGTATATTTATCAGGCGAATTCAGATACAGCAGAGAGCCCATGAAATCGTCCCACTTCCAGTAAAAACCGAAGATCGCGCTCGTTGCAAGTGCCGGAACGATAAGCGGAAGCATAATATTTGTAAAAAGCTTGATCTTGCCGCATCCATCAATCTCAGCCGCTTCATCCAGATCTTTTGGCACACCGGCAATAAACTGCATGATCATGAAAATAAAGAATGCTCTGCCGCCCCATTCCGGAACAATCAGCGGTAAAAAGGTGTTTACCCATCCTAAGCCATGGAAAATGAGGTACTGCGGAATAACAAGAACCTGTGACGGAATCATCATCGTAATAATCATACAGATGAAAAAGAACTTTCTTCCGGTAAATCTGATTCTCGTAAAACCGTAAGCCGCCATGGCCGAAGCAATAACATTTCCGATTACGGACAGGATCGTCACGATAAACGAATTCTTGAAGAACGTCGTAAAAGTTGTACCGCCGAATCCAGACCAGCCGTTGATATAGTTTTCACACACCCATTTGCTTGGAATCAACTGACCGACCGTCGTCATTACTTTATCGCTTTCCTTAAATGAACTGAAAAACATCCAGACCAGCGGATAGATCATAACAACTCCGATGAGACAGATAATCACATGGAAAAGCACAGTTCCCCAGATTTTTTTCGCTTTTCTGCTCATGCCTTTCTGCCTCCTCTTCTGTGTTTCTTCTTTTTGCCCCCTTCATCGATCTGATTCTCATAGAATACCCATGCGTTAGAAGACTTGAATACAAGGGCTGTAAAGAAGCCAATGATGATCATCAAAATCCAGGCCATCGCGCAGCCATATCCCATCTTGTAATAGCCAAAAGCCTGCTGATACAGATAAAGTGCGTAAACAAGAGTATTGTTAAGCGGCCCGCCATTCGTGATGATCATTGCCTGTGAGAACACCATAAATCCTCCGATCATCTGCATTACCAGGTTAAAGAAAATAATCGGTGAAAGCAGCGGAAGGGTGATTCTGAAAAATGAAACAACCTTACCCGCGCCATCGATGCTCGCCGCTTCATAATACGTCTTTGGTATCTGCTTCAGACCAGCAAGAAAAATCAGCATCGGAGAGCCGAACTGCCAGATGAACAGCAGAATGATACACCACAAAGCCGTATCTTTATTTGAAATCCAGCTTATATTGCTCGGAATTCCTATCAGATTAAGGAACTGGTTGAATACGCCCTCTTTGGCAAAAACATAACGCCACAAAACAGATACGGCAACCGATCCGCCAAGAATAGAAGGCAGATAGTAAACAACCCTGTATACAGGAACCATCTTGCTGTCTCTGTTTAAGATCATAGCTACGATCAGTGCAAAAAGCAAACGCAGCGGAATGGAAATAAATACGAATTTCAGAGTGATAAGAATCGACTTTCTGAAAAGTCTGTCCTGAGTAAAAAGCTTTATATAATTATCCCAACCGACAAAGGTCGGCGCAGAAAGCATATTATAGTCACAAAACGAAAGTACAAGTGATGCAAAAAACGGAACGACTGTAAAAGCCAGAAACATCAGAAGCCACGGGCCTATGAAAAAATATCCGAGCAAATTGTTTCTGGCCTTTTTTGAGAGGCCCTGTCTGGTCCCGCCAGCAGATGATCGATTGATCATTTCAAATCCTTTCCAAAAGCAAAGGGAGGCGAGGGGAACTCCTCTCACCTCCCTGACATTATGAAGTCTTTACTTCCATTTCCGGGTGCAGAGGATCATTTCTGTGGAAGAATGGATGCTGACTGTGAAACAAAGTCATCCATGCAGTCGGCACCAGATGCCTCGCCATAGCATACAGCCTGGAAATCATCCTTCAGAACTTTGATTGCCTCAGCAGAGTTAGCCGGATCCGGCGGATTTACGCCCTTGACAACGCTGCTTACCTTATTCAGATATTCAAGAGTTGCCTTATCGCTGGAGCTTACAGAATCATCATTTGCAAGCATATCGCGAATATCAGAATTCAGGGAAATACCACGATCAGTAAGAATCAGCTTTGCAGCATCCTTATCATTGATCAGGTAGTTGATAACCTTTGCAGCAGCTTCCGGATCTTTGCAGTTGGAAGAAATACACCAGTACATGTTAGAATTCGTGTACATGCCGCTCTTTGTACCGTCATCAGCCTTCGGAAGCATCAGCATTCCGAGATCTTTTCCAAGGACTTTGCTGTACTGTCCAACATAGTTAGAAAGCATAAAGCTCATCGCTGATTTGCCCTGAGCAATATATGAATCTTCTGTTGCAGACCAGCCAAGCATTACCTGCGGATCAACAAATACGCCCTTCTGAATTTCGCTGTATACCTGATCCATAGCCTTTGCTACACCAGCAGATACCTTCGAATCATTTGCCCACGGAAGAGAATTTCCGTCTGTAGAGAACAGGTCATATCCATAACTGCGCACCAGTGCCTCAACGAACCATCTTGCTTCCGTGATAAATGGAATTTCTGTAGGAATTCCTGTTTTGTCATAAATGTTCTCAGCAAGCTGGCAGAAGTCAGAGAACGTCCAGTTTGTGTCATCCGGCACAGAAACACCTGCCTGCTGTAAGATATCCGGATTATACGCGACTGTTACGGTATTCATACCGGTTGTGATGCCCGCAAGCTTGCCATCAACATAGTCGCCGCTCAGTGCATCTTTACCAATCTTGGAAATATCGATCGTATTGTCATCAATATATTTCTCAAGATCAATTACCTGGCCATTCTTCGAGTAGTTGATAATATCTGTCGTACTCATCTGAAGAATATCCGGCAGATCATTGCCAACTGACTGTGTAGCGAGTGTTTCAAAATAACTTGACCAGCTGTTGTATTCATAACTAAATGTCACGCCATTCTTTGCAGCATATGCATCAAGTGCCTCAATTGTCGCGTTATGACGACCTTGGCTGCCCCACCAGGCTACACGGATTTCACCGTCTCCGCCCGTAGAACTGCCTGATGAAGCAGACGCTGCTTTTGTCGTAGCAGCAGCTGTCGTCTTTGTTGCTGCAGCCGTCGATGATTTTGCAGCAGTTGTTGTCTGTGTGCTGCCGGACCCACATGCGGTGAGACCTGCTGCCATCGCTCCGGTAAGAACCGCAGCAATTACCCTTTTTGCTTTCATTTCTTCCTCCTTAATTCACGCGTACAAACCGATCAGATCAGACCAGTTTTTTAACTAGATTAAGTATAGGATTTTGCCCAAAAGACATGAATTCAAAAAAGAGTGCAATTTGTATAAAAAACGGAACAGATTTTCATCTGTTCCGTACATTTCGCATAAAAGTGCCTTGATATTTTATCGGATTTTATTTAGCGTCCAGCACTGCCGCAAACAATGCCAGCGCGAGTCCCTGGCCCCAGCCCTGGATCCACTTGCGGGTAACCTGGCGATATCCTTGTGCATCGCGCATTACAGCTGTTCCGCCGGATACATTCATTACAGTTCCATCTTCTGCGACATTGGCAAGAATGCCATTCACAGCCCTTTCAATATACTTGTAATGCAGCGGATTTCCTGCAATGACCATCGCGGCGGCAATACCGGCAGAAGCCGAAACTTCTTCATAACTCTCCGGATCATCGATGATCGTGCGCCAAAGTCCGTTTTCCGTCTGATAGTTTTTCAGTGCGGAGAGCTGCAGATCCAGCGCGCCATTGATATCCATGCATTCCGGATACAGATACCAGCCCGGCAGATCCGGCTTTACGTGGGACATCGTGTAAGCCGCCCAGGCATTGGCACGCCCCCAGTGAATGCCGGACATATGGCTCTTTTTTACGTTGGAGTAGCCGTGGAAGAAAAGTCCGTTATCATCCTGCAGAAATTCAATGTGCCAGTACCACTGTTTCAAAGCATCTTTAATCAGTGTCTCATCTTTGCGCTCAATTCCGACGCGCAGGAGCAGATAGGCGGCCATAAAAAGCGTATCGGCCCAGCACTGCTCCGGAAAATCGTTTCTTTTCGACACCGTATGCTGCAGAACTCCATCACCGAACCGCAGAGCTTTGTTCTCAAGATAATCGATCTGAGAATTCAGAATATCCTGATATTTTGCGTCTCCCGTTGCCTTGTACAGGTCAATCAGGCAATGCCCCATCGCACAGGTATTGACATTCAGACCAGGAATACCGAGATCAATCAGCTCATCGACTCTCTCCCGGACCAGTTTCAGATATTCATCTTTTCCAGTCGCCCCGGCAGCACGGCAGATGCCGTAATAAGCCACGCCGCATGGCCATTCCCAGGTCAGATCCATCTGCATTGTCCGCCGAACGATACGGTCCACCGCCTCAAGTACGGCTTCTCTGTCGTAATTCAAACCTTTCTTTTTCACTTCACTCATGTTTTCCTCCTGCCAATGGCAAATGGACGTGACAGACATTTGCCATGAAAAAGCTCCTGCCGGTCAGTCACCGACAGGAGCGGATTTTTGATATAGCCCTTATATCAGCCCTTCAGACCAGATGTCGAAATACCTTCAACCAGGTAGCGCTGGAATGTAAGGAAGAGAACAATGGACGGAATCAGGGATACGGTAGCCATGGCGAACATAGCACCGTAGTCGGATGATGTACCCGGATCAGAGAACAGCTTCAGAGCCAGAGATACAGGATACATAGCAGACTTGTTTACGTACATGAGGGCAGAAAGGAAGTCATCCCATCTCCACATGAACGAGAAAATTGTGCCCGTAACCAGTGCCGGAACCATCAGCGGAAGGATGATCCGGATGAAGATCTGCCAATAAGAGCATCCGTCGATCTTCGCCGCC
>JBMNRA010000090.1:0-7863 GCA_050944415.1 Ruminococcus sp.
GGTTGGAGCCTTTACAAAACCATCAAGTGGTAGGAGAAACAAACCAATCCACAGTATCTCCAAACAGTATAGCATACAGACCTTGGAGAGGGTCTATAAATACTACTACTATATAATACGAGGAGAATTATTATGAAAATCAGTGCGAGAAATCAGTTCAAAGGCAAAGTGTTGAGCGTGAAAGAAGGGGCGGTAAACGGGATCGTAAAGATTGATATCGGAGGAGGAAACGTGATGTCTGCTACTATTTCCATGGACGCGATCCGTGAGCTGCAGCTGGAAGAAGGCAAAGACGCTTATGCGATTGTAAAAGCAACATCTGTGATGGTGGGAGTGGATTGAGAAAAGAAAAAGCGCTGTGCGGACGAAAGGCCTGCACAGCGCTTTTCTTTTAATAATCTTTCAGAACCAGTTCGGTAATACCTTCGTTCCATCCGTCCTCGACACGTATGATTTTGGGATGCGACTCCGGCTGGTAATCATCGTAAATCATATCGCGGATATCGGTGCTGTTGTCCATACCGTGAACCAGTCGCAGACGGAAAACGGAAGATGAGGCTTTCTCCAGCTCCTGGTCAATTGTCTGCTTCACTTCTTCGGGCGGCATGCCCTGAAGATACAGTTCAATAATGCCTTGTGTCATAAAATGCACCTCCCCTTGAATTTTCTTGTACTATAGGGATATTATACCATTATATTTTGAAAATTGCACCTGTTTTTTAAGAAAATTCATTTAATTTCACACTTGTCCAGACATACGTCTGTGAAAAACGTTGTTCTGCAGGTTTACTTTCGTTTCCAGGTAGACGGTGCAAATAAAAGCAGCAGAGGGAACAATTCCAGTCGCCCGGCCAGCATATCAAACATCAGAACGCATTTGGAAAAGGGAGAGAACAGATGGAAATTTTCCACAGGTCCAACCAGATCCAGGCCGGGGCCGATATTGTTGAGGGTTGCTGCAACCGCTGAAAAATTTGTGGTAAAACTGAAGTTATCCAGGCTGATCAACAGTATGGAAAGTGTTGTGATCAGCATATAGGCAATCAGAAAAATGTTGATGGAACGCACTGTCTCATGGGCAACCGGTCTGCCGTCCATTTTAATTTTCTTGACGCTGCGGGGGTGGGAGAAGGAAAAAAGTTCTTTTTTTACTGTTTTAAACATTATCAGAAGGCGGGAAACTTTAATTCCGCCTCCGGTGCTTCCGGCACAGGCTCCCACAAACATCAGAACGAGCAGCAGCGTCTGGGAAAGCTGGGGCCATAGATTAAAGTCGGTGGTAGCATATCCGGTAGTAGTGATAATGGAACCCACCTGAAAGGCAGCATGGCGCAGCGCATCCCATATGCTGGAAAAAGATCCGCTGATATTCCAGGTTATGATAAGGATAGACACCAGAATAACAGCCAGATAGGCCCGCACCTCTTCTGAACGAAATGCCTGGCCGAATTTTTTTCGCAGAATCAGAAAGTAAACATTAAAGTTGACGCCGAACAGGATCATGAAAACAGTAACGATAACCTGAAGGTGGGGAGCATAACCGGCCATACTGTCATTTTTTATGCCGAATCCTCCGGTTCCGGCGGAACCGAAGGAAATGCACAGGGAATCAAACAGGGGCATTCCGCCTGCAACAAGAAGAATTATCTGTATTATGGTAAGAAAAGTATAGATTCCGTAAAGAATCATGGCGGTTTCCCGAACCCTGGGCACCAGTTTTTCCACAGAAGGTCCGGGGCTTTCCGCTTTCATCAGATACATACGGTGACCGCCTGCCATGGGGAGAAGGGCCAATATAAAGACCAGAATTCCCATGCCCCCGATCCAGTGAGTAAAACTTCGCCAGAACATGACGCAGTGAGAAAGAGCCTCCACATCTGTCAGGATACTGGATCCGGTAGTGGTAAAACCGGAAATAGATTCGAACAGAGCATCTTCCACTGCAGGAATCTCACCGCTGATCAGAAAAGGCAGAGCGCCGAAAATACTGAGAAGGATCCAGCTTAAAGCGACGGATATGAATCCTTCTTTCAGATAAAAAACTGTGCTGGAAGGTTTTCTGTGACTTAAAAGAAAACCACAGGCAAGGCCTGCCAGTATGGTAATGACAAAAGAAAGACCGGAGGATTCCCGGTAAATAACTGCCACGAGGCAGGGAAGCAGCATAAGCAGAGATTCGAATTTCAGAACGCTTCCCAATATGTAACGTATCATAGATGTATTCATGGTTTTGTCTTCCTAAGGTTTTAGTATATCCTGGGCGTTTTTCAGCCCCAGAATGGTGGTGACGATAATTATGGTATCTCCGGGCATAATCATATCCTGTCCGCTGGGGACAATCATTCGGTTATTGCGGATGATGCAGCTGATCAGAAGGTTGCTGCGCAGATTCATTTTTTCCAGAGGAATTCCGGTGATTTTGGATTCTTTCTGAATATTGAACTCCAGTGCTTCTACCTGATCGTCAAACATGCGGTACAGGGTTTCGATGTTGCTGCCCATGGAATTCTGAGTGGCCCGGACATACTGAAGGATTCTCTCAGAAGTCAGATAACGGGGATACACTACACTGTCCAGATCCAGGTTGTTAATGACCTCATTCAGCTGCAGCCGGTTTATTTTTGTGATGACTTTGGTTTTGACTTTCTTTTTGGCGAACAGAGACAGAAGAATATTCTCTTCGTCGAAGTTGGTCAGTGCCACAAAGGCATCCATCTGTCCGATGCGTTCTTCGTAGAGCAGGTCTTTATCACTGCCATCGCCGTTTACGATGACAGCTTCCGGGAGAAGTATGCTCAGTTCTTCGCAGCGCTTCGGATTACTCTCAATAATCTTGACAGAAATTCCCAGCCTTAAAAGCATATTGGCCAGATAGACGGAAATTTTTCCGCCGCCGATCAGCATAGCGTTTTTAACCGGATTGGATTTAAGGTGAATTCGCTTGAAAAAATCCACGGCGGTTTTTCTGGATGAAATAAAGGAAATGATATCCGATGCCTTTAATACAAAGTCTCCGGAAGGGATGATTACCTTGTTGTCACGTTCCACTGCGCAGATCAGCAGATCACTGCTTAAACCGGCGGGCATGTCTTTCAGGGCCATACGGTCAAGGATGGATCCTTCCCTGATCCGGAAACGCAACATTTCCATCTGCCCTTTTGAAAACATTTCAATGGAAAGGGCATTGGGAAAACACAGCAGCCGTGTAATTGCCGCCGCTGCCGTAAGCTCCGGATTAATAATTCTGGACAGCCCCAGTTCTTTTTTTAGAAACGGCCGTTCCTGACTGTATACGGGATTGCGGACACGGGCGATCGTCTGGCATTTCCCTGCCTTTTTTGCGATTACACAGCAGAGCAGATTCAGTTCATCGGATTCCGTTACGGCAATCAACAGATCCGCGTCTTCAATTCCGGCCTCTGTCAGCGTATTGTAACTGGCGCAGTTGCCGGTGACGCCCATAACATCGTAAGAAGAGACCATCCTGTTTACAACGGTCTCATTTGTGTCAATGACGCATATGTCATTGTCTTCCTGGCTCAGCTGGGCAGTCAGGACGGTGCCCAGCTTGCCGCAGCCTGCAATAATAATATTCATAGCGTTTTTCTCTTTTCTGTAAAATATATCTACATTATAGCACCTTTATCTGAATAGGCAATGGTTTGTGAAAAGAATAAAGTGTCAGGAATATGACTCATGATACGTTATATAATATGAGAGCGCTCTGAAAATGGAGGAAGGGAGTGGCATAGGATGAGAAGCGATGGTGAAATCCTGGAAAAGCTGTATGACCGTTATGAAAATCATATGTTCCGTGTGGCCTTTGGAATATTGAAACAGAAATGGCAGGCGGAGGATGCGGTTCAGGATGCCTTCGTCAAGCTGATGCAGTATACCGGAAAAATCAGGGATATAAACTGTGAGGAAACCAGACGGCTGGTACTTCGTGTGATCAAAACAACGGCTATTGATTATTACCGGAAAAATCAGAAGGAGGCTGTCCGTCTGAGCAGTGAGAAAACGGCGGAGGGCCAACGGATTCATGCTGTTGATGAGATGGAAAAAGCGGAAAACCGGCAGATAATTCACAGAATTTTGAAGGAACTGCCGACGGATTATCTGGAGATTATTAAGCTGCGCTGTTATTTTGAGTTTACCAACAGAGAAGCAGGACAGATTCTGGGAATCAGTGAAGATGCGGCGGCAAAACGGTTTGAAAGGGCGAAGCGATATGTGCAGGAGCGGACAGGAGGTGCAGAAAATGGCAAAGAAAGAGTGGAAGATGGAGCATTTTCTAACGGCATTGGGTGAGGAAGCCATTTTGGAAGAATGGGAGCAGGAAGGGGAAAAACATAATTTTTCTTCAGAATACAATAAGAAGAAAAAAGAGCTGATCCGGCAGGCTGTATGTCAGAATACAGGAAAAAGGAACAGAAAGAAAAGATGGGTGGTCTGTCTTTGCGCGGCGGCCTTACTGATGTTCTCAGTGGGGGCATATGCGGCTGTACAGATATTCCATACCCGGGTAGAATATGATGCTGAACGGGGATTTGCTTCCCTGGCTTTTGAAAAACTGGGGGATGAGGAAATCAGGCCTATAGAAATTATTCCTGGTTATCTGCCGGAGGGCTATGAAGAATGGGATGAGGGAAAGTACTCTCCAGGCGGTGAGTACGGAGCGAGCGGACTGACCTTTATGACGGCCAATGACAAAGCCATTCAGAATATCGGTCCTGCCAGCAGTGTAGAGGAAACGATTCTGGGAGGGGTAAAAGCGCTGGTTGTGGAAGTGAAGGGAGCCGATTATCCCCATATCATTTTTCTGCTCTATGAGGATTTGGGCCATGTGGTGGAAATTATGGGATGCAGCAGTCTTGATATGGACGAGGTGAAAAAAGTGGCCGAAAATATCAGGATTGAAGAAACCGACAGCGCGGGAAATCAGAAAACATATTTTGCCGAAGAAGATGATGAGGGAATAGCGCCGGAGGAGATCCCCATAGAAGGCGAACAGATCCGGGCGCAGGGGGATACCTTTGTAAGCTGGAATGTGGCATATACCGTAAAGGAAGCACGGCTGTCAGACCAGGTTCCCGATGAGAGGCTGAAGCAGGAGTATACAGGAGGAACCGGGAAAGATTACGATCTGGTTCGTTCCTGTATCCTGGAGGACGGTACGTTAAAACCCTGGCACAGGACCGTTGACGTCTGGGACGGCGATGCTTTTGTGGAAAAGGATAGGGGAGAGATTCCTGTGAAATATCTGGAGGTTACTCTGGAAGTGCAAAATATTCAGGATGAACCGGTAAAAGATATCTGCACCTATTACCGGCTGTGCCGTCTGGTGCAGGGAGAAGGAGAGACCTGGGAAAAGCATGATCTGACGGAAATGTCTGATGAGGATGGCAGTCTGGACGTTGACAGTTATGGACTGCTGGCAGACGGACGGCCCTTTATTTTTGATTCCAGCTCTTATCTGGATGACCCCAAGCATTTTTATTTCATGGATCTGGATGCAGGAGAAACCAGAGAGATCCATGTGGGATTTGCAGTGCCGGAGGACAGACTGGATCAGCTGTATATAGGAATCAATGTGGATATTGAAGGAGAGACAAATTACGTAAATGTGTCACGGCAGTATCAGTACCATTTTTGAAAGCGCCTTGATGTGACGAGTTTTATAGATGATACAGTAAAGCGGCGGTATTCCTAAAAAGGAGTATCGTCGCTTGTTGTATGTGGGTAAATATGTGCCTTGGGTAAATGCTCATGGTTAATAATGAAGCACAACAAAAATTTGACAGACAACAGCACCAGTATTCCAAAAAACAAAAAGTCTATTGACTCATGTACGAAATCGGATATAATAAGTAATGTACGAAATCGGATAAGCGAGAAGGAGGAAAAAATTTGCACTATTTAGAAACGGGGCAATATACCTATTTAGCAGGAGAAATCAACGCTTTATACCACGAAGCGGCTGTAAAAATGGGTATTTCGGATAGCGTTCAAAATATTTTATATGTACTCTGTGAGAAGGGTGGTAAATGTCTGCAAAGTGAAATAAGTAAACTTACAGGTATCAGCCGCCAGACAATCAATTCTGCCATTCGCAAATTGGAAAAAGAGGAAATCGTATATTTGAAACAAGGGAAAGGCAGAAATACAATTCTCTGCCTGACTGAAAAGGGAAAGAAATTTTCATCAGAAAAAATAATGCCCCTGCACGAGATTGAAAACAAAATCTGGAATGAGTGGACAGCGGAGGAACAGCAGCAATATCTGACGCTTACGAAAAAATATCGTGACGGATTAAGAAAATATCTGGAAGCCATGTTATAAAAGCAGAAAACAAAATCTTTTGAAGGGAGGTGGCTTGATGTCGGCAGCAGCACAATAAGGGGATTATCACATTCGATATTGTCCCCTGTTTGAAAAACTATTTTGAAAATGAGAGGACAATTTGATATGGAAAAAACACAAAAATGGAAATCGCAGTTTATGATTGTAGCATTGGGACAGGCAGTTTCAATGTTAGGAAGTCACGGTGTTCAGTTTGCTCTTATTTGGTGGCTTGCTGAAAAAACATCTTCGCCGTTAATGTTAGGAATATCAGGGCTTGTTGCCTATCTTCCAATGACCCTATTCAGTCCGCTGGCAGGAATTGCGGCTGACCGTTATAACCGAAGATTCATCTCTATTTTTTCGGACATGGCAATGGGGGCGGTTGCGTTAATTTATGCATTATTACTATTCTTTTTTGACCTGCCTGTGTGGACGGTATTCGTTATGCTATGTGTCCGGGGGATTGGAAGTACATTCCAGCAACCAGCAATACAGTCAATTATTCCGCAGCTTGTACCAAAAGACCAATTAGTAAAAACAAACGGGTGGATGCAGCTTCTAAATTCAGGCTCTTTTTTACTGGGACCGGTAATTGGTGCGTCTTTATATGCGATTTTCCCGATGTCAATCGTTTTAATGAGTGATGTGGCGGGGGCAATTTTAGCAAGTATTGCGTTAGCAGTCGTTAAAATCCCAGAACTTGAAAAAGCAGAGCGGGAAGGACAGCGTTTTATAGCAGAAATAAAAGAGGGATTGCAGGTATTCAAAGAAGATAAAAAGTTGTTTTATATCGTGATTGCGGAAGCTTTCTGTATGTTCTTCTATGCGCCATTATCTTCCTTTTATCCACTCATGACAAGCGACTATTTCAAGCTGTCGGCAATGTATGGAAGTGCTGTGGAATTATCTTTTGCAATCGGTATGATGGTATCTTCCCTTTTATTTTCCAGCGTTCTAAAGATAAATCGGAAAATCAGAGTTTCCTTTATCGGTTTGTTCGGAATGGGAGTTATGTCGCTGATCTGCGGTATCATACCGCAGACTTATGCTGGCTGGTTTTTCTTCG
Source organism: Ruminococcus sp. (assembly GCA_050944415.1). Taxonomy (GTDB): domain Bacteria; phylum Bacillota; class Clostridia; order Lachnospirales; family Lachnospiraceae; genus Ruminococcus_G. The sequence goes on from JBMNRA010000090.1 coordinate 7,412, forward strand.
CAGGAGGTTGTATCTGTTTAGGTGCTTCTGGAAATGTCCATACAATCCCGCTGACTGCCTATATGCAGGAAACCATATCCCCGGAAAAAATGGGGCGGGCATTTTCGGTACTTACTTTGATTTCTTCTGTGACAATGCCCATTGGCTTGCTTTTTAGCAGCCCGATAGCAGAAAAAGCAGGTGTAGATGTCTGGTTTTTCATCTCTGGTCTGTGCATGATTATTCTTACTGCCGGTGTTTTAATCCTATATTCAGAAAGGTGTAGGAGGAAGAAAAGATGATTCGAGAATTTCAGATATCAGATACAGAGCAGCTTCTGAAGTATGCAACGAAAAAATGGACAATGCCGATTCGGAACTGGGCTCAGGTCTATGGTGAACTGAGCATCATGTATGAAGGCAGACTGCCAGATTGAAACTGATACTCTGGTTAAGACAGGCGGGAAAACCGCC
>JBMNRA010000091.1:0-7403 GCA_050944415.1 Ruminococcus sp.
CATCAACTTAATGATAACACAAAGTGATATTCTCTACATTTATTTTTTTGCTTTTAACTTAAAGTAATTTTACGCTATTATTTGTCGGTTTTATCTGATAAAATTCGTATTGATCCGATCTTCCTGTACAGGTGGCTCTATCCCATTCTTCTTTCCGGCCTCAATACATTTCAGAAGCCATGCCATATTATATCCGAGCACCCGCATGATCTGAACACCTTCTTCATCTTCCATCACCTGCTCCAGCGTCTGTCCGTGCACCATATTCCAATAACGTGAGGAAACTACAGACATCTGGGCATACAGAAGATACTTGTTCATCTGATCGATCGTCGCAGTTGTCCCTGCCCACCTTGCAGATACGCTCACAGCTCCCGGCTTCAGAGAAAACAGCCGCAGATCTGCACAGTGATCTACAAAGAAAGCCCGGTCCATAAAACATGAATTAATCCGTCTCCCTTCTATTATTTGCTGAAGAGCCATCCCATGATCTCGTCATCCGCCGCAAACAGATTGCCTCCTCCGTGCTGATTTGTCATTCCACGACTTTCAAAATAATCCGCATCCTTGATATCCAGGACAAGGATCTCGTCGATCTCTTCATCCGTTAATCCCTCATCCTGATACATTTCCCGCAAGGTCTCATAAGCCTCACAGGACGGTTCGGAACCGTAATACTCATCATCCTCTCCGATCACAAAATATACCGGCGTCCGGCTCTCCACTACCGGTTCGTAGTCTCCGTCCCACTGGGAACTGCACTGGAGATATGCCGTGAAAAGATCCGGCCGTTTTCCCATAACCTGTGACATGGTCTCCCCGCCGCCGGAGTATCCTTCTCCGAAGACTCTTGACTCATCGATGTTATAGTTTGCAAGAAAATATTCCGCAAGGGCAATGGTCTGGTCCGCCGACGTCTCTCCCCAGTCTGAGAGCTGGGGCGCTACAACGATCATATCCTGTATGTAATCCTGCGCTTCGAATCCAAAGTTTTCACTGTACAGATTTTCACCTACTCCTTGAAAATACAGTCCCTCATAACCAGGCAGAGTAAAGAACAGCGCATAAGGCTCACTCCCGTCGTAGCTGTCCGGAACATACAGGTTATAGCGGATATCTCCCTCACTCTCCGAGTGCAGGACATTATCGAGAATAAACCCTTTGTACTCTTCCGTACCCTCTGTCACGGTATCCTCACTTTCTGCCCCGGACTGCAGGCTGGAATCTTCATCTATTATATTTGTATTTTCTTCTGGATTTCTCCCACTGTCCGCACATCCGCTAACTGCAAGCACAGATAGCATGACCAGCAGGACGCCAATGATTTTCTTTTTCATCGTATCACACCTCTTTCGTCCTTTCTTCCGGTTTTTTCAGCTTTTTCAGCGTATGCAGATACATTCCAAAAGACACCGGCAGCATGATGATCTCAACAACAAGCTGTGTCCAGATCATACCGTACAGTCCGATGGTGATATCCATCAGGATCAGCAGCGGGATATTGAGAAGTCCCTGTCTGCTGAAGGTAAGGATTGCAGACTGGGTTCCCTTTCCCATTGCCTGAAGAGTATAACTGATCAGAAAGTTCACTGAAGTCAGCGGTACAGCCAGGCATGCGATCCGCAGGAAGCTGGCTCCCAGTGTACTTGTCTGGACCTCAGGAATAAACAGATGAAGGATCTTGGGTGCAAACACCGCAAAGCAGGCAATAAAACATGCGGACATGATCAATGCCGTCTTCCATGAAAAATAAGAGACCTTCCGCATCCGCTTATAGTCGCCGGATGCATAATTATATCCCACCAGCGGCATAAATCCCTGACACAGTCCCATAGACACATTCAGCGGAAACTGGTCGATCCTCTTTACAATCCCATAAGCCGCCACAGGAATGTCTCCGTATCCGGAAGAAAGTTTCACAATAACCATATTCGACGCATTACCGAGCGCCGTAGCCAGGGCCGACGCAAGCCCCACGGAAAAAATCTGACGGACAAATCGGAAGGTAAAGTTCTTCGGGTGGAGAGAAACACTGGTCCGTTCTCCCAGTCTCATATAGATCACCACAAAAAACACGACAGACGCCAGATTGGAAAATGCCGTCGCAATCGCAGCGCCCGCCACATCAAGCTCAAACCCGAAGATGAGAACCGGGTCCAGAATCACATTCAGAATCCCGCCGAACATCATCCCTGTACTTGCCGGATGGGCATGTCCCTCACTTCTCAGAAGATGTCCAAGAGAAAGACTCAACATGGTAGGCACTCCGCCAAGAACTACAACCCAGATCAGATAGCTCTCCGCATATCCATATGTATCCGGGCTGGCGCCGAGAAAATTAAGAAGCGGACGGCGAAACACAAAAGTAAGGAGAGAAAATACAAGTGTTGTCGCTGCGCCGCCCCACACACTGAAAGCGGATACATTCCTGATATCCTTGTGGTTCTGCCTTCCCAGCATTCTTGATATCAGGCTGCCGCCGCCCAGGCCGAACAGATTTCCCAGCGCAGTTAACAGATTAAACCACGGAGAGACCAGTGACACCGCTGCAACCATATATGGATTTCCAATCTGTCCTACGAAGAAAGTGTCCGCCAGATTGTAGATCATCGTCACTACCTGACTGATGATCGTAGGAATTGCCAGAGTCGCCACTGCCCGTGGAACCGATATCGTCTCAAACAGCTCTTTTTCCGATATTTCTTTCTTCATGGTTTTTCTTCCTTCTTTCCTGATCCGTACAGGTTTTTATCTGTAATCCGACCTGCGGCTTACATCCATCCAATTCTCTGTTTCCTGAAGCCTGTCTTTCAGCACATTCTGTGCAGCCTGCACCGCATCACTGCCCAGAAGCAGACGGGAAGGCATCTTTCCGCTCAGGATCGTATCCACGATCACTTCTCCGCCTTTCATCGGATCTCCGAGCTGATCACGGTTATTGATCAGATTTTCTTTCCGATATCGATCCGCCAGCACATCATAGTCTGAAATCCGGCTTTCCGTTCCACGAAGCCCGTCTCCGTAGAAGTTGGTCCGAAGCGCTCCCGGTTCTACCAGCATGGTACGGATACCCAGATGTTCCGTTTCCTTTGCCAGGGCTTCTGTCAAAAGTTCCAGCGCTCCCTTTGCAGCCGAATAATACCCGTTTCCAAGGGCTCCCCGCACAGCTCCGATGGAAGTCACATTCACGATAAAACCACTTTTCTGTGCACGCATCGCCGGCAATACCATCTTCATCAATTCTGCCGGCGCGAAAAAATTTATATCAAAAAGCTCTTTTACTTTCTCGGGCTCACTTTCCTCTACGGCCGCACGGTACCCATGCCCTGCATTATTGACCAGCACATCGATCCCGCCGAAAACCTTTATCGTAGAGTCTGCAGCATTTTTCATACTTTCTCTGTCGTTCAGATCCAGTCTCAGGATAAGTGCATGGTCCGTATACTGTTCTGCCAGTTCTTTGATTTGTTCTACATTTCTGGCTGTGACCGCTACGTTTTCTCCGTGTTTTAAAGCCGCCTCCGCGATCCCTCTTCCGAGTCCGCTGGAGCAGCCTGTGATCAGCCATGTTTTCATAAAAATGCCACCTCATATCATCGATTATAGTTTGAGCGCAGACTTTCCATTGCCTGCGCCCAGATTTCTCTGAATTATTACATACATTCCATCAGGATATCATAGATCTCGTCGCGGTTCAGCTCTCTCGGTCCACACTTGATCACGTTGCATGTATCCGCCACTTTCCGTAAAATCTCAGGGGTGATCTCCACTTTTGACTTCAATTCGCTCATCTTTGTCGGAAGTCCGCATTCTTTAATAAATTCCGCCAGGGCGTCCACTCCGGCTTCAGCTGTATCAGCACTGAATACTTCCTTTGCAAATCTGGTGAACTTCTCCTCCGCCTCTTTCATAACGTGGCGGTAATAAGCCGGATGGATCACTGCAAGTCCCTGTCCGTGGTTACAGTCCGTATAGGCTCCGAGCTGATGCTCCAGCTGATGTGCCTGGAAGTCTGTCACTCTTCCGACTTTCAGGATGCCGTTCTCTGCCATAGCGGAATCCCACATCAGGTTTCCTCTTGCCTGCATATCGTTTACATTTCCAAGCAGCCGTTTCATATTCACAACTGTATTTTTCATAATGGCAAGAGCCACATCATCGGAGACATTATTCTGGTCTGAATTTCCAAAGTAGGTCTCCATCGCATGGCTCAGTGTATCAAAAGCTCCGGAGATTACTTGCATTCTTGGAACAGACGCTGTATAGGCCGGATCAAGGATCGCAAATCTGGGAGCTGCTGCCGCCATGCCTGCCTTGATCACCATCTCTTCATTTGTGATAACTGCTCCACCGTTCATCTCAGCCCCTGTACCGGAAGCTGTGACGATGGCTCCCATAGGCAGGACGTCTGTCGGGAACTGATGATCTGTCATCTCCATCTCCCACAGGTCTTTGTCTGTCTTCGCCTGAGCCGCCACTATCTTGCAGCAGTCGATGACGGAACCGCCGCCTACCGCAAGGATAAAATCAATCTTGTTTTCTTTCGCCAGCTTCGCGCCTTCCTGCACTTTTGCATAAGTGGGATTAGACATGATACCATTGAAATCGAACACTTTCTTTCCTGCGTCCTCAAGGATTTCCTTCACCTCATCGTAAATCCCGTTCTTTTTTACCGAACCGCCGCCATAAGCCAGCATCACATTCTCACCGTATTCTGAGACAGTAGCCGCAAGATGCTCTTTTGCTGCGCCTTCTCCGAAATAAACCTTTGTCGCATACTCATAGACAAACTTCTGCATAACAGATCTCTCCTTTTCTCTTTTCTATTATAAATTATAAGACCGCTTTTGTATTTATTGAAGAAACAATAAGTTCCGGTGTTTATACCTCAAAGTTTAAGCTCATTTCCATACAGTTCTACACAGTATTATAATCATCAGCAGAATGATTGGCAGTGAAAAATCCGATGCATTGCTGCTTCCTGATGCTGCTAATGAAACAGCCGCTGTGCCAAAGGATTTTCCCACCTGCCGGAATGCCTGTCTTCATAACGATGGCAAGCCCCCGTGCGAAAAGAATCCCGCCGTTGTTATTACACATTCCAGAACAGAATAAACCAGCATCTGAAAACAGATATCAAACTTTCCTTCTGCACTGCTTCTGAGCCGTAAAAGCAGCCGTAAAAGCATCGCCTGCACTGTCTCCTTCTACTGCAATCCGTTGCCTGTCAATACGTATATCTTCCGATTTGTCTCCCCCTTTATCCCCCGGGGAGAAGGCAGAAGCTTCATGGAAGCCAACCGGCTATTTGCTATCCTTAAAATGCAAGAGGAAAGGAAAGATTCCGGAACAACAAATATATTTATAAGCAGATATCCCTCCGCCAGAGGATACTTTTCATCACGCAGCCGGCACCATAATGCTGCAGCTACGGCTGTTCCTGCCATAAACAGATATCTTTTCTTTATCACAGTACTTCCCCATTGCTTTCTTTAACTTTCTTATACCAGTCAAATGGTTTCTTTTTCTTTCGGGAAAGATCTCCGGTTCCGCCGTCATATTTTTCCGCATAGATAAAACCGTACCTTTTTGCCATCTCACCTGTAGATGTACTCACAAGATCTATACATTTATGTATACCGCAGTCCCTTGGGATCGATCTGCTATTCCCAGTCACTGGCCTTTAGATACGGATTTGACACGCCGCCAATCAGATTGCCTTCCGCCTGCTCGTGATTTTGATCCGCACTGATACATCCGCTCATATAAATATAATAAGAAAACGTACAATAATCCACACATTCCTTTCGGAGAATTTCTGCATCTCCTTCTTCCATTTTCACATGGATGTCATGTTCTTTGAATTAACGCTTCATATAGGCCGGATACTAACTTCGGACCTGCACATCCCCGCAAAACCAGTTTTTGACACGCTTGATTTTCTGGCATTCAACTACATCATCCGGGTTACAGGTAAGAGGATACATGGTTGCAAAAAGCTGCATACATCCTACTTTATATTCCGGATCAATCTCATGAGCCAGCCGTACTGCCTTGGCACTTGCCACAAACTGATCCGGTAGCACTGTGCCGTATTTTGTAAAAATATCGATCATCTCTCTGGACGCCCAGCCGTTATATTTTTTTCAGAACAAGGGGTACGCCATAAATGTTCCAATTCCAAGCTGGGGCATTTCACAGCCACTGTTCAATGTAATCTTCAGCATAATGTATCCCTCCCGTTACGCTTCCTTGCTGGGGCGCACCACTAAATCGGAAACATTTACGTTATCCGGCTGGGAAATTGCATATAAAACTGCGTTGGCAATGACGTCTGGAGTAATGCCTGCATCCTCATAGAACTTTTCCAACATGGCCTTAGTCTCAGAAGGAGCGATCGTGTTCAAAAGCTCTGTCTTAACGGCTCCGGGATAGATGGTAGTGGCGTGGATATTCGTGCCTTCTGTTGCCGCCTCCATACGGAAGGAATCCAGCATAGCCCGTACAAAGTGTTTGGTACCGCAGTAAACTGCGTTTCCGGGAACAGACCTGAGCCCTGCCGCTGAAGAAGTTACAATGATGTGTCCGCTTTTCTGTGCGATGAATTCAGGCAGAACGGCTGCCATAGAATTCAGGACGCCTACGATATTGATATTGACCATTCCCATCCAGTCTTTTACTTTTAACTCGGACATATTTCCCCCCGGCATGATTCCGGCATTCGCAAACAGCGCATCTACCTTTCCGAATTTTTCTTTTGCTAATTTGACTAACGTCTGCATATCTTCCGCATTGGATACATCTGATTTTAGATAAAACGCATTTTCACCGATTTCTTCGGCCAGTTTTTTCAACCTTTCCTCACGCCTTGCGGAAAGGACTACCTTTGCCCCATTTCTTGCAAGAACTCTCGCTGTTTCTGCTCCAATACCGGATGAAGCTCCGGTGATAATGACTACTTTGTTTTCAATACTTTCCATTTTGAATCCTCCTGTTCAGATTATAAATTTCTGCCAGCCATTTTTTCACAGTAGATGCTGGATTTTTTTCTGCTTCCTGCATTTCGATCGGCAGTCCTTTCAAAACAACTGCCCCTGGAGCCAATTGTCTTATCGTCTCATAGGTACCTCCGTCACGCGATCCCAAATGTGTATTAAAAGGAATAATAACTTTGTCACTAAAATCATAAGTTTCAAACAGCGTATACAGGATCATTGGCAAAGTGTACCACCAGATTGGATAGCCGATAAAAATCACATCATAATCATTGATATTGATTTTACTTTTTATCTTAGGATGCATATTTTCATCGTGTTCTTTTTTTGCCCGTCGCGCCAGAAGCTCATAATGATTTCTGTCAGTGTCGTATGGAACGGCTGGTTCTATTGCGGAGATATCAGCGT
>JBMNRA010000092.1:0-7244 GCA_050944415.1 Ruminococcus sp.
TTGGCTCAATCTTTACATTAGAGAAATCAATTTTTTCCGGCTCTGAATTTGGTGTAGAAACCTCTTTAGAACTTACACCATTTTCGGATTTTACACCACCGAGGGTCTTCATTGTCGGGAACAGCAGAACGTCACGAATGGCTGCGGAATCTGTCAGAAGCATACACATCCGGTCGATGCCGAAGCCGATACCGCCTGTGGGAGGCATACCGATTTCCAGCGCATTCAGGAAATCTTCATCTGTAGTGTTGGCCTCCTCATCGCCCTGAGCCAACATCTCTTCCTGCGCCTTGAAACGTTCCCTCTGGTCAATGGGATCATTCAGCTCAGAGTAGGCATTGGCCATCTCCCAGCCGTTCATGAAGAACTCAAAACGCTCCACATAGTCCGGATTATCCGGTTTTTTCTTGGTAAGCGGCGATATTTCAATAGGATGATCCATAACAAAGGTAGGCTGGATCAAGTGTTTCTCTGCGAACTCTTCGAAAAACAGGGAAAGAATATCTCCCTTCTTATGGCGTTCCTCAAACTCCACATGATGCTCTTTCGCCAGCTCCCTGGCCTGTTCCAGCGTCTTCACCTCATTCCAGTCCACACCGGCATATTTTTTAACGGCATCCACCATGGTAATCCGCTCAAAGGGCCTGCCCAGATCCATCTCCACACCGTTATATACAATCTTCGTTGTACCCAGCACTTCCTGGGCCACAAAACGGTACAGATTTTCTGTCAGATCCATCATTCCGTTATAATCGGTATAGGCCTGGTAAAGCTCCATCAGAGTAAATTCCGGATTATGGCGGGTATCCAGTCCTTCGTTTCTGAATACACGTCCGATCTCATATACTCTCTCCAGACCTCCCACAATCAGTCTTTTCAGATACAGCTCCAGAGAAATCCTAAGCTTCAGATCCTCATCCAGCGCATTGAAATGAGTCTCAAATGGGCGCGCTGACGCGCCGCCGGCATTGGCAACCAGCATGGGAGTCTCTACTTCCATAAATCCTTCACCGTCCAGATATTTCCGGATGGCGCTGATAATCTTAGACCTCTTGATAAAAGTATCCTTTACTTCCGGATTCATAATCAGATCCACATATCTCTGACGGTAACGCAGATCCGTATTGGTCAGACCATGGAACTTCTCCGGAAGAACCTGGAGACTCTTGGACAGCAATGTAACGCTGGAAGCATGAACAGAAATCTCTCCTGTCTTTGTCTTAAAGACCTCGCCTTTGATTCCAACGATATCTCCGATATCCAGCTTTTTAAAATCCTTATAGGAATCTTCGCCGATACTGTCTCTAGCCACATATGACTGAATCGACCCCTGAAGATCCTGGACATTACAAAAAGAGGCTTTTCCCATTACACGTTTCTGCATAACGCGGCCCGCAATGGAAACCTCTTTTCCTTCCAGCTCATCGAAATGTTCTTTAATCTCCGCGCTGTGGTGTGTTACATCATATCTGGTGATGCTAAATGGGTCTTTCCCCTCCTCCTGCAGTGTCTGCAGTTTTTCCCGCCGCACCTTCAGCAGCTGGTTAATATCCTGTTCCTTGGTCTGCTTTTGTTGTTCAGCCATATCTTACCTACTCCTCTGATTTTCGATTCTTAAATATTTCTTTCAATGTTCAAAACTTCATACTGCATAACGCCGGCCGGAAGTTCCACATTTACGATCTGTCCGATCTTGGAACCGATCAGCGCTTTTCCCACCGGAGATTCATTGGATATCTTGCCCTGAAGACTGTTGGCTTCTGTAGAACCTACAATCTGGAATTCCATGTCTTCATCGTATTCCATATCATGAACCTTTACGCGGCAGCCCACACTGATGGTAGTATAATCCACCTCATCTTCCACAACAACTTCCGCGTTCTTGAGAATTTTCTCAATCTCCTCAATACGCGCCTCAATATCCCTCTGTTCATCCTTCGCGGCATCATACTCCGCGTTCTCTGATAAATCCCCCTGCTCACGGGCTTCCTTGATCTTATCCGCTACTTCTTGTCTCTTTACCCCTTTCAGATCATGAAGTTCATCTTCCAGTTTCTTAAGGCCTGCATATGTCAATATATTTTTCTTTTCTTCCATCTTATCTACACACCCTTTCATTCCATCTTAACAGTCACAATATTATATAAAAACTGTTGGCAAATGTCAAGATTTTTGTAACTGTTCAGCCATAAGCGAGGATTCAGCCGTGCATGCTGCGGAATCCGGGCAGCCGGCTGAACCGTTACAAATTTTTCTATCAGTATATTACAGCCGCCTCTCTTCCATACCTGTATAATTTTTACAAAAGTCAGTAAAAATTCTCTTCTATCATTCTCTCTAGATCCTTAAGCGAAGAGATTTCATTTACCATTCCCCGGAGTCTGGCCGAATGGGGAAGGCCTGCCGTATACCAAGCGACGTGTTTTCTCATTTCCCGGATTCCCGTATACTCGCCCTTTACCTCCACCTGAAGCCTGGCATGGCGAAGCATCATTTCCGCGATCTCTTTTCTGGAAGGTTCCTCTTCCAGCCGGCCGCTTTCCAGATAGGTATTGATCCGGTGAAAGATCCAGGGATTGCCTCTGGCCGCCCGGCCGATCATAATGCCGTCGCAGCCGGTCTGCTCTATCATGGCTTTTGCCTGCAGGGGAGAATCCACGTCACCGTTTCCGATCACCGGTATCTTAACCGCTTCCTTTACCCTGCGGATCATATCCCAGTCAGCTTTTCCGGAATAATACTGCTCCCTCGTCCTGCCGTGAACCGCCACTGCGGCCGCTCCGCAGTCTTCAATGATTTTCGCGATCTCCACCGCATTTTCATGTTCAGCGTCAAACCCTTTCCTGATCTTTACAGTCACCGGTTTTTTTATCGCCCTGACCACCGCCGACACAATCTTTTGCACCTTTTCCGGATCTTTCATAAGAGCGGAACCCTCCCCGTTATTTACCACTTTGGGAACAGGACAGCCCATATTGATATCCAGAATATCAAAAGGCTCATTCTCAATCTGAGCAGCGATGAGCCCCATCACCTCCGGTTCTGAGCCGAAAAGCTGCAGAGATACCGGCCTTTCCTGAGGCAGAATTTTCATCAGGGCTTTCGTATTTTTATTCTTATATAAAATCGCCTTGGCGCTGATCATTTCTGTACAGAGAAGACCCGCGCCCTGCTCTTTGCAGAGCAGCCGGAAGGGAAGATCCGTAACTCCTGCCATGGGAGCCAGAATCAGCGGATTATCAAGAGTCACGTCACCAATTTCCAGCTTCATTTCTCTTCCAGCTCCTCTCCCAGAAAAAATACCCGGTAATAAGTCTCCAGAGAGGTTAAAAGCTCCTGTTTTGTCCGCTGCAGCTCCTTTATCTTAAGAGCGCTTCCAATCTCATCAAACATAGCGTCCGCTTCCAGAGATTCCACGCGGAACTGCAGGTTTCCCTCTCCGTCAAAAAAGAGCATCAGCACTCCGCCCACATCTTCCGTAAACATCACGCACATAATCTGAATCTCATCTTTAATGTTCTGGGGAAGAGCTGAAAAATCTTCATTAAAATAATATTTCTGTTCATAAGCGCTGGCGCCGCAGAGCACCACCTCTTCAGAATTCATCTTCAACCTCCTAAATATAACCGCGGGAACCTCTTACCGATACTTCCCCGGCATATACTTCTCTTATCTTACCCTCTGAATCCTTTACCAGAAGCTCGCCGTTGTCATTGATTCCCAGAGCTGTCCCTTCCCAGGGCTCTCCCGTTCCTGTTACCTTCACCTGACGATTTTGGTTGACCAGCATACTGTCATAAGTCTGACGCAGCTTTGACATATCGCAGGTCTCCAGAAATACCCGGTAATTTTTTTCAAAGCAGGCCAGCACTTCCACCGCCAGTTCCGCCCGGGAAATTTTATATCCCAGCTCCAGCTCCACAGATGTGGCTGTCTCTGACAGCTCCTGAGAGAAATCCATCCGGTTGACATTAATCCCCGTGCCCACCACGAGGTATTCCACGTAATCTATCTGAGCGCTCATCTCTGTCAGAATGCCGCAGATCTTTTTTCCGGCAACCACCACATCGTTGGGCCATTTAATACCGGCTTCCAGTCCGGTCATATTCCGCAGCCCTTCCGCAACCGACAGCCCCATCACCAGTGTCAGCGCGGAGGCCTGCCGTGGCAGGATGTCCGGCCGCAGAATCAGAGTCATATAAAGAGAACTTCCGCCGGGAGATTCCCAACGGCGTCCTCTCCTCCCCTTGCCTCTGATCTGTGAATCGGCACAGACCAGCGTACCAGAGGGCGCGCCCTCCTCCGCCAGCTCTTTCGCCCAGGTATTGGTAGAATCCGCTTCCGCTTTATAATATACCCGGGTTCCCATCTCTGATGTTTTCAGCCGGCTTTTCAGCTCATTTTCATTCAGAAGATCCACCGGTTCCCGGACAATCCGATACCCTTTGTTGGGCACAGCCTCCACTTCATATCCGTCTGCTTTTATCTGCTGTATGGTTTTCCATACCGCCGTCCTGGAAACTCCCAGACGGCTGCACAACTCCTGGCCGGAAACGTATTCGCTGCTGTTTCGCAGTATTTTCAGAATTTCAGTCTTCATGGACCGTCTCATCTCCCAGCGTTGCCACGATCACCGCTTTAATGGTGTGCATCCTGTTTTCCGCTTCATCAAATACCACCGACTGAGCGGATTCAAAGACTTCGTCTGTCACTTCCATCTCCGTGATACCGTATTTTTCAAAAATCTGTTTTCCGATTGTTGTATTCAGATCATGGAAAGCAGGCAGGCAATGCATGAAAATAGCCTTTTCTCCCGCCAGGTCCATGACTTTCTTATTTACCTGATAAGGCTTTAAGGTCCTCAGCCGTTCTTCCCACACGCTGTCCGGTTCTCCCATGGATACCCACACGTCGGTGTAAATGACATCGGCGTCTTTTACTCCAGTCTCCACATCTTCCGTCAGCGTAATAGTGCCGCCGCTTTCTTTGGCATACTCCCGGCACTGTTTCACCAGCTCCTCGTTGGGGAAATATTCCTTGGCCGTACACGCGGTAAAGTGCATGCCCATTTTGGAGCAGGCAATCATGAGAGAATTTCCCATGTTATAACGGGCGTCTCCCATATACACCAGTTTAATGCCTTCCAGATGTCCCAGATGTTCCCGGATCGTCAGCAGATCTGCCAACATCTGTGTGGGATGGTATTCATTGGTCAGACCGTTCCACACGGGAACTCCGGCATATTTTGCCAGCTCTTCCACAATCTCCTGACCGAATCCTCTGTATTCGATTCCTTCGTACATTCTTCCCAGCACGCGGGCGGTATCCCGGATGCTTTCTTTTTTCCCGATCTGAGAACCGGAAGGATCCAGATAGGTTACTCCCATTCCCAGATCATGAGCCGCCACTTCAAAGGAACATCTCGTCCTGGTGCTGGTTTTTTCAAAGATCAGCGCAATATTTTTCCCTTCATAAAAACGCACAGACCGGCCTTTCTTCTTGGCCTCTTTCAGGCGCGCCGACAGATCCAGCAGATAAGTAATCTCGTCCTTTGTAAAATCCTTTAACGTCAAAAAGTTTCTTCCTTTTAAATTCATCTTCATCCTCCTTTATGTGTACATAGAAACACTTCCTGTATGACAGGAAGTGTTTCACCGTTGAAAACCACATTACTCTTTTATAATTTCTTTCAGAGATGTTGCCAGGCCGGCCAGCCCCTGGAGATCGGAAGGCACCACAATCTTGGTCGCGTTTCCGTTGGCCAGAGTTCCCAGCGCTTCCAGACTTTTCAGGGTCAGTACCGACTCATCCGCCCCGGCCTCTTTCAGGAAACGAATACCGTCCGCATTGGCCTGCTGCACCTTCAGAATTGCCTCTGCCTGACCTTCCGCCTCCTTAATCATCTTCTCTTTTTCCGCTTCCGCCCGCAGAATAGCCGCCGTCTTTTCCGCCTCCGCGTCCAGGATGGCCGATTCTTTCTTACCTTCCGCCACAAGAATGGTGGATTTTTTCTCACCTTCCGCGATCAGAATGGACTCACGGCGTTCCCGTTCCGCCTTCATCTGCTTTTCCATGGCTTCCTGAATCGCTGCCGGCGGCATGATATTCTTAAGTTCCACACGGTTTACTTTAATGCCCCAGGGATCCGTAGCGATATCCAGGGCGCTGCTCATCTTGGCGTTGATAACTTCACGTGAAGTTAAGGTTTCATCCAGCTCCATCTCACCGATAATATTACGCAGTGTGGTGGCCGTCAGATTCTCGATGGCCATAATGGGACTCTCCACGCCGTAGGCAAAAAGCTTGGGATCCGTGATCTGGAAAAAGATTACCGTGTCAATACTCATGGTAACATTATCCTTCGTAATTACCGCCTGAGGCGGAAAATCCACAACCTGTTCCTTCAGATTAACTTTTCTTGCCACGCGCTCGATAAAAGGCGCTTTAAAGTGAAGTCCTGTAGACCAGGTAACCCGGTATGCCCCCAGCCTTTCAATAACGTAAGCTTTCGCCTGCGGAACCACTTTTACGCAGGAAGCCGCAACCCAGAGCACCAGAATCAGAAAAATGATAAATACTACTATAATCATGCTATTCCCCTTTCTCTGCAACTTTTTCTACAATCAGTTTAACCCCTTCCACACGGATGATTCGGACGATCTCCTCTTTCTCTATAATCCCCTCATCCCGGCTGCGGGCCATCCACTCCAGTCCGTTTACTGTTACATGCCCGGCGCCCCGTATATTATCTATGGTTTCACTGACTACCGCTTTTTTTCCTATCAGGCTTTCCACGTTGGTCCTGACTCTTGTGTGATTCAGATACCTGACCGCCACCGGTCTGGTAAACACAAGGAGTATGATGGATACCACCAGAAACAGAATCACCTGAACGGTCACCGGCGCATGGAAAAGAGCCGCAATAAAGGCCGCCAGCGCCCCGCCGGCAAACCAGATGGTGGACAGTCCGAGAGTGATAATCTCAATCAGAATCAATACCACCAGCAGAATCAGCCATACAACAGATTCCATAGGGTCCTCCTTTTCTCTATATTAGCAAATGATTTGAGTAAAGTATACGATATCTTCATAAAAAAAGCAACGGAAATCCATGCGTCGATAGCGTCAAGATACTTTAAGTTGAAAAAATATAGAAGTATCCCTTTGCGTTTCATCATTTATATATTTCCTAGGTGTGCATTAAACCAGATTACCTTCTTAGCTGTATATCCAGGGATTGAAGC
>JBMNRA010000093.1:0-7116 GCA_050944415.1 Ruminococcus sp.
CTTCAATCCCTGGATATACAGCTAAGAAGGTAATCTGGTTTAATGCACACCTAGGAAATATATAAATGATGAAACGCAAAGGGATACTTCTATATTTTTTCAACTTAAAGTATCTTGACGCTATCCAAATACATCTGCCATTTGTCAATTGTTGAAAAGTCCTGTATAATAAATGAAACGAAAGAAACTTGCAAAGGAGAACGTCAATGCAGCTTACATCCCGGGCCAGAGAAATCATTGAAATTTTAACACATTTTCCTCAAAATCATCCCGTAACTGTATCTGCAGTTTCTGAGGAGCTGGGCGTCAGCACCCGTTCCATCCAGCGGGAGCTGATCACGGTGGAGCGATGGCTGAGTGAAAACGGTTTCCGTTTTATTCGCAAACGCAGCGTTGGACTGATGCTTGATGAACCGGAGGACAGACGTCAGAAACTTCTGGATCTTCTGCAGTCCGACGGAACAGCAAATATCCTTCTGGACGACCGCAGACAGCGCCAGAGTTTTCTCTGTCATTTTCTTCTTTTTTCTGATGAACCGGTGAAATCCCTGTACCTCGCCACCAGATTGAGCATTTCTGAAAGTACTCTTCTGACCGATCTGAATCAGCTCACTCCCTGGTTTGAGAAATATCAGCTGCAGCTGCATCGCCGGCAGGGACTGGGAATCTTTATTGAAGGTTCTGAGACTGCCAGAAGGCAGGCGGCAGCCTCCAGCCTTTTCGACCGGATCACACGCAATCTGCAGTCTGAAACCGGCCGCAGCCTTCCTGATGCCTGGAATTTTTATCTGACTCAGGATATCGATTCTTCCATTGTCAGCTGTGTTGAGAATGTTCTGTCAGACTGTGAAAAACAACTGAATATTCATTTGTCTGACAATGAACATCTGCGTCTTCTGATATACGTATCCCTGGCCGTTCACCGCGGGTTAAAAGGATGTTTCATCCCTGAAGAAGAAAGCATTTTTTCTCAAAAATCCATGGAACCGGAGTATGCGGTAGCCGACCACATCACAAGACTCCTGCGGCAGCAGTTCAAGCTCCCACCTGCGGCAGCCGAAACAGGTTATCTGGCTGCTTATCTTACCGGTATCCATATCTGGCCTGCTCAATCCATGGATCTTACGAGGCGCAGAGATTTTGACATTCATCAGGTGACGCTGGAAATTATCAAAAATGTGGGAGAAGCTTTACATATGGATTTTACCGATGATACTCAGCTCTTAAAGGATCTGGAAAGCCATCTGCAGCCCGCCATCGGCCGTCTGCGCGCAGGTATTACAATTGAAAATCCTCTTCTGGAAGAATTTCAGGAAAAATACGCCGATGTCTATTGTGCCTGCGAAACAGGCACGGAAATATTAAAAGAAATGTTTGACATCGCTGAGATTTATGCCAGTGAAGTAGGTTTTATCACTATTTACTTTGTAATGGCACAAGAGAGGAAGGAAAATCAGGAACGGAAGATTTCCGCCATTCTGGTCTGCCCTTCCGGCATTGGAAGCTCCCGTCTTCTGGCTTCCAGCCTGAAGAAAGAATACCCTGACCTGGATATCCGCGGAATCATGTCTGCATTTGACATAGACTGTGAGAAGCTGGCACAGGACAGAGTAGATCTGGTGATATCAACGATAAAACTCAATATACCCTACCGTTGTCTTCAGGTCAATCCGATTCTGACACGGCAGGATAAAATGCTGCTGACTTCCAAACTCAGTCTGCTACAGAAGAAAAAGCGCCGGAATTCTCCTGAAATTTCTGTTCCTGCACCACCTTTATCCCGAACTGAAGTAGAATATATTTCAAAACTGGGAACTGAAATTTATCGTTTGCTGGAAGATGTACGAATTGGTCAGGCGCCTGTACTGAAAAATCGGGAAGAGGTAATATCTCATGCAGCTTCTCTTTTTGCGGAAAATGATGAAATGGAACAACACTTTTATCAAATCCTGAAAGCCAGGGATCATCTGTCCGATACTTACATCAAACCGTTTCATGCGCTTCTTCTTCACGGACGCAGCTCCCTGGCAGATCGCGCCTGCTTTGGGTATGTTCGGCTGGATCCGCCTGTCTATGACAAGACAAAGATTATACTGGGAGCCATCGTATCGTTGATTCCTGAGGGCAAAGACAGTTCGGTCTGTGCAGCCATTACCAGTGAAATTATCGGCGCTCTGCTTGAAAAGCCGGAACTCCTGGAATCTTTAAGAAGCATGGATGACCGCTTATTTGTCAGTTTGCTTGAAAATACACTGCTGCGTTTCTATCAGGAGACTGTCAGAAATCTTCTGAAACTTCCGGCGGTTTCAAAAAAGAACTGAAAAAAGCTGTTGTATCCGATGATTACCATCGTTTACAACAGCTTTTCCATTATTTTTTATTAAGAATCTGTTCTCTTACGTAATCGATACTTCCAGCCGACATACTGAACTCATCCAGTCCCATATCCAGAAGAAGCTCCACCGCCTTCTGATCACCTGCCATTTCACCGCACATTCCGACCTTGATATTTTCTTTATGGCCTGCTTCAATGACGCGTCTGATCGCTTTTAAAACTGCCGGATGAAAATAATCATATCTGTTCGCAATCTTCTTATTCCCACGATCTACCGCCAGAATATACTGGGTCAGATCATTGGTTCCAATACTGAAGAAATCCGCCTCTTTCGCAAAATCATCTGCAAGAATTACACTGGCAGGCGTTTCTATCATCATACCCACTTCAATGCTTTCGTCAAAAGCCTGTCCTTTTTCTCTTAGCTCCTGTTTACATTCCTCTACAATTCCCTTAGATTCTTTCAGCTCTTCCATGGAGATAATCATAGGGAACATAATTCTCACATGTCCATAAGCGCTGGCTCTTAAAATCGCCCGAATCTGATCCTTGAACATTTCCTTCATATCAAGAGAAATACGAATGGCTCTCCACCCCAGAAACGGATTCTCTTCTTTCTCGAATTCATAATAAGATAACTCTTTATCACCGCCGATATCCAGCGTACGAATCGTCAGTTCCTGTGGCGAAAGTTCAGCAGCTTCTTTATAGACTTTAAACTGTTCTTCCTCTGTAGGAAAATGTGTATTCTGCATATACAGGAATTCACTTCGGAACAGACCCACGCCATCGATATTCATAGGCAGGGCATTTCTGATATCCAGCAGATTTCCCACATTGGCGCACAGATAAATTCTCTTTCCATCCTTTGTAACGGCCGGAGTATTTCTCAGGCTTTCCAGACGTGCTTTTTCATTTTCGTAATCTTCTTTTTCCTTTTGATATTCTTCCACTACAGCTTTATCCGGCTGTACAACAATTATGCCTTCTTCCGCATTCATGCAGATAATTTCGCCGTCAACTGCCTTTGAAAGAATCCCTTTAACTCCTACCAGCGTCGGGATTCCCATGCTTTTGGCAATAATGGAAACGTGGCTTGTCACACCGCCCTCTTCTGTAATGATACCTTTTACCAAAGCCGGATTGATCTTAACCGTATCAGAAGGATACATATCGCGTGCCACTACAATTACCGGCTCGGCGATCCCCCCCAGGTCAGGCAGCTTCACGTGTTTAAGCTCAGCCAGCAGACGTTTTCCGATATCCTTTACATCCGAAGCTCTCTCCTTCATATACTCATCATCCATGGACTCAAAAATGACGGCATACTCTTCAATGGTTTCGCTTACTGCCTGCTGCACGTTTTTCAGATCATTTTTTACTCTGTTTTCCACACCCTCCTGCAGCATAAAATCTCCTGCAATTTCCAGATGGGCAGCAAAAATCTCATTCGTCTGGGACAATTTTTCCAGGTCACTGATTACAGCTGATCTGGCCTCCGCGAACTTATCCAATTCATCCTGTACCTGCTCTTCGGAAATCTGACAAATTTCAACAGACAGATCCGGATCCAGGTATAAATACACCGGAGCGACGGCAATTCCTCGCGATGCCGTTTTTTCCACACAAATTTTTTCCATACTTATTCGCCCAATCCGCCCTCAAGTGCTTCAATAATTGCCTTCAGCGCCTGTTCTTCATCTTCACCGCTGCACTGAACTTCAACTTCTGTTCCTTTCTTAATAGCTGCTGCCATAATGCTGAGAACACTTTTTACCTGTACCTTTTTTTCGCCTGCAAAAATATATATATCAGATTTAAACGGAGCAGCTACCTTTGCCAGCACTCCTGCCGGTCTTGCATGCAAACCTGTCGGATTCGATATTGTTACTTTCTGAGATACCATAATTTCAATTCCTCCTCGTTATCTCTTTATATTTTCTAAAACTTTGCACCGGATTTTCCGCTTATCCGCCACAATACAATATAAATAAGAATACCATTTCTCTATTTTATTGTCAATTTCTTCTTAGAGTCTTTTCAACAGCGCCTCTCTTTCTTTCTCGAAACCTGGTTTTCCAAGAAGAGCAAACATATTTTTTTTGTAACTCTCCACTCCAGGCTGATTAAACGGATTAACTCCCAGCAGATAGCCGCTGATGCCGCATGCAAATTCGAAGAAATAGAAAAGCTGTCCCAATGTAAAAGCATCCTGACGAGGGATATTTACTACCAGATTGGGAACATTTCCATCAGTATGTGCAAGAATTGTTCCATTCATAGCATTTTTATTAACAAAATCCATATTTTTGCCGGCCAGATAGTTCAGACCGTCCAGATCTACAGGCTCCTCGCCGATCACTATTTCACATGGAGATTCCTCAACATTCATAACTGTTTCAAACATGATCCTGGAACCGTCCTGAATAAACTGTCCCATGGAATGAAGATCCGTCGTAAGATCAACTGAGGCTGGGAAAATACCTTTCTGATCTTTTCCTTCGCTTTCACCAAAGAGCTGCTTCCACCATTCAGACATACTATGAAGACTTGGCTCATAATTGGCTAGAATTTCGACAGATTTACCCTTTCTGTGGAGAATGTTGCGGACAGCTGCATACTGAAGCGCATCATTTTCCTCAAAATCAGCCTCGATCGCGTGTTTTCTGCCCGCCGCAGCGCCTGCCATCAGCTGATCGATATCAATACCACTTACAGCAATTGGAAGAAGTCCCACTGCTGACAATACTGAAAAACGTCCGCCCACATCATCCGGAACCACAAACGTTTCGTAACCTTCCTCCGATGCAAGTTTTTTCAAAGCCCCTTTCGCTTTGTCCGTTGTCGCATATATTCTGTCTGCCGCTTCTGTTTTTCCATATTTTTTCTCCAGAAGTGATTTAAACACCCGGAAAGCAATGGCTGGTTCTGTAGTCGTACCTGATTTTGAAATAACATTTACAGAAAAATCTCTGTTTCCAATGATATCAATTAAATTTTGCAAATATTTACTGCTGATGTTATTTCCGGCAAAATATACTTCCGGTGCTTTTCGCACTTCGCGGGGAAGCTGATTGTTAAACGTATGGTTAATAAATTCAATGGCAGCTCTTGCACCGAGATAGGATCCTCCGATTCCGATTACCACCAGAACCTCACTGTTGCTCTGAATTTTCTGTGCTGCTTTTTTAATCCGTTCAAATTCTTTCTTGTCATAGTCTTCCGGAAGATTAACCCAGCCTAAAAAGTCATTTCCAGCCCCGTTGCCGGACAGCAAAGTTTCTTTTGCATCTGCTACCAGCTTCGCCATGATTTTAACTTCGCCTTCATTAATAAAACCTGCAGCTTTCGAGTAATCAAATGATATTTTGTTTCCCATTTTTTCTACTCCTTTTCCTTTTTTTGCATACATATATTCTAATTATATCAAATCCTATTCATTAACGCAATTTCTATATAGATCTGCTTCTCATAAGTTTGACCAATAATTTCGAATATAATAAGCAAAATCTCTATATCCTATAGTAACATCTTTTACATGGAGGAAACCTGGCAACATGAAAAAAATACAAAATCTGATTATTAAGTATACGTCGCTTTTTGTTTTCTGCGGATTATCTTATGTAGGACTGGAACTTCTTTTTCGTCATACTTCTGATTATACCATGTTTATCCTGGCCGGTTTATGCGGTACACTCTTTTTAAGTATTCTCAACAATTTTTACACATACGATACTGATTACGTATTTCAGGTAATAATATGCGGCACCATGTGCACATTGTCGGAATGGATCTGCGGAAAACTGGTAAACTTTGATTATCACATCTGGGATTATCGTAATCTCCCCTTTTCCAGCCCCGACGGACAGATTAATCTTTTTTTTGCCCTTGCCTGGTATCTGATCTGCGCTTTGTTTATACCATTGCTGGATTACATTGAATGGAAAGTCTTCCATTATAAA
This sequence comes from Ruminococcus sp., assembly GCA_050944415.1. Lineage (GTDB taxonomy): Bacteria > Bacillota > Clostridia > Lachnospirales > Lachnospiraceae > Ruminococcus_G. The sequence continues at coordinate 6,298 of JBMNRA010000093.1, forward strand.
GAGGAAATTGCTCCTTATTACGTAATATTTGGGAAAAAATATACACCCTTTGATGAAAATTGACAAAAAATATTGAGATATTCCCTTCAATCTATTATAATTTGCATTAAAGATACACTTTATTCATTACTGAGGGGGATTTATATGAAGTGGAAAGATAAATGCTTCACCGCACTTGACGCAGAAAACATGTTTGAAAACTCTGGTCACAGAACGCGTTTCAAAGAGCTGATGGATTGCTACAGCAGCTATCCATTTTTTAACAAAGGACTGTGTAAATGCATGTATTTATCGGCATGGGATGAAGAGCACTTCTGCATTATGCTGGAAACATTGTCGGAAATGAGTCTTGGAAAAGAGAAGACCACCCAGGAAATGCGCAGCAAAGGAGATCTTTTTGCTGAAGAACAGACAAATGACGAAGCATATGTCTATGAATTATCAAATTCATTCCTGGATAATAAACCTTTTCATCTGAAACCTGAAGAAGCATCAAATATCAGTTCTGAAATTCGTTATATTGTTTCCCGAGCCCTGACCGCCGGAGAAATTATTGATTCTTTATAAAGTAAAAAAGCGGCATGAATTTAACATGCCGCTTTTCTCATCCAGGGGATAAGGGATTCGAACCCCTATCGACGGTTTTGGAGACCGGTGCTCTACCATTGAACTAATCCCCTATAAAAAGCTTTGATATACCTTCAAAACCGCATATACTTTTCCATCCAACACTTCCCCTAGTCTCTAGGTCAAACTTTCGACCGATTAGTAACAGTCAGCTCCATACATTGCTGCACTTCCACCTCTGTCCTATCTACC
>JBMNRA010000094.1:0-7080 GCA_050944415.1 Ruminococcus sp.
TACTCGATGTACAGGTTTCTTTTGTTTTGCCATAATAAAAGGCCCTCCTATGAATTAGATTTTATCATAGAAGAACCTTTCAGTTACATATTTACAGAAAAAGTTTCACACACTCGGAAAAACCGTACCGATGGCAACAATTCTCTGAGCATCCTGATCATACTCCACGTAAGTCTGAATGGAATTTCTGTCCAGAACGTACCACTCCGGCATTTCCAGCTCTGCCAGCTCTTCTTCTCCGTCCTGGATTTCCTGCTGTGCATCCTGAATTTCCTGCTCAGCCTTTTCACTTTCTTTATTAAACTCTGCTTCTCCCTCTTCCAGCTCCTGCCAGCCCTCTTCCAGCTCCTGACGGGCATCCGCAAGCTGCTGTTCACCATCTTCCAGTTCTTTTTTCCCTTCTTCCAGCTCATTCCTGGCAGTCTGAAGCTGTCCTTCACCGTCCAAAAGCTCCTGCTCCTTCTCTTGGAGCAGTGTTCTGCTGCTTTCTATTTTCTCATAAGCCTGCATCAGCTGATCGTATCCCGCATTCAACTGCTGTTTCCCGGCCTCCAGCTGATTTCTCGCCTCCAGAAGCTGTGCCCGGCCATTTTCCAGCTGTGCCCGGCCGGATGCCAGTTCCTGCCGGACATTCTCCAGCTCGCTGACCATGGACATGATATCCGAAACGTCATATCCGGCGTTTAGCAGCTGTTCCGCCATCTGCATGAGCTCTTCTTCGGTAAGAGATGAGACATCCATTCCCAGTGAGCTTTCCAGCAAAGCTTCCTGTTCCTGCAGTGCGTCTTCACCGGCAGTCAGTTCCGCTTCCTGAGAAGCAAAGGTCTCCTCCTGCTGGTTCAGCAAAGTCTCCTGTTTTTCCAGTTCCCTGGCATTTTCCTCATACTCCTCTGCAGAACGATTGTATTCTTCAATTCCCTGATTCAGCGCTTCGTATCCCTGATCCAGTTCCTGGCGCCCCTGGGCGAGAGTTTCTTCATTTTCTTCGATCTCCCGCTCCGCCTCCGCAAGCTTTTCCCTGTTGTCTGCCAGTTCCTGCTCTCCATCCGCAAGCTCCCGTTCTCCATCCTCCAGTTCCTGTCTGGCGTCCGCAAGTTCCTGTCTGGCGTCCGCAAGCTCCTGCCGGGCATCGGCTATTTCCTGTTTCCCGTCATCAATGGCCTGCTGCCCTTCCTCTTTCACAGATGCAAGCCTCGCCTCGCACCGCTCTTCTTCCAGTGCTTCAATACGGTTCATAACTTCTTCCGTATCATCTGTATACTCATCGCTGTAGCAGAGCATATCTCTGCCTGCTTCCGTCTGCACATACAGCACACTGTAGGCATCCATGGAAAAATCTTCCGGGAGAATCACCGCAAAGCCGTCCACTCTTCCGTCTCCGATGGTGGAAGTACCTCTTTCCAGACTCAGATAAAAGGGACTGTCTCCAAATCCCACCACCGTATACCCGGTCTTTGCCAGCGTATCGTATACATCCTCCCCGGGCTCCGCCGAAACGGTAATCTGATCCCCGATCTGATAACCGTATTCTTCCCGCAGCTGGGTATCCAGAAGAACTTCCCCTGATTTTTCAGGCAGACGCCCTTCCTTTACCGCAATCTCATTTATTCCTTCCGTCAGGGACATAAACTCGAAGATATGCTGACTCTCCTGACCGTCGCAGAACAGATAAGATGAATAAGCCGGCACAACAGATTTTACTCCCTCCACCTGCTGCACTGCCTCCAGGTCTTCTTCCGTCATTCCCATTGTCCCCATGACTCGAATATCCATCATGTTCTGCTTATCATAGAAGGAATCTGCCGAAAGTCTCATATCCGGACCCGCCGCACGCACGCCGGCAAAAAAGCCACTCCCAGCGTTACAATTGCCAGAATCGATATGAACCTGCTCCTGTTGCGCCTGATCTCAACAAAGAAATCCCTGCGCAGAATATGCTTCTTCATCACGGACAACCCTTCTTTACCATTCAATCAGTTCCACCGACATCGGCGAATCATTTACTGTCATCTCACTCACCATGCCATTTTTTATCCGGATTACCCTGTCCGCCATGGGCGCTATGGCCAGATTGTGAGTGATAACCACCACTGTCATCCCCTTATTCCGGCAGGTATCCTGCAGTAATTTTAAAATGGCTTTTCCTGTCAGATAGTCCAGCGCACCCGTAGGCTCATCACAAAGAAGTAATTTGGGATTTTTCGCCAGTGCCCTGGCAATTGCCACCCGCTGCTGCTCTCCCCCTGAAAGCTGTGCCGGAAAATTGTTCATCCGATCCTTCAACCCCACATCCTCCAGCACAGACGCCGCATCCAGCGGATCTCTGCAGATCTGCGCCGCCAGCTCCACATTCTCCAGTGCCGTCAGATTAGGAACCAGATTATAAAACTGGAAGACAAAACCAATATCATTTCTCCGGTAGGTCGTCAGCTGCCGGTCAGAAAAGGTACTGATATCAGAGCCATCCACCAGTGTGGTGCCCTCATCGGAAGTATCCATTCCACCCAGAATATTCAGCACCGTAGTTTTTCCGGCTCCGCTGGGACCTACGATCACAGCAAATTCACCTTTTTCTATGACAAAATCAATGCCGTCAACGGCTTTAATCGTCACTTCCCCCATCTTATAATATTTCCTGACCTGATGCATCTGTACAATCGGTTCCATGATTTCACCTCCGCTGCCGCCCTGCCATTTTTACGATTATTTTTAATTATAACATGAAATCTGCTAAAGTTGTATCTCTTTCATCCTGTTTTTCATATAAATTTTCAATTTTTTCAAAAGTTTTCTGTACTCTTCATTCTCCAATCTTCCATTGTCCATTAACCAGCCCGCTGCCTTTGAGGCCATTTCAAGAACTTTGCTGTCCTGGTAAATATCCGCCAGCTTAAACTCCATATCTCCGCTCTGCCGGAATCCAAGCAAATCCCCCGGTCCCCGCAGTTTCATATCTTCACTGGCAATCTGAAATCCGTCGTTGGTTTTTCCCAGGATGTCCAGACGTCTGGAATGTTCCTGCTCCTGATTCCCCTGCATGAAAATACAGTAGGACTGGGCGTCCCCCCGCCCGACTCTTCCTCTCAGCTGATGAAGGGAAGCCAGTCCGAACCGCTCCGCATTTTCCACCATCATGACTGTTGCATTCGGTACATTGACCCCCACTTCCACCACAGTGGTTCCCACCAGCACCTGTATATCGCCTGAAGCGAATTTTTCCATCACTTCATTTTTATCTGCAGGCTTCATTTTTCCATGAAGGATCCCCGTGCGCACCTTTCCCTGCCACAGGTCTCTCAGCATTTTCTCGTAGTCCGTAACATTCTCCGCATCCAGTCCCTCGCTCTCCTCAACCAGAGGACAGATAATATAAGCCTGATGGCCTTCTTCCACCTGTTCCCGGATAAAACGGTAAGCGGTTTTTCTGTAACGCTGATCCACTACACAGTTTTTTATCGGCAGTCTTCTGGCCGGCAGTTCATCGATTACAGATATATCCAGATCCCCGTAAAGAATAACCGCCAGAGTCCGGGGAATCGGCGTTGCGCTCATGACCAGCACATTGGGTTTTTCACCCTTTTTGGAAAATTCTTCCCGCTGATGAACACCGAAACGGTGCTGCTCATCCGTGATCACCAGGACAAGATTTTCATACTCCACATTTTTCTGGAACAGCGCGTGAGTGCCGATGGCGATCTTGCTTTTTCCCTCCTTCAGCAGTTCGTACCGCTCTCTTTTTTCCTTCGCCGTATTGGATCCGGTCAGCAGAAGCGGCTGGTATTTCTCCCAGTCCTGATCATTTAAAAGATCCCGCAGCGACTCATAATGTTGTCTGGCCAGAACTTCTGTCGGCGCCATCAATGCCGCCTGAGCGCCGTTTTCAGCGGCCATAATCATCGCCAGGAAGGCAATTATCGTCTTTCCGCTACCCACGTCTCCCTGCACCAGCCTGGCCATAGCCCGTCTGCTTTTCATATCCCGCTCGATTTCATACCATACATTTTTCTGTGCCCCGGTCAGTTCATAGGGGAGGCTCTCTATGATCTCCTCTGTTTTCCATACTTCCTTCAGCGGACAAACGCTCTGACTGGACTCGGCCTGCTCCTTCAGCCTGGCTACTGTCAGGATGAAAAACAGAAACTCATCAAACACCAGCCGCTTTCTTGCATTTTCCAGCACATCCAGCCGTTCTGGAAAATGGATGTCACAGAGCGCTTGCCGGTAACCTTCCAGACCGTATTCCTTCCGGAAAGATTCCGGTAAATACTCCTCCAGGCTGTGCTCTCCCTCCAGAAGCTGTTTTACCGCCTTCACCACCATCTTATTGGTCAGGCCCTTTGTCAGACCGTATACCGGCTGCATGAAATGGATCATACCCTCATAGGCTCCCAGGGTAAAATATTCCGGATGATCCATACAAAGCCTGCCGTTTTTTTCTTCTACTCTTCCCCGGAACACATATATTCCGCCCTTTTTCAGCACACTTCTCAAAAAGGGCATATTAAACCAGATGACGGAAAGACTGCCCGTCTCATCCTGAATTTTTCCGGTCACAACCGTTCTGCTTCCCATCTTCTTAACATCCAGAGTCTGGCTGATCCTGGCTTTAACCGCGCATCTGCTCCCGGCAGCAGCCGCTGAGACTGATACGGGCTGCTGGTAGACATCATAATCTCTGGGATAGTAATGGATCAGATCTTCCTTTGTGCTTACGCCTACCTTCCCAAAAAGTTTTTGAGTCTTTTCACCGACCCCCTTTAAATCTCTTATGGAATCCGTCATTTATGTCTCCTTCCCAAATGTGAAAAAGGCACTGTTTTCACAGTGCCTGAACCTTATTCAACTGAAACTATACAGTAATAGATAGGCTGTCCGCCGTAATTGATTTCCACATCGCAGTCCGGATAAGCTTCCATCAGCTCATCTCCCAACTGCCCCGCCGTTTCCTCCGTGATGTCTTCCCCATAGTAAACACTGATCAGTTCCGAATCCTCATCCACCATGCAGCGGACCATTTCTTTGGTTACAGCCATCACTTCATCGCCTACCGCCAGCAGACCGGAATCTCCGATTCCCATGATATCTCCTTCGTGAATTTCTTTATCGTCAATATGGGTATCCCGCACCGCATAAGTTACCTGTCCTGTTTTTACGTGTTCCAGACTTTCCAGCATGGCCTCCGTATTCTCCTGGGCGGTTTTTTCCGGAACATAACTGATAATGGCCGTGATTCCCTGCGGAACCGTCTTACTGGGAATCACAATGATTTCCTTGTCCTTTGTCAGATCCCTTGCCTGATTGGCCGCCAGAATAATGTTTTTATTATTCGGAAAGATATAGATTGTGGATGCATTGACCGAATCAATGGCATTGAGCATATCTTCCGTGCTGGGATTCATGGTCTGCCCGCCTTCAATCAGATAATCCACACCCAGCCCCCGGAAGATTTCCCCGATTCCATCGCCTATGGATACCGATATAAATCCCGTCTCCTTGGGCGGCTGTTTTTCTTCTTTCTGAGCCGCAGCCAGTTTTTCCGCGTCCTTAATCAGTTTTTCCTGATGTTCTTCCCGCATGTTGTCAATTTTCATTCTGGAAAGCTGTCCATACGTCAGTGCTTTCTGAATCGCAAGCCCCGGATCATTCGTATGTACGTGAACTTTTACAATATCTTCATCGGCAACACATACGATAGAATCTCCTATGGAGCTCAGATATTCTTTAAACTCCTTTTCCTCTTTTTCAGTGAAGGGTTCGGAAGTCATAATAATAAACTCCGTGCAGTAGCCGAATTTAATATCTTTTTCCGCCTGAGGAGTAATTCTTGTCACACCCGGACCTTCCGGCGTTTCAAAAGTAAGGTCGATTTCCTTCCCTGTAAAGGCTTCATACGCGCCTCTTAAAATTTCCACAAAACCCTGGCCGCCGGAATCCACCACGCCTGCCTCTTTGAGAACCGGAAGCATATCCGGTGTTCTGGAAAGAACCGCCTCCGCTTCCGCAAGAATATCTTCAAAAAATACCTGAAGATCTTCACATTCCTCCGCCATGATAACGGCTTTTTCCGCAGCTCCTCTGGCCACGGTAAGGATCGTTCCCTCTTTTGGTTTCATAACTGCCTTGTAAGCCGTTTCCACGCCTTTTTCAAATGCAGACGCTATCGTCAGCGCATCCAGAGATCTGTGTCCGCGGATTCCCTTCGTGAACCCCCGCAGCAGCTGAGAAAGTATAACTCCGGAATTTCCTCTGGCTCCTCTTAACGAACCGGAAGAAACAGCCTTGGCCAAAGTATCCATATTGATTTCATCAAGAGAATTGACTTCTTTGACAGCAGACATAATCGTCAGTGTCATATTGGTGCCGGTATCTCCATCCGGAACCGGAAAGACATTCAGTTCATTTATCCATTCCTTTTTTACTTCCAGATTTTTTGCTCCTGCCAGAAACATGGTCTTCAGCATTCCGGCATCTATTGTATTCACTGCCACAACAAGTTCCTCCTTAATCGATAACTCTTACGCCCTCAACAAGAATATTGATACGCTCTATTTCCAGTCCTGTGAACTCTTCCACTTTATATTTCACATTACTGATCAGATTATCCGCAACTGCCAGAATACTGACGCCATATGATACAATCACATGAAAATCCAGGGAGATTTTATTATCATTCAATGTTACATTTATGCCATGTTTCAGACTGTCCCTCTTCAACAGCTTCACCAGACCATCTTTCATATTCACAGCTGCCATTCCCACAATTCCAAAACACTCAACAGCCACGCTTCCCGCATACATGGCAATCACATCCGAACTGATTACAATATCGCCCAGTTCTGTGTTAATACGACCTTTCATTCGGATCCCTCCATTTCCGGTACTCTGTCCCGTTTTCCGCTGTTATCGGGACTTGTGTTTGTATTATAACCTTTTTTTCAGGAAAAAGAAATATTAATTTGATTTTTTTATAATAGCGTAAAATTACTTAAGTTAAAAGCAAAAAAATAAATGTAGAGAATATCACTTTGTGTTATCATTAAGTTGATGAGACAAAAAAATAAACAAAGGAGGATATTCTCT
>JBMNRA010000095.1:0-7016 GCA_050944415.1 Ruminococcus sp.
CGCTATTGGTAAATATGCATGAAAAAACACAAAAAAATTATGAGATATTTCTATTGTGTGTCCGGACACAAAATATTATAATCATATAACTGATGTGCGCGTTCACGCAATATTCAAATGATTGAAAGGTATTTTTTTGTCATCATGCTGGAAAAAGAACCATGCAAGAGAAAAATACTGTTATATTATACAAAAAAGATTTGCGTATTTTGTGCATATTGTCCCGGATTAAAAAATAAAAAACAAGATTCGTGAATGATGAAACAAAAATGCACATTGGATTTGGACAGGCGGTGGTCTATAATAATATTCAACGCAGACGGAAAACATGCGAAAAATCAACAATTTTTCTTGTTTTTGCAAATTCGGTTAATTTTACTAGAGAAACAAAATAAATGAACAGCTGCATTGGTTTTTTGAGGTTTTGCTCTTAACACGCAGAGGCGTGATTTGAGAAATAAAAGGAAGCGGGAGGTTATGTTTAATGGAGTCTCAAAGCAACAAAAACTTTTTGACCACTCTGAAGAAACAGGGTATTGTGCTGGCGATGATTCTGGTTTATCTGGTATTTTTTGTAATATCAAAACAGTTTCGTACCTTTGACAACTTTATCCTGATTTTCCGTCAGGTGGCCACAATCGCCGTAATGGGCGCAGGTATGACTTATGTCATTATCGGAGGAAACTTCGACCTGTCTGTCGGCTCACTTCTTTCGTTGTGCTGCGTTATGTGTATCGACCTGCACGACAAAATCGGACCGATTCCGGCTATGATTGTTACAATCATCGTTGGTATGGCATCCGGTGTAATCAGCGGATATCTCTGTGGATATCTCAGGCTGAATTCCATGATTGTTACGCTGGGTATGATGAACGTGCTGCAGGCGGCGGCTATGATGTACACTAATGGTCAGTTCGTTCAGATGAAAGACAGCAACGCCTGGTTTACCCAGATTGGAAAAGGAAGCGTTGGTCCTATTCCGATCTCAGCGATTATTATGGCGATCTTCATTATCATCATGGGATATTACCTGAACAGAAGTGTTTACGGCCATCAGGTTATGTCCGTTGGAGGTAATGATGAAGCATGTCGTTACAGTGGTATCAACGATAAGATGGTTATCCTGAAAACCTTTGTACTGTCCGGTCTTTCTACAGCTATCGGTGCTATCCTTCTCTGTTCCCGTGGTGCATCTGCGCAGTGTACTATCGGTGAAAGTTATGAGTTCGATGTTATTTCCGGTGTTATCCTGGGCGGTGCGTCACTGAACGGTGGAAGCGGAAGTGTTTACAAAACATTTGTCGGCGTACTGATCCTTGGTATTCTGGACAATGGATTTGTTATCATTGGTCTTCCTTATTATCTGCAGTGGGTTGCACAGTGTATTGTAATCCTGATAGCCGTTTATATCGATATCATGACAAAAAGAAAGAAGGGTGCGTAAATGGGAAAAGTAAAAGCGTTTTTATCAAAACACACTATCATACCAATCTGGATCGTATGTTTTGTACTTGCATCCATCTTTGTTAATGGATTTTTAAGTGTAAACAACCTGTTTAATGTATTTAACCAGAATGCTATGAAGGGTATCATGGCAATTGGTATGACTTTTGTAATTATTAACAGCTACTTTGATATGTCCACCTGTACACTGGTTGCCCTGGCTGCATCCCTTGCCTGTGGTCTTGAGGGAAGCATCGGTATGATTCCCGGTATCATCGTAGCGCTTCTGGTAGGAATTCTGGTAGGATGCATCAACGGATTCCTGGTAGCATATGCAAGAATCAATGCTTTCGTTGTTACACTGGCTATGATGCTGGGCTGCCGTGGTGTAGGGTATATATACCATGCCGAACAGTCCCTGATTCCTATGAATACGGATATGGGCTGGGCATTCATCGATTTTGGTGCCGGTAAGGTAGGTCCTCTGTCTTACATCAGCATTATCTTTATCATTATGCTGCTGATTGCGCATTATGTGCTGAAATATACTACACACGGACGTAATACATATGCTGTTGGCGGAAATGAAAACTCTGCGTTCAACGCAGGTATCAACACAAAACTGGTTACTTTTATCAACTTTGTAATCTGTGGTTTCACAGGAGCGCTGGGCGGTGTTATGTACGCGGCATTCTCAGGAGCTTCCACTCCTACACTGGGATGGCCGGATATGCATATGCTGGTTATCGCCGGCGTTGTACTTGGCGGTACAAAGCTGACCGGTGGTGTTGGTAATATCTGGTATACGCTGGGCGGTGTTATGCTGCTGGGTGTAGTCGACAATATCATGAACCTGCTGAATGTTCAGACATACGTAAACACCATGATTACAGGTCTTATCATGATCGGTATCCTGTATCTGGATAAGGTAATGATGAACAAGAAGACAAAGAAAGCCAATCTGGAATGACAGATATAAATGAAAGGTAAAAGGGTTATTATGGCCGGTATCTGCCGGCGTAATAATATAAATTCATTTTAAGCTGATAGGAGGAAGAGAAATGAAGAAAAAATTATTAGCCATGATCAGTGCAGCCCTGGTTGCATCCATGCTCATCACCGGATGCGGCGGCGGAAGCAGTGACGACGCAGCAGCAACGACAGATGATGCTGCAGCAACAGAAGATAGCACATCTGATGATGCAGCAGCAACAGATGACGCAGCAGCAACAGAAGAAGCTTCATCTGATGATGCAGCAGCCAGCGGAGACTACAAAATCGGTATGGTTGTAAACTATTCCGGACAGGACCCGTATCAGACATCTTACTATGATACGATGGTATCCTACGCAAAAGAAAAAGGTGTAAACCTTCAGATTCTTGACCCGAAAGGTGACGCTACTACACAGGCTAACCAGATTCAGGACCTGATTAATATGCAGTGTGACTGTATTATTGTTTGGCCGGTTAACGGTGAGACAGCAGTTGCTTCTGTAAGAGCCATCAATCAGGCAGGTATTCCCTGTATGACAGCCAACACAAACGTTGCTGAAGCTGGTGAAGAATTCATCAAATGCTACGTTGGACCTTCAAACGTAGAAGAAGGTAAAGAGACAGCTCAGGAAATGGTAAATCAGATCGGTGAAGACGCTAAGATCGTTGAGATCACAGGACCGGCTGGTTACACCACATCTCTGGAACGTACACAGGGTCTTCAGGAAGGTATCGAAGGAACAAACATTGAAGTTCTGGACAGCCAGACAGGTGAAGGAAACCGTGAAAAAGCTCAGCAGGTAATGGAAAACTACCTGGTTAAATATGCAGCAGGCGAAATCGACGCTGTATTTACATTCGATGACAATGCAGCTTATGGTGCTTGGAATGCGATTGAAGCAGCTGGAAGACAGGACGATGTTAAGATCTTTGCAGCAGCTTCCGGAAGCTACAGCACAATGGACTATGTAAGAGACGGAAAGATTGCAGCAACAGCTATGCAGTCTCCGCACTTTGACGCACAGGAAGCACTGGATATGGCAGTTAAACTGGCAGCAGGCGAAGAACCTGCAGAGTTCTACAACTATATCGAAACACCTGTAGCAACACAGGAAAATGTTGACTCCCTGGGTCTGGAAGAATGGTAAAATTTATCGTTCTGTAAACTGCAGCACGTTAACAAGCTAATAATTACTTTGCGGAGCCGCTTTGGCGGCTCCGGCAAAGAAGTATTCATTTTGATTAAGAAAACCGGAGGAAATGTAGATGAGCAATGAATATGTTCTTGAGATGAAAAACATAAATAAGACTTTTCCCGGTGTTAAGGCATTGGATAATGCTTATCTGAATCTGAAATACGGCGAAGTTCTGGCACTGTGCGGTGAAAACGGTGCAGGAAAATCTACTCTGATGAAGGTGCTTTCCGGAGTATACCATGCTGATCCGGGTTCAGGTGAGATTATTTATCAAGGTAAACCGGTTCGTTATAATAGTCCTATTGAAGCGAAAAATGATGGTGTTGTCTTAATTTTCCAGGAATTATCCTTAGTAATGGAATTAACAGTTGCAGAGAATCTGTATCTGGGCAGTCTGCCGAAAAAAGGCGGCAGAATTGACTGGAAGAAGATGAATGCGGATGCCCAGAAAGTTCTGGATGAACTGGAGTGTCCGGCAAAACCAACGGATGTTATTTCATCTCTGCCTATTGCACAGCAGCAGATGGTAGAAATTGCCCGTGGTATTGCACTGGGAGCAAAAATCCTTGTTCTGGATGAGCCCACCTCATCTCTTACAGAAAAAGAAAAAGAGTCTCTGTTTAAGATTATCAACAAACTGAAAGCTCAGGGAGTTGGTATGGTATACATCAGCCACAAGATGGATGAAATTTTTGAAATCAGCGATCGTGTTCTGGTTATGAGAGACGGTAAGCCAACCGGTGAATTTGTGACAAAGGACATTACACTGGATGATATTGTAAACTGTATGATTGGCCGTTCGCTGGATAACTACTACTACAAATGCAAATGGAATCCGAAGGAGGAAGTCCTGCGGGTTGAAAATCTTTCTCTGAAGGGTTACTTTAAAAATATTTCCTTTACTGTACATGCCGGTGAAGTCGTAGGTTTCTACGGACTGGTAGGCGCCGGACGTACGGAAATCATGGAAACCATCTTCGGTATCCGTAAAGCAGATTCCGGTAAGATTTATCTGAATGGGAAAGAGCAGAAAATCCATAACAGTGTGGATGCGGTAAAAGCCAAGATTGGTTTCGTTACGGAAAACCGTAAGGAACAGGGTCTGGTTCTGGAACAGTCCTGCCGTGAGAATATGGCGCTGGCGAGACTGCCCTGGATCTCCAAACACGGTTTTGTAGATATTAAAGAAACTTACAATATTTATAATGAATACCATGACAAACTGCAGATCAGTTCACCCAGTTCTGAGACGCCGGTTGGAAATCTTTCCGGTGGTAATCAGCAGAAGGTTGTACTGGGCAAATGGATGACTCTGGATCCGAAACTTCTGATTCTGGACGAGCCGACCCGTGGTATCGACGTAGGTTCCAAGTCTGAGATTTACAAACTGATTGCAGATATGGCTGAGAAAGAAGGAATGGCCGTTATCGTTATTTCTTCTGAGATGCCTGAGGTTATGGGTATCAGTAATCGTATCCTTACAATTTCACAGGGAAATCTGACCGGTGAACTTGTAGGAGATGAAATTACAGAGGACAGCCTGATGAGAGCTATCCTGATTACAGACTCAACGCAAAAAGCATAACTTTTAACGCGACTTTATTATTTCGGCCTTGCTTCCATTCCCGAATCCGGGAATGGAAGCAAGGTTCTTTTTTTCTTGAATATTCGGTGTTTCTTGAATATTTCGGTCTGTATAAAATAATGTAAAAAAAATATATCAAGAATCCTATTCAAAAAGCAAGATACATAAATAAATGCGCAAGACATCATATTTTAAATAAATGAAATATGCGCTAGAATATAGCCATAAGATGAAGAACGGCAAGAGGATAGAGAGAATCCCGCAAAAGCTACGAATGTAAGGAGGAAAAATAATGACTATCTCATCAAAAGAAAGAGAAATTATCCGTGAGCTGGCAAAACAGGTAAAGGATGCTTCCCAGAGACCGGAGATGAAACAGAGAGAGGAACTGTGGTACGCTCACAATGAACTGAAAACAACGGATCCTGTGATTGCAGTATTTCCTGAGATGTCCTGGAGAGAGATCATCACACCGGAATCCCTGCAGTGTGAATGTGATGAAGCAAGAGAGATGGAATGGTTCCTGCGTGCAAAACTGTTCCGTGCCAACGTAATTGATGATGATGTTCCAGTACATGATATCTGGGAAGTAAGAAAGATTATTACAGATACAGGCTGGGATAAATTAAACCCAAATCATAAAAATGCAGCATTTGCAAATCAGAGTTTCCGTGACAACTGTCTGGGCGATGTTCCGCTGGCATGGAGAAACGATTTCAATTTCGATGCGGGAGCAAAGCATTTCGAGCCCGTTATCGATGAACCCAGCCAGCTTTCCAGACTTGGTACACCGGAAGTTATCTACCATGAAAAAGAAACCATGGAAAAACTGAAACTGCATCAGGATGTACTGGGAGATATCCTGGATGTACGTCTGGTAGGTCTGAAATTCCTTTACATTGCTATGGTTGAAACCTATTCCGACTTCCGTGGTCTGGAACAGCTTATGTATGATATCTATGAAGAACCGGAAATGCTTCATGAAGCTATGGCAATCATGGAAGAAGGATATAACGGTCTTCTGGATCAGTATCTGGAGCAGGGTCTGCTGACTGTAAACGGAAATCAGGCATACAGCGGATCAGGCGGACAGACTTATACTCATGAGCTTCCCGGTGATGACAGTGTATGTACTGATCTGAAGGATTTCTTCGGTATGACAGAATCACAGGAGTTCACCATGGTTGGACCGGAACAGCATTGGGAATTTGTACAGGTTCATGAGAAAAAAGTGGCAGACAGATTTGGTCTGACAGCATACGGATGCTGTGAACCTATTGAAAACAAACTGCAGTATATTAAATCCTTCGAGACACTGAGAAGAATCTCCGTATCTCCATGGGCAGATATCCAGAAATGCTCCGACAGAATGGGTAAGGATTATGTATATTCCTGGAAACCCAATCCTTCTTACTATCTGAACAATTACACACCAGACAATACAGAGTTCATGGAAGGTTATGTAAAGAATATGCTGAACATAACCAAAGACAAAAACTGTGTAGAAATTGTTCTGAAAGATACACATACCTGCAATAACGATCCGATGAGATTCGGTTCCTGGGTAAAAGATGTTCGTAAGTGGATCAAAGAAACACGCTAATAAGTTATAATTACTCTTCTTAATTTCAGCCCGCTGCTTTTGGCAGCGGGCACTCCTTTTTTTCGGAAGATAATAAATGTGCAATAGCGTAAAATTACTTTAAGTTAAAAGCAAAAAAATAAATGTAGAGAATATCACTTTGTGTTATCATTAAGTTGATGAGACAAAAAAATAAACAAAGGAGGATATTCTCTAT
>JBMNRA010000096.1:0-6591 GCA_050944415.1 Ruminococcus sp.
CTTCAATCCCTGGATATACAGCTAAGAAGGTAATCTGGTTTAATGCACACCTAGGAAATATATAAATGATGAAACGCAAAGGGATACTTCTATATTTTTTCAACTTAAAGTATCTTGACGCTATCTATTTTCTGAATAATATTGAATTATATGGTATAATATGTTAAACTAGTTGGCTAGAAAAAAGGGGCGAATGATGATAGAAAGGAAACAGGGTGGAACGATGAAAGCTTTTCTGATTTTGGAAGACGGACATGTATTTACAGGAACCAGCATCGGTTCTAAGAAAGAAGTTATCAGCGAAATAGTATTTAATACATCCATGACCGGATATCTGGAGGTGCTGACGGATCCCTCCTACGCGGGACAGGCGGTCTGTATGACTTATCCGTTGATTGGTAATTATGGAATCTGCTATGATGACTGTGAGTCTATGAGGCCCTGGCCCGATGGCTATATCGTCAGAGAATTGTCCAGGACGCCCAGCAATTTCCGCAGTGAAGATACCATTCAGAACTTTCTGAAGCGTTTTGATATTCCGGGGATTGCGGGGATCGATACCCGTGCTCTGACGAAAATCCTGAGGGAAAAGGGTACGATGAACGGGATGATTACCACCGATGAAAATTATTCGTTGGAGGATATTATGCCGAAACTGAAGGCATATACCACGGGAAAAGTAGTGGAAAAAGTCACCTGTTCCGAAAAAAGCGTAAAAAAAGGACAGGGACCGAAAGTGGCCCTGATGGATTTCGGAGCGAAAGAAAATATTGCCCGTTCACTGAATAAAAGGGGATGCCAGGTGACTGTTTATCCGGCTTTGACCAGCGCAGAAGAAATTCTGGCTGATCATCCTGATGGAATTATGCTGTCAAACGGACCTGGGGATCCTAAGGAATGTACTTCCATCATAAAAGAAGTCAGAAAACTGTATGAATCGGATGTGCCTATTTTCGCTATCTGTTTGGGCCACCAGCTGATGGCTCTGGCAGTGGGAGCAGATACTCATAAGATGAAGTACGGACACAGAGGCGGAAACCACCCGGTGAAAGATCTGGAGACCGGCCGGGTATATATTTCTTCCCAGAATCACGGATACGTTGTGGATACGGATAAGTTGGATCCGGCAATTGCCGTTCCGGCCTTTGTCAATGTCAATGACGGAACCAATGAGGGGCTTTCTTATACGGGGAAAAAAATCTTTACCGTTCAGTTCCATCCGGAAGCGTGTCCCGGTCCCCAGGACTCTGAATATTTGTTTGACCGGTTTATAAAAATGATGGGAGGTGCAAAGTAATGCCGAGAAATCCGGAAATAAAAAAAGTTTTGGTACTGGGCTCCGGTCCCATTGTAATCGGACAGGCAGCGGAGTTTGACTATGCAGGCACACAGGCCTGTCGGTCTCTGAAAGAAGAAGGAATAGAAGTTGTACTGCTGAATTCCAATCCTGCCACTATCATGACGGATAAGGATATAGCGGACAGAGTATATATTGAACCGCTGACGGTGGATGTGGTGGAACAGCTGATTGAAAAAGAAAAACCTGACAGTGTGCTTCCCACCCTGGGAGGTCAGGCTGGTCTTAACCTGGCAATGGCTCTGGAGGAAAGCGGCTTTCTGAGAGAAAAGAATGTCCGCCTGATCGGAACTACTGCGGAAACGATAAAAAAGGCGGAGGATCGTCAGGAGTTTAAAAACACCATGGAGAAAATCCATGAACCGATTGCAGCTTCTCAGGTGGTGGAAAGTGTGGAGGACGGAATCGCCTTTACCAATACCATCGGATATCCGGTGGTACTGCGTCCTGCCTATACCCTTGGAGGCAGCGGCGGCGGAATTGCCCATAATGAGGAAGAACTGGTGGAAATCCTGCAGAACGGTCTTCGGTTATCCAGAGTTGGCCAGGTCCTGGTGGAACGCTGCATTGCAGGATGGAAGGAAATTGAATATGAAGTGATGCGGGACGGCAAAGGAAATTGTATTACCGTCTGCAATATGGAAAATATTGATCCGGTGGGAGTTCATACCGGTGACAGTATTGTAGTTGCCCCATCTCAGACGTTGGGTGATAAAGAATATCAGATGCTGCGTACCTCTGCGCTGAATATCATCAGTGAGCTGAATATTACCGGAGGATGTAACGTTCAGTATGCATTGAATCCGGACAGCTTCGAATATTGTGTTATCGAAGTGAATCCCCGTGTGAGCCGTTCTTCTGCATTGGCTTCCAAGGCAACCGGATACCCCATTGCAAAGGTGGCGGCCAAAATCGCACTGGGTTATACTTTGGATGAAATAAGAAATGCTATTACCGGGAAAACTTATGCCAGCTTTGAGCCTATGCTGGACTACTGTGTGGTAAAATTGCCCAGACTTCCTTTTGATAAATTTATCAGTGCCAAGCGTACACTGACGACTCAGATGAAAGCTACCGGCGAAGTTATGAGCATCTGCAACAATTTTGAAGGCGCTCTTATGAAAGCGATCCGTTCTCTCGAACAGCATGTGGACAGTCTGATGTCTTATGATTTTACGAATCTGACAAAGGAGGAATTGCTGGAAGAACTGAAGCGGGTGGATGATATGCGTCTGTGGAGAATTGCGGAAGGCATCCGCAGAGGCATCAGTCAGGAGCAGATTCACGACATTACCAGGATTGACCTGTGGTTTATTGACAAGATTGCCATACTGGTGGAAATGGAAGAGACGTTAAAAACCAGTGAGCTGACGCCGGATCTTTTGAGAGAGGCAAAACGTCTGGAATTTCCGGATTATATCATCGCCGGACTGGCGGGAAAGAAGACAGAGGAAGTGAAGGCTATGCGTATGGCCAATGGAATTACTGCTTCCTTTAAAATGGTAGATACTTGTGCCGCCGAGTTCGCGGCCGCTACGCCTTACTATTATTCCGTACACGGCGGGGAAAATGAAGCGGTGGCCACGGACAGGAAAAAAGTTCTGGTATTGGGTTCCGGACCTATTCGTATCGGCCAGGGGATTGAGTTCGATTTCTGTTCCGTCCACTGTACCTGGGCTTTTGAAAAAGAAGGGTATGAGACGATTATCGTCAATAATAATCCGGAGACTGTAAGTACAGACTTCGATATTGCGGATAAACTGTATTTTGAGCCTCTTACTCCGGAAGATGTGGAAAATATTGTAGAGATAGAAAAGCCGGATGGAGCTGTGGTACAGTTCGGAGGCCAGACGGCCATCAAGCTGACGGAAGCTCTGATTAAAATGGGCGTCAAGATTCTTGGAACTTCTGCGGAAGATGTGGATGCTGCGGAGGACAGAGAGAGATTTGATAAGATACTGGAGGAGTGCGGTATCCCCAGACCGAAGGGACACACTGTATTTACTGCGGAAGAGGCCAAAAAGGCGGCTAATGAGCTGGGGTATCCTGTGCTGGTAAGACCTTCCTACGTGCTGGGCGGTCAGGGCATGCAGATTGCCATCAGTGATCAGGATGTGGAGGAATTTATCGGTATCATCAACAGGATTGCCCAGGAACATCCTATTCTGGTGGATAAATATCTTCAGGGAAAAGAAATTGAGGTGGATGCCGTCTGTGATGGAGAGGATATTCTGATACCGGGGATTATGGAACACATTGAACGGGCCGGTATCCATTCGGGAGACAGCATTTCCGTTTATCCAGCTCAGACGATCAGCGAGAAAGCCAAAAACACCATTGAAGAATATACCCGTCGGCTGGCGAAATCTCTCCATGTGGTGGGCATGATCAATATCCAGTTTATTGTGTGTGATGAAGAGGTTTACGTCATTGAGGTAAATCCACGTTCCAGCCGTACCGTGCCGTATATCAGCAAAGTAACGGGAATTCCTATTGTACCGCTGGCAACGAAAGTAATTCTGGGGCACAAATTAAAAGAAATGGGATATACGCCGGGACTGCAGCCTGAGGCGGATCATATTGCTGTGAAAATGCCGGTCTTCTCTTTTGAAAAAATACGAGGCGCAGACGTCAGTCTGGGGCCGGAGATGAAATCTACGGGAGAATGCCTGGGTATCGCCACCACATTTAACGAAGCTTTGTATAAAGCGTTTCTGGGAGCCGGCATTAATCTTCCCAGGCATAAAAATATGATTATCACGGTAAGGGATGAAGATAAACAGGATGTGGTAGATATTGCCCGGCGATTTAAAAAGTTGGGATACCGGATTTATGCTACCCGCAGCACTGCGAAAGTGCTGAATGAAAACGGAGTTGAGGCGATCCGCACCAACAAGATCGAACAGCCTTCACCGAATCTGATGGATCTGATTCTGGGACATAAAATTGACCTGGTTATTGATACGCCGTCGCAGGGTGTGGATAAGGCAAAGGATGGATTTATCATCCGCCGCAATGCTATTGAGACGGGCGTTAATGTGTTGACTTCTCTGGATACGGCGGCAGCTCTTGTGACCAGTCTGGAGAATACAGATGTGAAAAAATTGACACTCATTGATATCGCTACGATTGAATAATCGGGTTAGGAGAAAATGTGAGCTGGATTGAGTTATTAAAAGTTATATTTTTGGGAATTGTGGAAGGAATTACAGAGTGGCTGCCTGTCAGCAGCACCGGTCATATGATTCTGGTGGATGAATTTATTCATCTGAATGTCAGTGATGAATTCCTTCAGATGTTTCTGGTGGTTATTCAGCTGGGGGCCATTCTGGCAGTGGTGCTGGTATTCTGGCAGAAGCTTTGGCCCTTTCATCGAAGAAAAACGGAACCGGAGGAAAGCTTCTGGGCCCAAAAGAGCGATAATAAAGCACTTGCTGCGCTGCAGAGTTTCGCAGATCATTATGTGTCCATGAACAAAATTATCATGTGGCTGAAAATCGCGGTTTCCTGTCTGCCTGCCATGGTTATCGGTCTTTTGTTTAACAATCTGATCGAAGAGAAGCTGAACAATTATGTGGTTGTTGCGCTGATGCTGGTAATATACGGTGTGTTGTTTATTGTGATAGAAAATTACAATAAAAGGAGGAAACCCACCATGCGGAGAATCAGCGAAATCGGCTGGAAGACAGCGCTGCTGATCGGTGTGTTTCAGGTGCTTTCCGTGGTGCCTGGAACTTCACGTTCCGGAGCTACCATCATCGGGGGAATCCTCCTGGGAACTTCCAGAAAGCTGGCGGCAGAATATACGTTCTTTCTGGCAATTCCCGTTATGTTCGGCGCCAGTCTGCTGAAAATGGTGAATTTTGGCCTGAGCTTTACCGGCGCGGAAATCATATATCTGCTGACAGGAATGGCAGTGGCTTTTGTAGTTTCAATTCTGGCAATAAAGTTTCTGATGGGATATATCCGGAAACATGATTTTAAGGTTTTCGGCTGGTATCGCATTGTACTGGGTGTGCTGATTTTGGGATATTTTGTAGGAAAAAATATAATTGCGTAAAAATGACAGGATGGAGGTTTATGTCATGGCAAGAAAAAAAGTGGTAGTGGCTCTGGGCCACAGGGCTTTGGGGGTGACCCTTCCTCAACAGAAGGAAGCAACGAAAAAAACGGCGAAATGTATTGCCGATCTGGTAGAAGCGGGAGCGGATGTGGTGATTTCTCACAGCAATGCCCCTCAGGTGGGAATGATTCACATGGCAATGAATGAGTTCGGAAAACTGCATCCGGATTATACCTATGCGCCTATGTCCGTATGTTCCGCTATGAGTCAGGGATATATCGGTTATGATCTTCAGAACGCGATCCGCACGGAGCTTCTGAACCGCGGAATATACAAACCGGTCTGTACCATACTGACACAGGTAACGGTTGATCCCTATGACGAAGCTTTCCATAAACCGGTGAAGGTGATTGGACGGTATCTGACGGAAGAAGAGGCGGATGCAGAAGAGAAGAAGGGAAATTACGTAACAAAGGAGGAAAAGGGATACCGCAGAATTGTGGCTGCTCCAAAACCGCAGGAAATTATTGAGCTGGATTCTATAAAAACCCTTTCCGATGCGGGGCATGTTGTTATCGCCTGCGGCGGAGGCGGGATTCCCGTACTGCAGCAGGATACACGGCTGCAGGGAGCCAGCGCTGTTATTGAAAAAGATTATGCCAGCGGCCGTCTGGCGGAAGAACTGGATGCAGATGAACTGCTGATTCTGACCAGCGTAGAGTATGTTTCTGTCAATTATCAGGCAGAAGGTGAAAAAAAGCTGGGCGAAATTACGGTTTCTGAAGCCAGGGAGCACATGGAAAACCATGAATTTGAAGAAAACACCATGCTGCCTAAAATTGAAGCTTCAGTGGAATTTGTGGAGAAAAAGGCGGGAAGACAGGCGGTTATCACTTCAATTGAAAAAGCCAAGGAAGGTTTTCTCGGAAAGACGGGGACAGTTATCCGTCAGTGACTGCCGTGTCAGTTTAAATACAGTATTTTATCAGGCGCCCGGAGACAGTTTTTCATGTCTCCGGGCGCTTCATTTATGTATCTGTTTGCCCATATGACGGAACAGATACAATAGCGTAAAATTACTTTAAGTTAAAAGCAAAAAAATAAATGTAGAGAATATCACTTTGTGTTATCATTAAGTTGATGAGACAAAAAAATAAACAAAGGAGGATAT
>JBMNRA010000097.1:0-6510 GCA_050944415.1 Ruminococcus sp.
CTTCAGTAACGTATTCAATACCGAATTCTAATAATGGCTTTATAACTCCATCAATAAAGTCATCAAGGTTTTTTGGATTCTTATAAAAAATATCTGCAGCTTTTGATAATTCGACTATGCGTACTCGTGCAGGTGAAGGCCTTGATGTAAACGTAAGAAATGCCCTTCAAATCGGTACAGACTCCGAGGGTGGTTATCTTGTGCCTGACGAGTTTGAACGTACCTTAGTACGAAAATTGTAATGCACTTTATGAAGTTTATGTAACAAGTCCTTCGGAGGTTTTGCAGGAGAGCGACTTCATTACAGAGGTCTATTATCCAGTAAAAAAGATATTAAAAAAATAAAACAGAAAAAATGCGTTTACAAATAGGTTAAAGGAAGGGAGATATCATGGATCAGAAAAGAATTAGAGAACTCGAACAAAAAATCAGCACTGATTATGGGAATACCACAGGTGTGGCGGTATTAAAAGAAGGAAAATTGGTATATGAAAAATATTTCAAGGGATGTACAAGAGAAAGCCAGGTTCATGTTTATTCTGTAACAAAAAGTATTATTTCAATACTGATTGGGATTGCAGTAGATAGAGGATATATCCAAAGTGTTGATCAGAAAGTGCTGGATTTTTTCCCTGGATACATAGTAAGAAAGAGAGAAAACACCATCCAAAATATCACAGTCAAGGATATGCTGACAATGACAGCACCTTATAAGTATCGTTTTTTTGCTCCATATGTGAAATATTTTACTAGTGAGGATTGGGTGAAATTTTCTTTAGACCAGCTAGGGGGCCGGGGGAAGATCGGAACATTCCGATATGCACCTCTGATTGGTCCGGATATTTTTTCAGGAATATTAGTAAAAGCAACAGGGCAGTCGGTATTTGAGTTTGCAGATGAAAATTTATTTTCACCATTAGAAATTCATGTAGATGGAGATTTGATGTTTAAAAGCAAGGAGGAACAACTGGCATTTAATGAATCTATAGATACCAGCGGATGGGTACGGGACTCATTAGGGATTCATACAGCGGGTTGGGGACTTACACTTTCGATAAGGCAGAAGAAATACGCATGAGCCGGGCAAAAGCACTGGGGCGGGTGTGGGAACTGGAAGGAAAGAAGGACATCCTCTTCCCTACCAACTTTACTATACCTGCAGTGAAAAAGGTTTCTGACAATCCCTTTGAACAGGCGGCGTATGCATACAGTTTGATTGAGAGTGAGGTGGATGGGGATGGAACTAAGTAGGAATATTACTGTGATCCCGGCCAGAAAGCGGGTAGGAAATACAGCCGCAGCAGAACAGAGACCAAAGCTGAAAGTCGCTGCTTACTGCCGGGTTTCCACGGACAGTGAAGAGCAGGCATCCAGCTATGAGGTGCAGGTGGCACATTATACGCAGTTTATCCAGAAGAATCCGGAATGGGAGCTGGCAGGGATTTACGCTGATGACGGGATCACCGGAACGAATACGAAAAAGCGGGAGGAATTTAACCGCATGATCCAGGACTGCATGGCCGGGAACATTGATATGATCATTACCAAGTCCATCAGCCGGTTTGCCAGAAACACCTTGGATTGCCTGAAATATATCCGGGAACTGAAGGAAAAGAACATCCCGGTTTTCTTTGAAAAAGAGAATATCAACACCATGTGCTGAAGGACATAGATGCCGCTTTCAATGAAATTTATTAAGAAGTAAAAACCAGAGAAACATCTGTCAGCCCGGCAGGTATTTTTCTTTTACAAAAAAGACGGACTGTTTTGGACAGTCCGCCTGCTGGGTTAAATGAGATCATGCCATTCTCTTCGATGATAAAGGATGCGGAACACATGGACTTCATTTGCGGCTTCATCAATAAGGAAAAATGCAATGTAGTTTTCAATGAATAATTTCCGCACACCAAGCTGTGCATAGGGTTCTTCTGCAATCAGCGGACAACGGTATGGCATGGATGCAAGATTGGAGATTTCTTTTTTGATTTTTCCATATAGGCGTTTCGCTGCATCTGGTGCTTTCAGTGTCTCTGTAATGTAGACAAAGAGATCGACCAGATCTTGCCCCGCCAGGGAATCAATGATTATTTTATACATCAGATGGGAACCCGAACCTTTCTTCTAAATCGGCAAAGACATCAGATGCCGGCCGGCCATGTCCGGCTTTAGTTTCTTTTAAACCGGCATCCAGAAGATGGCGCAGTTCTGCTTTCCCACAGAGCTGTTCGTATTGGGCGTTGGTCATAACTACAAGGTCGCCGGTCCCGTTTTTTGTAATGAATACGGGTTCCTGATACTGATTGCAGAATTCGGAAATCTCATTATATTTGTTCCGCAGGTCACTGCTTGGACGAATCATTGGCATAGGAAACACCTCCTTAAAATTCTATCAACATTATATCGCTATTTTGAGAAAATAGCAACACACTGAAAATTTTTCCAAATTGGAAGGAGAGACAAAGATGGGGATCAGAGAGTTTTTTGGACTGGCAAAGGCCAGAGACAAGCCGCAAGATTACCGGATGGGATCACAGTATTTTTTCCTGTTCGGCCCGACCAGCAGTGGCAGGAATGTGACAGAATTTACCGCCATGCAGACCACGGCAGTGTATTCCTGTGTGCGAATACTCTCCGAGACTATTGCATCCCTTCCCCTCCATTTGTACCGCTATGCGGGGAAGAGCAAAGAGAGGGTGTATGATCATCCGCTTTTATGGGGAAATGCCTATGTACAGATTATCTGGGATGGAGCAGGCCGTGTGGTGGCGCTTTATCCTTTGTTGGCAAGCAAGATGACAGTGGATCATGAACGGAACGGGCAGCTTGTTTATACCTATACCCGTGACTCGGATGAAAACCCTAATTTTTCCGGCTATGGACAGATCACACTTGGTCGGGATAATGTGCTGCATATTCCAGGACTTGGTTTTGATGGACTGGCAGGCTATTCTCCGATTGCCATGATGAAGAATGCTGTGGGGATTACCCTGGCCTGTGAAGAGTATGAGGCAAGTTTCTTTGCCAACGGCGCCACACCGGGAGGCATCCTGGAATATCCGGGAATTTTGAAAGATCCAAAGAAAGTACGGGACTCCTGGAATGAAGTATACCGGGGCAGCGGCAACGCCCATAAAATAGCAGTACTGGAAGAAGGGATGAAGTATCAGCAGATCGGATTACCGCCGGAGGACAGCCAGTTTTTGGGAACCCGGAAGTTCCAGTTGGACGAGTTCGCAAGGCTGTACCGTATCCCGCCGCATATGGTAGGAGATTTGGACAAGAGCAGCTTTTCCAATATTGAGCAGCAGTCTTTGGAATTTGTGAAATATACTCTCGATCCCTGGGTGATCCGTTGGGATGAAAATATCAGGGGAGTATATAGTATTTAAGTATAGAAATAGTATTATGGATTTAGCGATTTTTGAAGATCTAAGTTGGGAACAAAAAATGCCCTGCATATTATCAGAAGAATATTCCATTCAAAATTTATCACAGAAGTCTTTGTAGGCATCAATTAATCTAAATTGCTGAATGGCAAGACCGATGGCGTTCTTTGCCATCGCAATGGGGGAGTAGCCCACCAGCCCGTCAAAGCCCAGGCCTGGGATGTGTGCAGTACATCCGAAGGCTTCAGCCGGACAATGCTGCCTTTGGAGATCGGCGCATCATCTGCACTGGTGGTGTATTTGTAATAAAGCTGTCCCTTATCCTTATCATTCCTGTCCACCGCCGTTCGGTCCGGCATCAGGGGATAGAGCGCCATCAGTGTTTCTCCGAACACGAAAGAACTCATCTCCGGGTTCGGCTCGTCATGGAGCAGGAGATACAGCGGATGGTCAAGGGCTTTCTCCTTGCCGCCGTCCTCTTTGTAGCGGTAGAGGTGGAGTGGCAATCCCGCCACGGCCTCCGCCAGAATACGGACGCAGGAATAGAACGCCGTCATCTGCATGGCGGAGCGTTCATTGACCCGCTTGCCCGCAGAACTGCCGCCAAAGAAAAAGCTGTAGGTGCTACCTGTAGTACGGTTCTGGGGCTTATCTCTGGAACGGAAAAGCGTGGAAAAGATACCCATATCGAATTACCGTCCATTCTAAAAACAGGCATAAGAAAAGCACCTACCTTTCGATAGATGCTCTTCAAAATAATCATTGTTTTTGCTGGTTATCAGCCGTCCAGCAGCCAGTCCACAAGGTTCAGGGACTTGATACCATCATAGGAGACGTCCAGCCCCGGTTCAAGGGACAGCACGATCTTTTCGTAATTGTCCCGGATCTTTTGCAGCGGGGCAAGTTCCCGCTTGCGGACATCTTCGCTCTGCATAGATTCCGTTACCTGGATATAGAGTTTGTCGTCAGCCGTGGTGGCGATGAAGTCCACTTCCTGATTATCGATCTTCCCAATGGCCACATCATAGCCCCGGCGGAGCAGTTCGAAGTAGATCACATTCTCAATAGCGTGTCCGTTATCCCGATTGCGGAATCCCAGCAAGAAGTTTCTAAGCCCGATGTCCACGATATAGTACTTGCCCAGGGTGCGCAGGTACTCTTTGCCCTTGATGTCAAACCGTTTGATCTCGTAGAAGAAGTAACTTTCCAGCATTGCGCCGATATAGGCCTGCACCGTGTGAGTGCTGGGAGTTCCTTTGCGTTTACCGTCTTTCAACAGCCCCTCGTTTATCAACGTGTTGCCAATGGAAGAGACGGAGACGCTGCTGCCAATGTTATCCGCAAGGAACAGGACGATTTTGCGCAGAAGCGCAGAGTCGGTGATTTGGCGCTGGCCGCGTCGTTTTTCCCGCTCCAGAATATCCCGCACCACCACGGTAGAGTAAATGCCTTCCAGAAGGGACAATGCTTTTTCCTGGTCCAGCCCGATGTCCGCGATCCCAGGCATCCCGCCAAAACGCATATAGGCGTCAAACGCCTCCCGCAGGTCATAGCGTTCGCCGTTTTTATCAAATATCTGCCGACGGGTTCCGCCCAGGGCGCTGCTGGTTTCCTGCACTTCAAAGTTGTGGAAATCCAGGAATTCCCGGAAAGAGAGCGGCAACATTTTGATCTCCACGCATCGTCCGGAGAGATAGGTGGAATGCTCGGAGGACAGCAGGTAGGCGTTGGAGCCGGTAATGTAGATATCGCAGTCCAGATCCACCCGGAAGGAATTGACCGCATCTTCCCAGGCGTCGATTCGCTGCAGTTCGTCAAAGAAGAGATACATTCGCTTGCCCGGAACGGCTTTTTCCTTTATATAGTGGTATACCTCATCTGAGGTCATGCTCCGAAAATCGTGGGATTCAAAGTTCATCTCTACGATCTGTTCCTGTTGGATGCCGTTTTTTTGTAGGTGCTGGATCATCAGCTTCAGCAGGCTGGATTTGCCGCAGCGGCGGATGCCGGTAATAACCTTTATCGGTTCCGTGTCCTAGAAACCAATCAGCTTTTTCAAGTACCGATCCCGGTTCTTGAGTTCATGTGATTCTATCATAGCGCATTCCTCCTGTCGTTTCTATCATAGCACAAATTCTCGAAGTAATAAAGTTTATGCTGTTGAAAGCACAAACTTATAATTTTCGACAAAAAATGCACTGTCAGATGGACAACAGACTCAGGCTGTCATAAACCGAAGCTCCCGTATCGTTGCCGCAACGGATGGTGTGAGGGGACATATCTTTAAAGCCCTGCCCGAAGGGAACCACCGTAAAGCCCATGCCTTCCAGGTTCTGCACCATCTGCACAGCGCCCCTGCGATCAAAGGCGATTTCCCGGATGTTAAAATTCTCACCGAGTCTTTCGATGAATTTTTCAATGTAGCCGTAATGTACCACGTTGCCCTCTGTAGTCATCAGCGTCCCCTGGCGCTCCCACAGGTTATAGGGGCCATGGTCGCGCCGGACACGGAGCTCCAGTGTTTCTTCCGGTATCCAGAAATAGGGCGGGACAGATCCAGTCCGCCGTGTTCTGGTTATGTGAGGAGGCGAAAAAGAACCAGCTCAAATTTCCTTTACCAAAACGGGGCACGGAATTTCAGCAGAAATCTCAAACGGGCAAAGGCAAACCGGGAGAAGCATTTTTCCGATGAACCGATAGACGATCTTCTTGAACTTTTAGCGGAAGGTCTTACTCTTTGACTTCCGGTACACTTGGACGGATGGGGAAATCGCAGCCAGAATGGAAGTGTGTGGTTTTTGCCTTGAAATAAGATAACGGCAGAATATTATTTTTCGGATGCCAGACGTATTCCGCAGGAAAAGCGGAGAACTGTGATCCGGCATCCGGTAGAAAAGATATCAGGAGCAGCGTTAAAATAATGCAGTAATCCCTATTACAAGCAGTGTAATGATTCCGCCTGCTCTAAGTACATACATCAGATATCCGGGCATATAGATTTCTCCTCGTATTATATAGTAGTAGTATTTATAGACCCTCTCCAAGGTCTGTATGCTATACTGTTTGGAGATACTGTGGATTGGTTTGTTTCTCCTACCACTTGATGGTTTTGTAAAGGCTCCAA
>JBMNRA010000098.1:0-5994 GCA_050944415.1 Ruminococcus sp.
TCTCATCAACTTAATGATAACACAAAGTGATATTCTCTACATTTATTTTTTTGCTTTTAACTTAAAGTAATTTTACGCTATTATATATTATAGACAAAAAATAAAAGAATAAAAAAGAAATATTGACATATAAACAAAATGATTTTAAAATCAAAAGTGCAAAAGCACAAATAGAACAAATGCACATGGCGAAGGTGGAGGAAGAAAAATGAGTTTGAAAAAATGCGCATGTATTGATACCCTGTACACAGAACTTCCCTGGGAAGAAAGATTTCAGGCAGCGAAAAACGATGGATTTGCCGCAGTAGAATTCTGGGACTGGCGGATTCGTGATCTGGATCAGACCAGAAAATGTGCCGAAGAGGCCGGAATTGTGATCAGCGGTTTTAACGGAGACAATGACTACTCTCTGGTAGATCCTACACATAAAGAAAAATATCTGGAAGCTCTGGCAGCATCTGTAGACGCTGCGAAGAAAATCGGAGCAAAGAGCGTAACGATTCATTCCAATGCGCTGGGCGACGGCGGCGTTGTTGTCAATCACTATGACGATCTGTCCGATACAGTAAAACTGTGCTCCATGTATGATATGCTGCTGGACTGCGCGAAAATGGCAGAAGAGTCCGGAATCAATATGAATCTGGAAGCGCTGAACATTACCACAGATCATGTGGGAAACTTCCTGAAATATACGCAGATGGGAGCGGAAATCTGCCGTCTGATCAATTCTCCCAGATTGAATGTACTGTATGATGTATATCATATGCAGTTAAATGAAGGCTGCATCTGTGATACGATTACAAACTATGTGGATCGTATGGGCCATATTCATGTGGCAGATGCTCCGGGACGCCATGAGCCTGGAACGGGTGAAATTAACTATAAGAAAGTAATCAGACATTTGGAAGCATGCGGATATAAAGGGTTCGTAGGATACGAACTGTTCCCTCAGACTGATACGGCGACGGCTGTGAAAGCTATTATGGAAGAATGCTGATTATTTGAAAGGTATAAAGCGGTGACTCAAAACATGGGGTCATCGCTTTTGTTATATCCTTCCGTTGACAAACTTCTTCTTTCTGTTTTATAGTAATTCAGTATGAGTCAAATACTCCGTGACAGACTGTCCGCGGGGATAAACGGGGGAAGATAATATGAAAAGAAAAACATGGAAAGCTGCGCTGCCGTATACATTGCCTGTGTTTATGGGATATATTTTTCTGGGAATCGCTTTTGGCGTACTGATGGTAAGCCGGGGATTCCATCCGGGATGGGCCATATTGATGAGTGTTTTTGTTTTTGCGGGTTCCATGCAGTTTGTGGCAGTGGATATTCTGTCCGGACCTTTTGCGCCGCTGACGGCAGGACTGATGACCCTGATGGTGAATGCCCGTCATATTTTTTACGGACTTTCTATGCTGGACCGGTTTAAAATCTGCGGTAAACTGAAACCCTATATGATATTTTCTCTTTCGGATGAAACTTATTCCCTTCTGTGTTCTGTGGAGCCGCCGGAAGGCGCGGACAAAAGGTGGTTTATGTTTTTCATTGCCGCGATGGATCAGCTTTACTGGATTGCGGGAACGGTTATAGGGAGTCTGGCGGGAAGTCTGATCACTTTTGATTCCACGGGAATTGATTTTGCCATGACGGCTTTGTTTATCGTTATTTTTGTGGAGCAGTGGGAAAGTACGAAGAACCACATTCCCGCTCTGTTGGGCCTTGCGGTGACTTTTATCTGCCTTTTGATTTTCGGTTCCGACTGGTTTATTATCGCGGCTATGGCTGGAATTTTTGTGATTCTGTCTCTGATGAGAGGATTTATGATAAAGAAGGAGGAGGCTTTGCAATGACGAATCTGCAGATATTTCTTATTGTTCTTGTAATCGCCGCTGTAACTGTTCTGACCAGAGTCATGCCTTTCGTGATTTTTCCGGGCAATAAAAAGACACCGGAGTTTGTCATGTATCTGGGAAAGGTGCTTCCTTTTTCTATTATGGGAATGTTGGTGGTCTACTGTTTTAAATCGGTATCGATAACCGCCTGGCCTCATGGTATTCCGGAACTGATCGCGGGAATTTTTGTAGTACTGGTACATAAATGGAAGCATAATCTGCTTTTGAGCATTGGAGGAGGAACTGTTCTGTATATGTTTCTGGTACAGGCGGTCTTCTGATTTGTGCGAATGGGACATTCTGTGAATGTATATAATAGGTAATAAGTGAAAAAATAAGGGCTGTGTATGGGGGAGCGGATTTCCAATTTGGCGATGGTTTTACTGATTATGCTGCTCATACCGGCAGGGGTTATTCTGCTGTTTTCGGGAGGACAGAGTCTGGAAACGGAGAAAGAACCGGATTTGGAAGATTATCTGGCTGGTATTGTATATGCCCAGATTCCTGATCCGGATTATCCCATGGAAGCCATAAAAGCCCAGGCGGTGCTGGCAAGAAGCAGCTGGATGTGCAGCATAAGAGATGGGAGCATTTCAGAAGAAGACTGGCAGCAGGAAGCATTGGATCTGAGAAATGAAATGAAAGATCGGAAGTTTAAAGACTGTTACCGGGATGTTCAGCGGGCGGTGGAGGAAACGGAACATGAAGTGCTGACTTATGAGGGTGAGATCTGTCAGGGGGTTTATCACCGTGTCAGCGCCGGATATACCAGAGCGGGAAGCGATGTTTTTGAAGATTTGGGATATGAATATATTACAGGCGTTGAAAGTGTTGTGGATCAGGAAAGCGATGAGTATCTGACGGGACACTATTTCACGCCTGATTTTTTGAAAAAGGAGTTTTTGAATTTTGGAATAGAAGTTTCCTTTTCGGAAGAAGATCCTATTGTTGTCAAGACAAGAGACGAAGCGGGATATGTGGCTGAGATTCAGGTGGGTGATACTGTCTGTACCGGGGAAGAAGTAAGACAGATGCTGCATCTGCCTTCAGCCAGTTTTACAGTGGAAAATCAGGGTAAAAAAATCCGATTTCTGTGCAGAGGACAGGGACACGGAATGGGTATGAGCCAGTATGGAGCCGGCCGTATGGCAAAAGAAGGCAGTACATATGGTGAAATTCTGAGTTATTATTTTCCGGAAGCGGAAATTCTTGCAGAAGAAAGTGAATAGAATCATCATATTCGGGAAATCTATGTAATGAAAGATTTGAAAACAGACTGAGGTGAATGAATATGATGAAAAGAGAAAGAAATTTAAGGCTGTTGGTCAGTGGTGTTCTTTTGCTGGCAATTGTAGCTGCCGGTATTGGCCTGTACCGGGTGGATAATGGAAAAAGCGCGGAAAAACAGGAAGGCCAGGAGGAACTGGCACAGCAGGAGACGGACAGTGATGGACCA
Organism: Ruminococcus sp.; assembly: GCA_050944415.1. Lineage (GTDB taxonomy): Bacteria > Bacillota > Clostridia > Lachnospirales > Lachnospiraceae > Ruminococcus_G. The sequence goes on from JBMNRA010000098.1 coordinate 3,352, forward strand.
TCGGAGTATGAAGATTCGGTGCAGAGCGAGGATGTGAATACTCCGAATGCGGAGGCGCAGATGGGAGAAGAAACGGAAGATGCTCAGATCGGTGAAGAGCCAGGTGAAGAAATGGAAGAAACCGTTACAGAAAATGTGCAGGAAGTACTTCCGGCGTTGGATTTCAGTGAAAATACGGAGATGATGTGGCCGGTTCAGGGGGATGTTCTGATTGATTACAGTATGGATGGAGCTGTTTATTTCCCTACACTGGAAGAATATAAATATAATCCAGCCGTAATTTTAAGCGCTGCAGAAAGCCAGGATGTGCAGGCAGCGGCTGATAGTAAAGTAGTTTCTGTTACAGAAAATGAAGAAACCGGTGTGACTGTCACCATGGATATGGGTAACGGGTATCAGGCGGTATACGGGCAGTTAAAAGATGTTACGGTGGAACCGGAGCAGACAGTGGCGGCGGGAACGGTAATCGGAACTGTGGCGGCGCCTACAAAATATTATTCAACGGAAGGCACCAATCTCTATTTTGCTATGACGAAAGACGGTGAGGCAGTGGATCCGGTAATGTATCTGGATACAGGAGAAGAATAAAGATGATTCACCAATTGAGAAAAAAATCGTATAATACACTATAAGGAAACAATAAAGGGCAATCGAAAATTCGCAATCGAAGTTTTTATTACATGGGCGGGCGCCGGCGGATTTTTATCTGAGCAATACACTTTTTATCGATTGCTTCACTATAGACGGTTTTGCAGACTTCCGTTTGCAAAACTGTACATATATAAAGAGGATCGGAAATGAATTACACATATATGGTGAGATGCAGTGACGGCAGCCTTTATACAGGCTGGACTAATAATCTGGAAAAACGGATACGGGATCACAATATGGGGCGGGGAGCCAGATACACGAAAAGCAGACTTCCGGTGACTTTGGAGTATTATGAGACCTATGATACGAAAGAAGAAGCAATGCGCAGAGAGTACGCGATCAAACAAATGACCCGCGTACAGAAACTGGCATTGCTTGCGGAAAAACAAAAATAAAAATTATTTTTCGATTCCTTTGCGGGAAGGAATTCCCCTGTCAAAAGGATGTTTGATTTTGCGGATTTCTGAAACGTAGTCGGCAGCTTCTATTAAGGCGGAACTTGGTCCCTGACCGGTTAGTATGACTTCCAGCTGTTCCGGCTTTGTTTTAAGAAAATCCAGAAGAAGATTTTCATCAAATAATCCCGCGCCGATCGTATAAATCAGTTCATCGAAAAAGACCACGTCAAAAGATTCATCTGATATCATTTTTATAAGAAGGCGAAATTGATTTTCATAAAATTCCTTTCTTTCTTTTTTCTCTTCTTCTGTCATCTGAAAACTGAATTTTTCACATTCCAGACCATTTACAATTTTAATATTCGGCACGGTTTCCAGAATTTTTCGCTCGCTGGTAGAATTATTTTTCATGAACTGATAAATTAAAACCCGGTATCCGTATCCTGCGGCCCGGACACATAATCCCATTCCGGTCGTTGTCTTTCCTTTTCCGTCGCCGCAGTAGATGTGAATGCAGCCTGTCTGTTTCTCCATAATTTCTGACCTCCATTAAAAATGATAGTTATAATTTCATAAGACGCCGGTATGTTTTGGGAGAACAGCCGACTTTGTCTGTAAATATGTTGATAAAGCTTCCGCTGCTTCCGTATCCCACGTCATAGGCAATCTCGGCAATAGTTTTACTGGTTCTGACAAGAAGAATTTTGGCCTTGTCCATCCGGGAATTAATTACATAATCCATAGGAGAATAGCCGGTTTCTTCTTTAAAACGATGGGAAAAATAGTAGACGCTCATACTGGAGATTTCCGACAGTTCTTTCAGCGTAATTCTTTTTCCTATATTATCTTTAATGTAATGAATGGCCATGTGGATAGGATTTTCCTTCTGCGTCTGATAATCATCCATGTCATGGAGCAGCTGCAGCAGTTTGTAAACCCGCATGGAAGTGGAAAACATACTTTCATATCCGCCGTTTTTGTAAAAATTGACAGTGTCATAAATGAAGCTGCCGATCAGTACGTTATTCTTGGATCTGATCAATGGTCCCCGAATCGCCAGAATATGCTCTACAATTTCGTGGGAATTGGAACCGTCGAAATGTATGAAAGTAAATTCCAGTCCGTTTTCTGCCTGATAGTAGTGGGGGTTGTTGCAGTCCAGCAGCACCACATCCCCCTTATTGGCTTCGAAGGTCTTCCCCATGTGCTGAACGTGCATGGTTCCTTCCATAATATACATGACCAGAAGAGGAGGATAGTAATCTCTTTTGAACATATATTTGGAGGTGCAGTAATAGTGACCGCACCAGGTCATATAAAAGTATAACTGCTCCGCCAGAGTTGATGGTGTGAAGGAAAAACATACAGACTGTTCAAGTACACCGGAATCAACACTTTTCATAAAAGACACCTCCTCAATTTTATTTTTCTTTTCGTAGGTATCATAGCATATTAGGGAAAAAATAACAATATTTTTGGTAAATATGATAGCGTCAAGATACTTTAAGTTGAAAAAATATAGAAGTATCCCTTTGCGTTTCATCATTTATATATTTCCTAGGTGTGCATTAAACCAGATTACCTTCTTAGCTGT
>JBMNRA010000099.1:0-5539 GCA_050944415.1 Ruminococcus sp.
TAGTGTAAAGGGGATGCAATATGTCCCGCTTTAATTAGGGAATTTCCCTTGCTTTTTTCAGGGAATTCTGACGCTTTTTTTCGGTAAATTTAGTGTATCATAAACAGCTTTTCCAGAGCCGTCTGTCTGCTTCAAAAAATACAGGAAAGGGGGTGTTGCAAAATAAGTGATACTGATATGCTTATTTTGCTGATATATGAACAAGACAAAAGAGCGAAAAACCAGCCAGCCGATTACTGTTGATATAGAGGGGCTTTCTGCTATGCTCTCATGCGGTCATGCTACGGCAAGGAAAATCGGTGAGCAGGCAGAAGCAAAAATTGTCATAGGTCGCAGGGTTCTTTACTCCGTGGAAAGGGTCAAAAAATATCTGCTTTACCTTGCAGAATAGTACAGTCTTCTATTTATGTTCTTGCGGAAATATGGTATGATTATTTATAGGCAAACCACGCTGTGAGAACATGAAAAGAGGGCTACAATTCAGATATAAAAAACATTACGAAAGCATGGGACAATAAAGGCGATATTGTTATCGGGAATGATGTTTGGATTGGTTATGAAGCAGTTGTTTTAGCAGGTGTTTCGATTGGGGACGGAGCTGTCATCGGAACCCGTGCCGTCGTTACAAAAGATATTCCGCCATATACAATTGTTGGTGGCGTTCCGGCAAAGCCTATAAGAAGGCGGTTTCCCCAGGAAACGATTGACTTTCTGCTTAAAATAAAATGGTGGAATTGGTCTGAAGAATGTATTCGACAGCACATAACCGAGATACAGTCAGGAAATATCGAATATTTGCGTTAAATTGCCGTAAAGAAGAACAGGAAAGACGTCGAACAGTAATCAGCACTTACCTCTTGCCGTGTAGCAGGTGGTTTTGTCCTGTGGCGTCAGAGCCCGTGGAGCCTTATTTTACAAGGGTTCTACGGGGTTTGTCTTTTTGTCTGGGAGTGTCAAAAATTTTTTTGGGCGAAAATGCTATAGTAAATGGTGTAGTGAAACGCAGGATAAAATGCAATACGAAAAGAATGATTGATAATATTGGTATAATAATGGTATAATTAAGCCATATAAGAAAGGGGTGCATATAATGCCGAAGATTATTCCAATAAAAGATCTGAAAAATACTTCTGATATATCAGAAATGTGTCATCGTACAGATGAACCTATCTATGTTACGAAAAACGGCTATGGTGATATGGTCATAATGAGCATGGAAAGTTACGAATCTCAGATGAAACGAATTAAAATGTATGAAGATATCGAGGCTTCGGAGGCACAGATCAAAGAAGGCAAGGTAAAGGATGCAAGGAAGTCCCTTTCATCTATGAGAGAACGCTATGGCTTATAAACTGATCATTACTGAAAAAACAGAAGAACTTCTGGATAACCTTATATATCATTTGATATACAGACTGAAAAACACTCAGGCAGCTGCACATCTGTTTGACAATATTGAGAAGATTTATGACAGGCTGGAAGAAAATCCTTTTCAGTTTCCCGAAAGTAGAGATATGAGTCTGCGGAGCAGAGGATATCGGGAGGCGGTCTTGACTGATATGGACTATGTGATCATATTCCGGATAGAGGAAACTTCCGTATATGTAACAGGTATTTTCCATCAGTTGGAGAACTATAGAAAGAAAGTGTAACAGTCTGGACAGTAAGTTAAGAAGGAAGAAGTTAACCCTGGGGACATCTATGATTATATTGTGATTGATTAATGCAAAAATCGTTAAATGAGATTGAAGAAATAACGGCGGCATGCTTGAATGGAAACACGGGAAACCATAGAGCCAGGCGGCTTACCCTCTGATTTTCGGAGGGACTAACCCTCCAGACGAAAGAAAGGAGGGAGATGCCAATGTATGTTACATATGCTGATCTGATTCAGTTTTTAATATTCATTGTTGCCCCTGTTGTTTTTTTTCAAGGTGGTATGCTACCCGTCAAGAGGACAACGAAAAATAATAATTTTTCTCCGTCAGCCGATAACCGGCTGGCGGTCTTTTTATGCTGCCTGTAGTGTAAATTCATGAAATGCCATTGGTGTCATTATATGTAATTTGCGTTGCAAACGTCGATTGTTATAGTATTCAATATAGTTCTGGATGCTTTGGATTAATTCCTCTCTTGATGTAAAGTGTTTTCCATAATACATTTCGCGTTTTAAAATTCCCCAGAATCCTTCCATTGGACCATTATCTATGCAGTGTGTGACTCTGCCGTATGGACATTAAGGTATTGCAGTACATTATGGGACACGCCCATTTTGATGTGACTATGGAAGTGTATAACCACTTGGGCGACAGGGCAAGGATTGAAAATGAGATAGCAAAGCTGGATAGTATGGCAGTGAACTTCTGACACCAGAAAAGAAAAAATTGGTGTCAAATTGGTGTCAAACCTAAGAAAAATGACAATTTCAAGAGTGGAAAATGCTTGCAAACCATTGATTTTACTGGGTTTGCAAAAAAATATCAAAAAAATTAGCACTCACCTCTTGACAGTGCTAATAACATATGTTATATTACACATAGAACAAGAAATGAAATATATATTGTAACACACAGTGTTATGAAAGGAGATATGACTTATGATGATGCCCAGTATTTTTAATGATAATTTCTTTGATGATTTTATGAAAGATTTTCCATTTTACGATGATTCAGATATGAGGAAAGCAGAAAAAAAACTGTATGGTCATCGCGCTAAAAATCTGATGAAGACAGATGTGAAAGAGCTGGATGACAGTTATGAAATTGCAGTTGATCTGCCGGGATTTAAAAAAGATGAAATCAAGGTTTCTCTGGAAGACGGATATCTGATCATTAAGGCTGAAAAAGGCAAAGAAGCAGATGAGGACAAAAAGAAAGGTAAATATATTCGTCGGGAAAGATACAGCGGATCCTGTGGAAGAACATTTTATGTTGGCGATCTGCTGACAGAGGAAGATATCAAAGGAGAGTTCCGTCACGGAGTTCTGAAACTGTTTGTGCCAAAGAAGAAAGAAAGTCCGGCGGCTGAAGAAAAGAAATATATTTCAATTGAAGGATAAGAAAGATGATGATCAGGGGAGGCCGGTTTGGTTCGGTCTCCCTTTTCTGACAGTTGAAGGAGGGTGATGATATTGAAAAAAAGAGATTATTATGAGGTCTTAGGTGTGAACAGAAATGCGGACGCTTCTGAAATAAAAAAAGCTTACAGAAAACTGGCTAAAAAATATCATCCTGACTCCAATGCCGGAAACGCGCAGGCGGAGGAACGGTTTAAAGAAGTGACAGAGGCTTACAACGTATTAAGCGATGAGGAGAAAAGAAAACTGTATGATCAGTTCGGCCATGCCGCTTTCGAGGAAGGCGGTCCCCAGTATCATTCAGGGGCTTACGGCGGCCCGAATACGGAGTACAGGGAGTTCCATTTTGAAAACGGGGATATGGACGATATCTTTGAGCAGTTTTTCGGAGGCTTTCACAGAAACAGAAGATCATATAAGAGCAGAGGTTCGGATCTGAACGCGGAGGTAACGGTAAGCTTTGATGAAGCCGCTTTCGGAGGCAAAAAGGTGATTCATCTGCAGGGCGGCGATAACGGTATGGTGGAAAGTCTGGAGGTGAAAATTCCTGCAGGCATAGAGAACGGAAAAACCATACGTCTGAGAGGCAAAGGTATGCCGGGACTGGGAGGCGGAGAACCAGGAGATCTGCTTTTGAAAGTGCTTGTTAGTGATAAACCGGGATATGAGCGAAAGGGTATGGATGTTTATACGAAGGTTTCCGTTCCTTTTACAACTGCGGTGTTCGGCGGTGAAATACAGATTGAAACGCTGTATGGTCCGGTTCGCTGCCAGATAAAAGAAGGTACACAGTCAGGAACCAAGATACGGTTAAGAGGAAAAGGTATTGTTTCCATGAAGGATCCTTCCGTGCATGGCGACCAGTATGCTGTAGTTGAGATACAGGTTCCCAGATACCTGAATCCGGAAGCAAGGCAGAAGCTGAAAGAATTTCAGCAGGCCTGCGCAGGCTCCAACAGAAAGAGCGCTGCCTAATGAATTCTGAGCGGCGGTCATATTCTCCTGGAAGATATTCCGGGCGTGGGGAAGACAACACTTGCCCTTGCCTTTTCAAGGGCGATGGATCTGGAATACCGCAGGATTCAGTTTACACCGGATGTGCTTCCTTCCGATCTTACGGGATTCTCCATATATCGACGGGAAGAGGAAAAGTTTGTCTATCAGCCGGGAACGGTATTCTGTAATCTGCTGCTGGCCGATGAGATCAAACGAAGGTTACGGTGGAAGGAATTACCCGCGCGGTTCCTTCCCCTTTTATTGTCATAGCTACGCAGAATCCCTTCGCCTTCGGCAGCGCGGGAACTCAGCGGCTTCCGGAAGCCCAGGTTGACCGTTTTAAGGTTAGCATATCCATAGGTTGTCCTGACTATGACAGCGAGCTGGCCATAGCGCTGGTGCGTATGGCACGGGCCTCAGCCTGGCTGGAGGGGCGGTCTTTTGTTGTTCCGGAGGATGTCAGCAGCCAGTTTCCCTGTGTGGCACGCCACCGGCTTTTTCCGAACAGTGCGGCTGAAATGAATGGGACAGACAGGGAGAAGATAATGGCGGATATTTATCGCGTCGGTTAAAAAACCGAAGCCGGAGAGTGAAGCATGAAAAAGGTATTCTATCTGCTGATCCTGGCGGCAGCCTGTAATACTGCCGGTTATGTTTTTCCTTTCCAGGCATCTGAAAAGAAATTTCAGATCAGGATTTTCTGTGCATTCAGCGGTGATTTTTCAAAGGAAACATTCCGCGTATACTGGAAATCAAAACTATGAGAATATGCCGGTTGTCCGCGAAAATGGCGGAGGAGCTGCACTTCGCCGAAATAGCTGTGGAGTATGATGGAGTGGAAAAAGATTTTCCAGGTCAGCTTTGCCGGGAACTGTCGACATATCACAAATAGATGCGGAAACATTTGCCGGACCTGTCAGACAGGCGGCCTTTGGGGAGAATTCTCCCCAAAGGCAGGAGATCGAGGGTCTGTTTTATCAGAAATTAAAGATAAAAAAATAAGAGAACGGTCAGTTCTCTTATTTTTATCTACAAAATTTTATTAAGCGCGTTCTACTTTGCCGGATTTCAGACAAGAAGTACAAACGTACATTTTCTTTGCTGCTCCGTTTACCTTAACTTTTACAGATTTAATGTTGGATTTCCACATTTTGTTTGTTCTTCTATGAGAATGGCTCACGTTGTTACCGAAATGAGCGCCTTTTTCACAAATTGCACATTTTGCCATGATTGATCGCACCTCCTTGAACATATAATAAGTCCGGAACGTACATCATATCCAGACCTGCAACATGGTTATTTTATCAGAAGTTGTATAAATTTGCAAGGGAAAAATAAAAAAAGATAGCGTCAAGATACTTTAAGTTGAAAAAATATAGAAGTATCCCTTTGCGTTTCATCATTTATATATTTCCTAGGTGTGCATTAAACCAGATTACCTTCTTAGCTGTATATCCAGGGATTGAA
>JBMNRA010000100.1:0-5032 GCA_050944415.1 Ruminococcus sp.
ATACCATATTTTTTACCAAGTATCAAGTCCTAACACTCTTTGTATCATAATAAGTGCACAAATATTTCATAAATCTTCATCTATCTACTGACAATTTTTCCAAAACTATCAATATATAATAATATCAATAATGCTTCTCCCATCCATCCGGCTGCCGTCTATCAGGCTGCCTCCTCTTTCTGAAATCTCAATGTCAGCTGCTGCAGCAGACTGAGGCATAAGATATCCTGCAAAATCAATCAGAACAGAAAGAGGATGCTGCGACAATGAAGTTTTTATGAATGGATTGCGGAAATACAATTCCTGTATCAGATTTTCATGTGAAAATTGATAGATCAGTCTCTTTCCCATATACAAAAAAAGGTTATCTGTAAGACACATCACATCGCATCTTTCCGTCACCCGGTTTCTTCCATTAATATTGGGCAGTTTCCCCCTGTTTACGGTAAAACATGAGGAAGAAGTCACTGCACTCCCTCTCATCACGCACTTCTTTTTGATATATTCCGGTCTGCCCCTCTCCATCCCAGTAGACAAGGACATACCTTCCTCTTTTTAGCAGCCCCTCAGGACTGCATAGAATAATGTATAAAAATGGTCTTTTTCATCCGGAGATCTTTTACTCATCCCATTCATGTCGAGAGAAAGGCAAACCTTTCCCTCCGGCTCCTCTTCGTATTCCTTTACCCAGAGCCCTGTCTGTACGCGCTGTCTGATTCCAGTGGATATGGCGTGGAGGATCTCCTGTTTATTTTGAGTGGAAACCCAGCAGTCTCCATCTTGCTTTCCATCGCTTTTTTCCTTGAGAACAGGGTTAAATAATCATAGATTTTCAGCCATTTCATAGCTTTCTGAAACTATTCTTCTGTATTTTTCTCCTGGTTTCTTCATATCGGATAATCAAAGTCACCATAAACTGGCTTACCGGCAGCCGGGCAGTATTTTCCATATTCATTTTCAATGTATAATTCTTTCCCATCTCCGCAAAAATCAGCTGATCCGAAAAAGAAACTGACAAATGATCTCTCAAATAGAATGACAGAATCAGCATAATGAGCATAAGAATAGGCTGTGCCAGAAACATTGCCATGAGAACCTAACTTTCATACATTACAGCAACATAATACAGTAAAAAAGAAGGGCAAAGAAAGCAAATTTCTTCATCTGCACTCTTCCCCCATAGACGGGATTTCAACGTCCCTCAATATTTCTTTCAGCACCTCTGGTATCTTTCATATATACCGGATATCCGATCATAAACTGTTCAGTCCGTGCTTCCGGAAGCCGCTGGGTTCCCACAGTCCCTGACGGGTTCTGTGTAGCGATAACCAGAAACGGTTCCGGAATCTTTCTTGTTTCGCCGCCCACTGTTACTTTTCTCTCTTCCATAACCTCCGGAAATACAGACTGTGTCTTTGGCGAAGTCTGATTGATCTCATCTGCAAGGAGAAGGTTGCAGAACACGCTACCCGGCTGATAGACAAACTATTCTTCTTCTCTCCTGTAGATGGAATCAAGCTGCATTGCTCTGGAAAAAGCAACTGCCAATGTCGTCTTGCCTACACCGGGAATATCTTCCAGCAGTACACGCCCGTCTGCCAGAAATGTAACCATAATCTCTTTTTCCCAAGGATCTCCTGATCCACCTGAGTCAACGCCTGTTGTACTGCATTGTATAATTTGTCTTCCATAGCTCCTCACTGTCGGGATTCAATTATAATCCTAATGCTTCTACCCATTCCTGCACATCTGATTCGTCTGCTCCAGAGCGGAATCTCATACCTTCCTGCCAGTCGCCTGTACCTGCCAGATCAGCCAGCAGATTTCCGCTGTCTCCGATTCCGGAAGAGGAGGAAGTACAGAACGGGATTACTGTCTTTCCTGTAAAATCATTATTCTCTACAAACGTATTCATCGGCCATGCAGCGATGCCCCACCAGATCGGATACCTGATAAAGACCGTATCATAGGAATCCCAGTTTTCCGCTTCTGTTGTCACAAGCTCCACATCTCTTAAGCTCTCATCCGCATATTCCTGAGAAACACGGCTGTTCTCATCGGTCCAGTTCAGATCAGCATCTGTATAAGGCTCCACTGGTTCCACTTCGAAGAGGTCACCTCCAGTAGCATTTGCGATATAGTTTGCCACTTCCTCTGTGTTTCCTGTTGCAGAATAGTAGACGACCAGTACATTTCCTGATCCGGAAGCTGCATCCGTGCTGTCCTCTGTGGCAGACTGCGCTGCATCCGCATCACCTGAACTGTCTGCTGTGCTGTCCTGGTTTTCTTCCGCAGCAGTATTATCTGCACCGGCATTCTGTGTATTATCCGTATTAGAACTGCATCCAGCCAGAAGCCCGAGCGCTGTCACACCTACGAGTAACATAGAGAGTATTCTTTTCGCTTTCATTATGATCACGTTTCCTTTCCATATTTATTTTGCTGTTCCTTGTTACAAGTTCAGTATATCTGAAAACCTGCCCTTTGAGAATTTTCCATTTGTTATTCAGTATGAACCTTCCGGTATATGCTCTGAAGTCCTTTGTTCAGATAATATCCAAGGAATATCATCATCCCCATTGCTGCCGCATAATCCAGCATATAAAAAATGACAGGTTCAGAGTAATCAAAGAAAACAAAGTGTACCTGAAGAAAAAGGTAGCTTGCAATATTCCTTTTTACAAATGCATAAAGCCCATATAACACTACTGCTGCCCCCAAAATTCTCAGGATCCAGGTTCTTATATGCCGGGTTTGCCCCTTAACCGATTTTGAGGACTGTTTTCCTGCCACTGACATGATCATACGCCAGTGGATTCCAAGATGCAGAGACATCAGGACAAATCCCCAATAAGCACAGGTCATATGGACTCTCCCGGCAAGTGCACTTATTCCTCTGATATTTATAAAATCAAATACATGACGGGATAAGATGATCCCGCTTAACATGGAGCCCAGAATACTGATTACGAGAAGGCAGACAAGGATCGTCTGCATGATGCGGACAGGGGTGTATTTTCCTCTTCCGATATGTCCGGTCCATTTCCTGTTCAGGATATGATGAATGATAACGATGACAAACATCCCCACGCCGATCCACTCATGGATTGCTTCTCCTGCCAGTTCATAAGGCATAAGAAGCAGGAGCGCTGCAGTGAGCAGCATATCAATTACTATCTTAAATTTCTGCGTATTCATAACCGTACGTTCCTCTCAATATCCCAATTCGTTCAGCCATGGCTCAATATCCGCATCATCGTTTGCTGTCAGACCATCTGCAATCACAGCATCCGGAGCCAGCTCGCTGAAAATGTGAAGACTGTTGTCAATGGAATCGCTGGCGCTGGTACAGAATGGTACGATGGTCTTCCCACTGAAATCAAAAGATTCCAGAAACGTATCGATCACCATCGGTGCTTCATCAAACCAGATCGGATAGCCGACAAAAATCGTATCGTAATCATCGACACTGTCTAAATCCACCGTAATCTCCGGATGGACGTTATTTTCAATTTCTTCCTCGCCCTCCTCTGATGCATCATCATAAGGAGTCGCTCTCTCAATCTCGACGAGTGTCCCTCCGGTCTGCTCGGCAATCTGCTGCGCAACCTCTTCCGTATTCCCTGTATAGGAGAAATAGGCGATCAATGTACTCTGAGTTTCATTATCACTGCTTACATTTTCGCTGTTCGACACATTATCCTCTGTATTTTCCGTCGAATCCGCACAGGCTGTGAGGGAAACTGCAAACGCTGCCATACTGATAAATACAAATATCTTTTTCCAATTCTTCATATCTTCTATTCTCCTTCTCTACTATTTCAACCAAGTTTTCTTACTACATTTTCAGTATAATAAGAGACAGAGATATTGTGAATTTTCCATTTGTTTTGCAGTATTAACCTGTAAGTTAGCTCATATCAATTCAGTTATCCAGATATAAAGCAATACGGAACCCAAAATTATCGTGTGTCATGGATGGTATATTGGCATTACGGCTGGATGCCGGATAGACAGTGCCGGTGCTGTAATAATTACCGCCCCGATTGATCCGGCTGTCAGTATCAAATGACTCCATCGTCCATTCATATACATTCCCAGCCAAATAGCTTCCTTCTTTATATGCCGGATCAATCCACTGCATGACAACATCCCACTGCACTCCATACATTAATGTACTCGTTACACTTGTATAATCGTTTAATGTATCAAAATTTCTCGCAAGCTCTATTGCCCCGTCCGGATTATCCTCCGTTCCTTCTACTGCGATTTCCTCATTCATTTCGCCGTTTTTCGACCATGTAACATGATTGAATACCTCCACTCCCTGTTTGACCACTACAGTTCCATTCTCTTTGCCCGCTTCGATCCGCCCTGCATAGAAACCGCCATTATCCCTGACACTTGCATACATTTCCTGCGATTCCGTCTCTGTAACCGAGCTTTCTGTAACCTGGCTGTTTGTATTTTTTCCGTCACTGTCCGCTTCACCGCAATGTGCTAAATAGGAGTCCAGCTCTCCATCATAATATCCTTCATACCTATGGAATTCCGTATATGTTACTGGTATCCATACAAATTGATTAAGATTTTTGTCCTCGGTTAATTGAAATCCTAAATGCAACATTGAAATTGTAAATGCACATTAGAAATTTTATGAAGTTGTAACTGCACCATGGCATAGGTAAATGCAACGATTTCGGCCTGTTTTCCCGGGAAATCTGTTGCTTTTTCTCCCTGTCCCGTGTAAAATCCCATATATGAGGGCAGCACAAAGTCCGGACTGCATTTTTTTCTTTTGGCGAAGTTGTAAATGCACCCCGTTTGGACGGTGTTTTTCAGGTTTTCTTTGTCCTGCCTTCCTATATGTATTTTCGGCTTACTTCTTAAATAAAGCCGGTGTCAAATGAATGGAATCGGACGGGATTTTCTCAAGACCAAGCCGCTCTGCGGCTTCCTGGCCATAGATCTTCACAAACAGATCAATGGGGGCCTGTCCGTTCCATTTTTTTCTTGGATACGAATTGATGTG
>JBMNRA010000101.1:0-4614 GCA_050944415.1 Ruminococcus sp.
CAAACTCAGAGGCCGGATTTGGCAAAAGCGTATTCTGATCTGCTGTTGCATGAATTCCGTTATTCTTACGAGGCAGATCCTCCAGGGCAAGTTTTCGGATTTTTGCAATCCAGTAATAATAACTTTTTAAAGAAATGTTATGCTGTTCACACCATGCCTGATTCGTCAGCCCAGAGGCTCTACATTGCCGGATCACGTCCAGCCAGTATTGAAGTTTCACCTGCTTATCAGGGGTTAAAGAAGAAATGTCCATGAGTTCTCTCCTTTTTCTGGATTTAGAGTTTTTGGAGTAATGTCTAAAAACTCTAACCCTAAGTTTACAGGAAAACTCTAAAGATTTCGCTACACGTTCTTATTTGACGCTTACGTTGGAAGTTGGAGCCTTGGAACGGCAAAGTACAAATTCCCCTTCTTCAATAGAAAATGAGGGAGCATGATCAAAACACTAAATACTGGGCCGATGGCTGTTGCCAGAGCTGCGCCTCCAATCCCCATGTTCAAGGGGCACATAAATACATAATCCAGCACAATATTAGAAACAGAACCGAAAGCCAAAGCGAACATCGCTAATTTAGGGCTTCCATCATTTCTCACAAGTCCACTTAGCAAGAAACTAAAGATGAGGAATGGAGAGAACGAAACAATATAGCGGATGTATTCTGTGGCCTCACCATGTATCTGCGGCGTCGAACCCAAAAGCTTTACTAACGGATGGATAAACAAATTTCCAAATACGGCAATTAAAATACTGATAATTCCTGCACATATAAGAGCTGTGTCGAACACTTGTAACGCCTTTTCTTTTTCATTACGAGCGAGCTGCCCGGAAATGATAATGCCTGCACCTGACGCAACGGCCATAGAAATAGCAATTAAAATTTCAATTAAAGGTACGGCTACTGCCGCAGCAGCCATTGAATCACGGCCCAGCACATTTCCAATAAAAACTCCATCCACAATCATATAGACGGAATTAAATACCAGGCCTATCATTTGTGGAATAGCATACTTTGCAAATAAAGTACGCGATCTACCTTCGTACATGGTAATTAACCTCCTTAAAAACAAAAAAAGGCCTGTGTTGTGTAACACAGGCCTACTACACAATAAAATGAAACCCCGGCGGGTTGATTTTATCTACAGCATCTTCAGTTGTTTATTTCTCGTTTCTTTTTTACAAGTTCAATCGCTTCTTTACCGCTCATGTGATCAATATTCATTTCCAACATACATAGCGGTGTCCATTCCCGTTCAATGGCTCTTTTGCGATTTTCCTCCGTATCATCCGGTGCATACTTCAATGCCAATTTGTCAATCGCATTTCGTTTTTCACTTTCATCAATCAATATCCGCATAGTGCCAAACACAATTACACTGCGAAAATAGGAAGTATATTCTTCCGGCACAATCTGATCTTGATCAATTACACAAAAGGATACCTTTGCATTTCTGTTGATGGCATCCAGTTTATGTCCGTTTTTGGCACAATGGAAATAGAGCTTTTCTCCATCGTAAACATAGCTGATGGGGACAGCATAGGGATAGTTATCCTCTCCGGCAAGGGCCAAAACACCAGAAGTTCCCCTGTTGAGAATAGCGGCGCAATCCCCTTTAGAAAGAGCCTGCTTATTCCTTCGCATTTCTCGAAATATAGCCTCACACCTCCCAAACAAAAAAACACCTTTTTCCTCATCCCTTCTTTGGCCTACGGAATGAAGAAAAGGTGTAACCCGGCGGTTTTCTTTTACAGTATAACATTTTATTTTCAAATGTCAAGTGTTAAATCTTATGTAAAAATAAATATCTGTTGAAGAACAAAGGCAGCGAATACAGAAAGCAAATTGATAATAGGCCCGATAGGGCCCGTTCCTTATTGCGGCGATGCCGCCGACTTCAATCCCCAAAGTGTTTGCAGAAAAATGGCTATAGCTCAGAATTAAAAGCCTGTATGTGATGGCCATTCGTTTTCAAAGAGTGTTTGATTTAAGTGGGAAATCCGACGCTGGGAATGATAAGATACCACCCCCCTCAGAACCAAGGCCAGAAACCATTGAAACAAGCGGCATTCAAAGGCTTAAATCGTAACACTTGACCCTTGGAAAAGGCATCTGCAAAACTTCGTTCAGCCCCTCGGTAAACAAGAAATGCCTTGGGACAATGTGTCTCAAGGCATGAAAGCAATAGAAAATGCTGGACTTAGCCCGTTAAGACTAAATCCAGCATTTTTCTTTTTCAGCCAATCCCATGCGACAGTTGCTTTTCAAGATTTCTTATCGTTTTTGCTTGTACTGTCTTATAGGGACTCCGCAAAACAGGGCACTTTTCTAGTGCGGACAACAGGACTTGAACCTGCACGTCAGGGACACCAGAACCTAAATCTGGCGCGTCTGCCAATTCCGCCATGTCCGCAGAAGACAGATTGATTATATCATATCTTATCTGCAGAAGCAAAATAAAATTTTTTCTCCGGGGTTGACTTTTCCGAATTCCCATAGTATAGTAACCATATCAGAAGGCAAAAACCTGTGAACAAGAGTAGTACTCATTTTTCAAAGCACCTACAGAGAGCTGCAGACGGTGGGATTGCAGCAGTGCCGGAATGAGGAATGGACTTGCGAGGGCAAACCCAAAGGCATCTGCCGAGTAGGGGCGACGGGGATCCGCTCGTTACAACGGAGCATGTATGTAAGTACATGACGAGTGCATTCTTCAGGGAATGAATTTAGGTGGCACCGCAGGATAATTTTCCTGTCCTATCAACAGATGATAGGACAGGTTTTTTTATTATATCGGATAAAGTTTCCGGTATGGCATCCGGCATCTGACGTTTCCGCCTCCCGGTCCAGTATATTAAAGAGAAAGGATGGAAAATATGAGCGAAGAAAAGAAGATTCCTTACAAAATTTACCTGGAAGAAAGCGAGATGCCCAGACAATGGTATAATGTACGGGCAGATATGAAAAACAAGCCGGCTCCTCTTTTAAATCCGGCCACAAAAAAACCGATGACTTTCGATGAGCTGCGCGGCGTGTTCTGCGATGAACTGGTACGCCAGGAAATGGATAATGATACGGCGTATTTTGATATTCCGTCTGAAATCCAGGATTTTTATAAAATGTATCGTCCCTCACCGCTGGTACGGGCCTATTTTCTGGAAAAGGCTCTGGATACCCCGGCTAAAATCTATTATAAATTTGAGGGAAACAATACTTCCGGCAGCCACAAACTGAATTCCGCCATCGCCCAGGCTTATTACGCCAAACAGCAGGGATTAAAAGGCGTCACCACAGAAACCGGCGCCGGTCAGTGGGGAACGGCTCTGTCCATGGCCTGCTCTTACTTTGATCTGGACTGCAAGGTCTACATGGTTAAAGTATCCTATGAACAGAAACCATTCCGCCGCGAAGTAATGAGAACATACGGAGCTTCCGTAACGCCTTCTCCCTCTGAGACCACAGAGGTGGGACGGAAAATTCTGGCGGAACACCCGGGAACTTCCGGAAGTTTGGGCTGCGCAATTTCCGAGGCTGTAGAAGTTGCTGTTTCCAACGAAGGCTACCGTTATGTACTGGGATCCGTTCTGAATCAGGTACTGCTGCATCAGTCTATCATCGGACTGGAAACAAAGGCAGCTCTTGATAAATACGGTATCAAACCGGATATTATCATCGGCTGTGCCGGCGGCGGCTCCAATCTTGGCGGACTGATCTCACCCTTTGTAGGAGAAATGCTGCGCGGCGAGGCAGACTACCGCATCATCGCTGTAGAACCCGCCTCCTGCCCCAGTCTGACCCGCGGCCGCTTCGCCTATGATTACTGTGACACAGGAATGATCTGCCCTCTGTCCAAAATGTACACCCTGGGCAGCGGATTCATTCCTTCCGCGAACCACGCCGGCGGTCTGCGCTACCACGGAATGAGTTCCATCGTTTCCCAGCTTTATCACGATGGTCTGATGGAAGCCGTCTCTGTAGAACAGACTCAGGTATTTAAAGCAGCCGAGCAGTTCGCCCGTGTGGAAGGTACTCTTCCGGCACCGGAAAGCAGTCATGCTATCCGCGTAGCCATTGACGAAGCCCTGAAATGCAAAGAAACCGGCGAGGAGAAAACTATCGTCTTCGGCCTGACCGGAACCGGATATTTCGATATGGTAGCCTATCAGAAATATAACGATGGTGTTATGACAGACTATATCCCCACAGATGCAGATCTGGAACCTGGTTTTGCCAGCCTTCCAAAGATCGAAGAATAATTATTAAATAACAAATTCCCCGGGATCCCGGCTTTCACAGCCCAGATTCCGGGGAATCTTTTCCCTTCAGAAATACATAAACATACAAAAAGCACTCCCTGATGGAGTGCTTCTCAATGAGACATCGGGGATTCGAACCCCGGACAACTTGATTAAAAGTCAAGTGCTCTACCAACTGAGCTAATATCCCATTTTTGTAAAATTAAAATAAATAATGGAAATGCACGTTTCTGACTCCGCATTCCCAAACTGGGCTAGCTGGATTTGAACCAGCGAATGCAGGAGTCAAAGTCCTGTGCCTTACCGCTTGGCGATAGCCCATTACTTAAGGTGGATACAGGGATTCGAACCCTGGGCCTCCA
>JBMNRA010000102.1:0-3960 GCA_050944415.1 Ruminococcus sp.
TAATTGTATCATTAATAACAGTATGGAGGATTGAATATGGAATATACTGAAACTTTTAAATATCAATGTCCGGTAGATGCTTCCAAAGTGACTCACACCGTTACATTTACACCCAGCAGCAATCCTGAATTTGATGATACTGTGGAATCGTTTAAATGCAGCAGAGATTCCAAATGTGTAAAATGCTCCGTCAATTACCGATAACATTTACATTTCAAGGTTCGGCAGACCACTGAATCTTGGTCGGAAGCCTCTTGGCAAAAGAACTGCAGTTTTCAAATAGTCCTAAAAAGCAACAAACCGCTCTTTTCGAGCGGTTTGTGTTAAATTACATTGATTTTTTAAATGGAGCATACGGGACTTGAACCCGTGGCCTCCACACTGCCAGTGTGGCGCGCTCCCAACTGCGCTAATGCCCCGTGCTTTACTATTGTATCATGTTTTTTACAAAAAGCAAGCATTTTTAAAAAAAATGTTATCGGTTTCGGAGGATTCAAAACCCAAGCAGGTCAATTGGAATACACAAAAAAGGTGTATTATATCTGAGTTTACCACAGGTATAATGCACCTTCATTTGTCTATTTATGCCTGTCCGCCAGCTCTTTTCCAATCGCTGTATAGGCCGGAACACTTACATGATACTTTTCTCCGAGTCTTACCACCTGATAAATCAGGCCATCCACCTCCGACTGTCTGCCCGACTCCATATCCCGCTGCATGGAAGCAGTGGCTGTCGGCGCCAGATCGTCCATAATTTTTAAATTGATTTCTCTACCATAATGTCAGTCAGCTCAGTTTTTGATATTCTTCCACAATGGCATCCAGCAGTTTTTCATCAGTAAGACCGGTAACTTCCTGCGCCGCTGCCCGCACACCTTTCTCCTTTATTTTTTCCTGCAATTCAACACTCTGCTTATCTTCCGGATAATCAAAGTGCAGCGCCGCCGCAACTCCGACGATCAGATGACTTACAGGCAGACCGTAGCCTGCCGCCGTCATAAGGGGTTTGATCAGACGGTCCGTGGGACTTAATTTTCGAATCGGTTCCCGGCCCACACGCGTCACATCGTCCTGAAGATAAGGGTTTTTAAACCGGCCGATAATCTTCTGGATATACGCTTCATGTTTCTTTTCATCAAAACCATGTTTCTTGATCAGCCCTGCGCCGCTTTCTTCCATAGCGGCTGAAACTGTTCCATATATATTTTCATCGGCAATGGCTGTATCAATGGTAGAATAACCTTTCAGTTTTCCGAGATAAGCCGTAATAACATGACCGGTATTTAATGTGAATAGTTTGCGCTCCAGATAAGCTTCCAGATTATCTACGATGGTCATGCCCTGAATCTGAGGAATCTCTCCTTTAAATCCGGAGCGTTCCACATCCCATTCATGATAACTTTCCACTACCACATCAATAAAGTTCTCACTTTTTACCGGCGGAACAATTCTGTCCACTGCGCAATCCGGAAAACCCACAAATTCATCCGCGTACTTTCTGCCTTCCTCGCCCAGATGTTCATACACCGCTGTTTTCAGCTGAGAGCTTCCGCGAATCGCATTTTCACAGGCAATAATATTCAGACATTCTTTTTCATTCTGTTTCATACGTTTTTCGATCGCCGCCGCAATCGCAGGGGCAATGCGTGGCAGAACCATAAGGCCTACTGCGGTAGTAACCAGATCTGATGAGGCAATTTCATCTACGGCTTCCGGTTTTGTGGAATTGACGCCGCTGATATTTTCAATTTTCTGATCAACGCATTCCACGTCCATAACGTGAACGGTATACGCCTTATCTTCATTGATTTTATCAATTACTTTGTCCACCACATCGGCAAACACAACGTGATAGCCTGACTGACTCAGCAAAGCTCCGATAAATCCACGTCCTATATTACCTGCTCCAAACTGAACTGCTTTTTTCATGATATAAACGCTCCTTTATAACTTCGAAATTTAACCCAGTGCCTTCATAATTTTGTCAACGTCCGCATCTTTTTTCAGACTTTCCAGAAGTTCTTCATTCTCCAGACTGGCGGCAACTTTTCCGAGGACTTCCAGATGTTCATCACCCACACCGGCAATTCCAATAACCAGATATGCTTTTTCATCTCCGAAATCCACACCTTCGGGATATTGCATTACTACGATACCTGTCTTTTTAACGGTCTCTTTCGCATCCGAGGTTCCGTGTGGGATTGCTACCCCCATACCCATGTATGTAGTAACCAGCTCTTCCCTTGCAACCATCGCGTCAATATAATTTTCATCCACATACCCAAGATCACAAAGCAAACGGCCGGCGGCACGGATTGCCGTTTCTTTATCCACACTTTTCAGTCCTGTTTTAATGCCTTCTTTTACCAGAACATCCGATGTTTTCCCCTCTTCCTGCTTCTGTTCCGCTGTCTCAGCCTGAACTTCCGCGGCCGCTGCACTTTCCGCTCCTGCCGCATGTTCCGCCAGCTCTGCATAAAGCGCATCCAGATTAGGATCCTGCAGGAAATTGTCCAGAGTTACCAGTCTTGCCTGGGGCGCACTCTTAGCTGCGCGCTCCTTCAGAATATGCTGACATACTACCACATCGGCATCGCCCGGCACATTGTCAACGGAAGTGTTGGTAACAGTAATTCCCAGATTTAATGATTTAATACGATTTCTGAATTTTGTAGCTCCCATTGCCGAGGAACCCATTCCTGCATCACAGGCAAAAATAATTTTCCTGATTTCGGCAGCCGGTACATCAGCTCCGGTAACTGTATCAACGGCGGCAACGCCTTTTGCCTCAGCCTTCATGCTATCCTTCTGCTTCTTGGCATCCTCCAGGCTTTTTGCCCCTGACATCTTAACGATAGGCGAAGCCACCACAAAGGAAACTACAGCCGCAATTACGACACCGGCAAGAGCAACCAGGGTTCCTCCTTTTGGCGTCATTGAGAGGTATGCGATAATGGATCCCGGTGAGGCAGGGCTTACCAGACCTGCATTAGTTATGCTGTAGAAAAAGATCGCGCAGATATTTCCCAGAATCGGCGCAACAATGATCACCGGGTTCATAAGGATATATGGGAAATAGATCTCATGAATTCCTCCTAAAAAGTGAATGATAATCGCGCCCGGCGCGGAATCCTTCGTGGCACGGTCCTTTGAAAACAGCCAATAAGCAAGAAGAACACCAAGGCCCGGACCCGGATTTGCCTCCAGCATATACATAATGGATTTGCCGGCGGACGCCGCCTGCTCAATTCCAATAGGGGTAAAGATACCATGGTTAATGGCATTATTCAGGAACAATACTTTTGCCGGTTCAATAAATATGGCTGCCAGCGGAAGAAGTCCGTGGTTTACCAGAATCTGTACTCCATTGGAAAGGATTACAAGAATGGCGCTCATGAACGGTCCAATTGCATAGTAACCGAGAATCGCCATCAGCATACCCAGGATACCCACTGAAAAATTATTGATCAGCATCTCAAATCCGGCAGGCATTCTGCCTTCCATAGCCTGATCAAATTTTTTAATGACGAATCCTGCCAGCGGTCCCATAATCATGGAGCCCATCAGCATTGGATAATCCGGAGCACCTACGATAACACCAACCGTAGCAATCGCTCCCATGATTCCGCCCCGGTCTCCGCCCACCAGTTTTCCTCCCTGATAAGCAATCAGAACAGGCAGCAGATAGTTGAGCATGGGGCCGTTCAGATTGGCCAGATTTTCATTTGGAATCCAGCCGTCTGCGATAAACAGGGCTGTAATTAACCCCCAGGCAATAAACGCGCCGATATTCGGCATGATCATTGCGCTCAGGAATTTTCCAAAACGTTGTACTGCGTTTTTCATGTAAGATTTCTCCTTTCATCTTCTTTTTCATTAATTTAATTTTAATCATTTTTATTAGAGGGAGCAATAAAATGATATTGTAATTTTGGCACTAATACTAAGCGCCAAATACAT
>JBMNRA010000103.1:0-3671 GCA_050944415.1 Ruminococcus sp.
TTCTTCTTTAGAACCCGCCACATTCAATGGATAACAATTCTTGTCCCCGGCAAAATACCGGATGAACTCTCTGACCTGTTCCGCTGAAAAGTTCTGAGGAATGATCTTCTCACTGACGATTTTCCCAGTATCCGGAAGGATAATGTCAGCATCCACCTGTACCACAACGCCGTTGACTTCAAATTCATCCTGATAATGTTCCGGGAAAGTATCCCGTTCATTTTCTTCTCCCTCTGGCGTTTCTTTCAGGGAACTGTCCCTGATTTCCTGTTCCAGATTCTCTCCCTTTTTATTCTTCACCAGCGCTTCATCCGGAGTCTTCTGACACCCGGAAAGACTGGCGAGAAGAGAAATAACTATAAGTATTACAGATAACCGTTTCAGAAACATATGTACCATCTCCTTCCGCATCGTCTGCGAAAATCAATATCCCGCCGCCGTATTGATCACACTGCCGTCTACTGCGTTGATTACACAGAAATCCTGCTCACCCCAGTCAGAACCGTCCACGATAACGCTGCCTCTAAACGTCCAGGCCGGAACCATCAGAAAATTCTCCTCCTGATTCTTTTCCTTAATACGAAACAGCCCCTGTTCAATTCGGGTAACTTTACACTCGACAGAGGCGCCCTGCAGACCGGGATCCGCCAGATTAATAAAGGTATCTCTGGTATAAGCCACGCGCATCTGATTTTGAAACGTCTCATAAATTTTCTCAAAATCCAATACTGCCACATTGGAATTCTCTATATGAACAATATCCATCGGCGAAGTCAGTTCCACCGCCTGAATTTCTCCATTTACCACATAAACCCGGAGACTGGAATACTCATAGTTAGCCGCGTACATATCTTCCGACTGCAGATCAATAACCGGTCCCAGAATGACGGGTACGTTTTCCAGTACCGGAGTATACGTTAAAACATATGCGCTTTGTTCTTCCATGGAATTATCCACGACAGAAGCAGCCGTCCAGCTATCAAGACCAAGTCTGTTTATCGTTTCATCTGCCGCAGCCTGCGCTTCATCAGCCGTCATTTCCTGATATGGCGGCGTATAGTCCTGCATCGTAATTGTATTCCGATGGGCGTACCACAGCAGATTCATCTTATAGTCACTTTCCTTCCGATTCGTGGCTTCTACCGATCTCTGCATACCGTCCGCTTCCTTTGTCACTGCTGTCAAGGCCCAGGTATCACTCAGTTCATCAAAATCCGTATCCCCCTCTTTCATATCCCAATAATATGCCAGAGGATGAAATTTCCACTGACACAACATGTCCTCCTGTTCTTCCGGAGCCGTCTGATAGTCCTGCTCATACGAAGCCAGCATCTCTTCATACAATTTAACTGTACTTTCCGTTTGATCACCGAGTGCTTTCTCCAGAGCCTCCCTGTTACTCAGCTTTTCCTTCAGCATAAGAATCTGCTCTTCCAGCTCTGTTTTCGTCATCACAACATCCGGCTCATATGCCGTATTACCATCAAATAAAACCTCCGCCCATCTTTGGACTTCCTCTGCCGTTATCTCATGGGGCGCCACCCGTATCACCGGAAGCGGCGAATCCACCGGCAATACTTTCGCATCCACCGCAATGGCAACATCACCGCTTCCGGATGAAAAACTGTCTTTATAATCAGCCGGAATCTGATCGGTTGCCGCCTGAGTCTGTTCCTCTTTAATGGCTTCCTCCAGAGTCCCGTTGCCTTTATTGACTACCACATCCTGTTCCGGTGTAGGCTGGCAGCCGGACAATGCATATAATATAACCCAAACAACACACGAGAAAATTATCTTTTTCAATGCCTCATTTCTCCTATCCCCTTTTCAAAACCCTTTCTATGGTTATTTCATTGTTATTTCATTGTTATATATGATGATACTTCATCGGAATTTCCTCTCCTCATATATTACGAGCATATTATACCAGTTTTTAAACTCTTCAGAATACTTTGTCCTTTATCTGTTAAATATTGTCCCGTCATAAACCCAGGAGTTGCAACATCTTCCATCCATAACCACTCGGCTTCGTATTTTCTGCTCCTGGAGGAGAGAATCCAGCTGTTTGGGCCGCAAACAAGAAGTTCATCTTTTCAATATCCAAGCCCGCGGTCAATCACAGAACCATCAATCGCATTAAGTGTCAGATAAGATTTAGCAGACGTATCTTTGTCCGTGTTTTCTTCATTCGATCCGCGCACCTTCGTCTTTCCTATGAAATCCCATACCGGCAGGTAATAGTATTCATCCGCTGAATCTTTTTTGACGACACGCATCATGCCGAGGACAATTTTATTAATTTCTATCTGTTTTTCTCCAGCAAAAGTCATCTCGTATTCATTTACAGTCTGAGAGCGCTGCAACTGTTTTTTTGCGATTTCTTTTATCTCTTCGTAAGACAATATAGACACATTTTCATTTATTGTACTTTGTATTTCCGGCGGATACTCCCACAGAAAACCGACAACTCCTGTTTCATTCACAATTACCCGAATGTTCTCCTGTTTCCAGGGTTCGCGGTATTCTTTTCCATCCCCTCCATAAGATAAGGTTCCTTCATACTCTGATATGTAATTGCAGGGAATTCCGGAAATCTGTCTGCTGACTTCAAAAACATAACTTTTTATTCCCGATATATTTGTCCATTCTTCTGACATGATTTCACACTCAGGCAGTCCACAGGATTTTACTGTCTCAATCGCTTTCTGCTTCGCATTTTCTCTTGAAATCCCTATCTCCGCCTGATCTGTTTCCGTTATTGGCTCTCCCTCTGTAAAATCACTGCCTTTAACGGAATATTCCATTGCTGCATCATTTATATCGGGTGAATTAACGGCATAAAACTGCATGGCAGGTGTTTGCCCGTCCCGTATCATAACAGATTCACCACCTGAATCATTTTCATTTAATACAATATTTTTCAACGGAATTGTATTCTGCGTTGCAGCCTGATAGTCCTCTTCCAACTGCATAATATAATCTTCCAGCCAAAGAATTTCTTCTTCCAAATCTTTTACAACCGCATCTTCCCCCTCCGGGTATACGCCATTCTTTTTCAAATATGCCAGATTATTTTGATTTCTGATAATCTCAGCTTCCAGCCACTCTTTATCGCTGACGGAATCATCATACAATTCCGTTTCCCCAAAAAGCACACGGATAACATTTTGTATTTCATCCAATTTAAAATAATGTGGAGTACAGGATACTACCGGAAATTTTTCTTCTTCCGGTATCGTTATCAATGCATCAATCTTAATTTTTACACGTCCGTCTGCACTATCAAATTCTTCCTCCCAATTTTCATCTGCTTTCAGCGGTTTGCTTTTCTCTTCCGATGACATAATTTTTTCCTCCAGCTTGTTATCGGTTTTATTCGTTACAATCCGCTCATCCGGCGTCTGCTGGCAGCCACAGAAAATCATGGACATTATGACAAATATTAAAATATGCCTTATTCTTTTCATATACTTCTTCCATTTCTCAATTTGTTTGTTTTAATATTTAATATACTTTAACTATATTACATATTAAAATAATATATCTATTTCCCTTTTTTGTCAATTTTTATTCAAAATAAAAGCACTTTTATCGAAAAATATCACTCTTCCGAATAAAAGTGCTTTGTGATTACCCAAAATCATATATCGATCCAGTAAGGATCTACCTGC
>JBMNRA010000104.1:0-3585 GCA_050944415.1 Ruminococcus sp.
GTATAAATCAAATACTTTATTTCTTCAACCGTATATGGTGATACATTTCTTTTTTCTTTTTTAATATGACTTTTAATATGAACGTTTTCAGATATTCAAAACTTTGTGATATAATCACAGAACTGATTTCTTTTCCGGTGTATTATAAAGCAAATAAATTAAGAATTGAGAGGAAAGGAATTATGATGGTCAAAACCAAAAGAAAACGAAGGGCTTTCATTCAGCAGTCAGATTGTGTGGCCTGCGGCTGTTGTGTGAAAGTATGCCCAATGGATGCCATTCAGATCACAAAAGGCATCATGGCTCAGGTGAATATGGAGAAATGTGTTGGATGCGGAAAATGCGCCAGAGAATGTCCTGCCAGCGTGATCGAAATTAAGGAGGTGGAAGCTTGAAGAAGCAGTGGTACGATTACTTGTGGATATTTTCTCTTGTTTATCTGATTTCAGGGTTTTTTAACATCTTATTCGCCTGGCTGGGCTTAATCTGCTTTTTGGTTCCTCTGCTTATTTCCCTGGTAAAAGGAACCAAAGGATATTGCAATCGGTACTGCGGCAGGGGGCAGTTATTCGGACTTCTCGGCGGCCGATTTGGTTTGTCACGTAAAAAAGATATCCCAGGATGGATGAAACGCAAATGGTTCCGATATGGATTTTTAATATTCTTTTTTGCTATGTTTTTCTTTATGCTCTGGAATACTTATTTGGTCTTTTCAGGTGCGCAAGATCTCACTCAGGCAGTGACATTGCTGTGGACCTTTAAACTGCCCTGGCAATGGGCTTACCATGGGACTCTGTTTCATAAAGGTGTCGCCCAGTTTGCTTTCGGTTTTTACAGCATTATGCTAACCTCAACCATACTGGGTCTAATCACCATGATACTGTTCAAGCCTCGCAGCTGGTGCGTCTACTGTCCCATGGGAACAATGACGCAATTAATATGCAAGGCAAAAAACCGATAACAGAAAATACATAATACAGAATTTATTTTTCCACCATGCTCTCCTGCTGGGCATTGTATCGGGCGCCATGGATCTGAATCCGACTGAGCTTTTCATTGAGCATTTTCATTTCCGCTGGTGTAAATTTCACATGAGCTGCGCCGATATTTTCCTTCAGACGACTCAGCTTGGTTGTTCCCGGAATAGGTACAATCCAGGGACGTTGGGCAAGAATCCACGCAAGGGCCAGCTGTGCCATCGTACAGTCCTTTTCTCTGGCCTGGGTCTGCAGGAAATCGAGCAGCTCCTGATTCGCAAGCAGAGCTTCCTTACTGGAAAAACGGGGCATCCCGCCGCGGACATCCTGCTCCGGAAAAACAGTCTGTTTTAATTTTCCGGTCAGATATCCTCGTCCCAGCGGACAAAAGCAGACCAGCCCGACGCCTAACTCATCCAATACGGGAAGCAGTTCCTTCTCAACATCCCGATACCACATGGAATATTCATTTTGAACGGCCGTAAGAGGAAGTATAGCGTGGGCCTTGCGAATGGTTCGAACAGAAACCTCGCTCATTCCCCAGTGCAGTACTTTTCCTTCTTCCATCAGTCTGGAAACTGTTTCTGCAACAGCTTCCACGGGAACTTTGGGATCGGCGCGATGCTGGTACAGCAGATCGATATGATCCGTTTTCAACCGTCGAAGAGAACCCTCCACTGCTTTTCGGATTGTTTCCGGACGGCTGTCCAAGCCGACAGAGACTCCGTTTTGAATATCAAATCCAAACTTTGTAGCAATCTGCACCTGATTCCGAACATCATGCAGGGCCTCCCCCAGTATCTCTTCGCTGATATAGGGGCCATAGACTTCGGCGGTATCAAAAAAAGTTTCACCCTGTTCAAATGCCTCTCTTGCGAACCGGATCATATCCTTTTTATCCGGGATCGGCGGATACGATGACACCATTCCCATACAGCCCAGTCCTACCGCACTGACCGTAAGAGGGCTTTTCCTGCCCAAAACAACTGTTCGCATTTCTAAACCTCCCTTTGAAACCTTATTTTTCGTCCTGCAGACTGGTCAGCACCGGATTATTCAGGTAATCATACACCCGCTTAACTTCACTGATTCTCCGGGTGTCCAGCATGGAAGGACAGTCTTTATCAAGCGTAGCGATTTTATCCATATCTTCCTGATCCAGCTTGAAATCCCAGATGTCCAGATTTTCTTTCATACGCTCTTTATGGACCGATTTTGGAATGACAATGACGCCCTGCTGCACATTCCAGCGCAGGATAACCTGGGCCGGTGTCTTGCCATGCTTTTGGGCAATCTCTGATAATACCGGTTCGGTGAACATACCTTTCAACCCCTCCGCAAAGGGAGCCCATGCCTCTGGCTGCACCTTCAACTCTTTCATCACGGAAATCTCTTCCTGACGCTGATAATGGGGATGCCGCTCTATCTGGTTAATCTGGGGCAGAATTTTTACGTTATAGCACAGATCAAGCAGACGGTCCGGCAGAAAATTGCACACCCCAATCACCCGGATTTTTCCTTCCTGATACAGTTCCTCCAGGGCGCGCCAGGAGCCGTAGTAATCTCCAAAAGGCATGTGAATTAAATACAGATCCAGATAGGTAAGACCCAGGCTGCTTAAAGATGCCTGAAAAGCTTCCTTTGTTTTCTCATAACCCATCTGCTGAATATATGCTTTAGTTGTAATAAACAGCTCTTCTCTTGGAACACCGCTGCTTTGAATTGCCCTTCCCACAGCTTTCTCATTTTGATAGGAACTGGCGGTATCAATCAGGCGGTATCCCGCAGAAATTGCATCTTTCACAACCTGTTCACAGGTTTCTTCCGGGATCTGAAAAACCCCGAAACCTTCCAGCGGCATCGTCACGCCGTTGCATAGTTTAATTGTTTCCATAGCAGAATACTCTCCTTCACTTTAACTGTTTTCCCAATTGATACGCCTGTTGAGGGAACTCCGAGTGCTGCGTCATGGACGGTGTTCCGCAGCCGTACCCCAGCACCGTTCCCATATCTGCGAAATTCAGATATCGAACCAACGTCCTGTAGTGAGCCTCCAAAGCCTCAAATGTCCAGTCATCACTGTTCCAGGCAGCAGTCAGCAGCGCAGATTTCATATGTTTACGCTGAATAGAGCCGTTAAAAGCACAAAACCGGTCGATCATTGTTTTCAGCTGAGCGGACATGCCGTAATAATACAGGGGTGTGGCGAACACCATCATGTCAGCCTCCAGGATCTTTCTCCGGATATGCTCCACATCGTCCTTCTGCACACAGGGTCCTTCATAGCCACAATGAATACATCCGGTGCATGGATGAATATTTGCATGAGGCACATTAATCATTTCCACCGTGTGACCCGCTTCTTCCGCGCCCTTCCGGAAAGAGTCTGCCAGAATGTGGGTAGATCCGTTCCTGTTAGGACTTCCTTCTAATACAACAATTTTCATTTTCATTACCTGTACCTCCTGTCAGGTTTATGGTTTTATTATACAGTGGTATTTTTTTAATGTAAAATACTTATATCTTATCTTTATCCATTCCTTTTTTGTATGGTTAGTTGAAATTCTATACACACCGGTTAATTGAAATCCTAAATGCAACATTGAAA
>JBMNRA010000105.1:0-3416 GCA_050944415.1 Ruminococcus sp.
CATCAGGTATATGCATGGATTCCACCAGAAAACGCAGCAGATCACCTGCATCAGAAATTTAACCAGTATATCCCGGTTGACAAAGTGAGTATATTCATGAAGCAGCGCATAGTACAGCTCATCGTCGTCCTGACAGTAATCTTCCGGCAGAAGTATTACTTTGCGAAACAGGCCCATTCCCATGGGCGTCTTTGCCAGCAGACTTTCCCGTACCGTAACTGTTGCCATCCGGAGATACTGTTTTTCGATCCGTTTCATGATCCCGCAGATTTTTTCATCCGGTTGATTCGTCAGGCTCATATATCTGCGGAATGTTTTCCGGTAGCGGACCGCCCAAATAACTGCCGCCGCCAGAACACTTACTGCCCAGATCCCGCCCAGAAGACAGATCCGCTTTGTTGAAACCCCAAACAGGGTAACCGTATCAAGAGACAAAAATCTGTATAAATCAGCAAACCATCCCTTCACACCTACCACATACACGATACGAGGGAACTCCACCGGCAGCACCAGCCATAGCAGACAGACGCCGTAAACTGCCGCCAGTCCGGCTATGCCAAATGTTTTCACAAAGCCCTGGCTCCTGCGTATAATATGCAGGAGCAGTACCGCCGCGCTGCTCCAGAGCACCGCCATGAGAAATGAGAAAAATGTCAGTCCCATCGTTTTCTCCTTTTTATCCTAACTGTTTTTCAGGCTCTTTTTTACTGCTTGTCTTTTACCTCAAATCCCTGTGCAATCATGTCATCAATCAACCATTGCTCTTCCACTAGGCTATCTTCCGTCTCGCCAGTTTCATCAACACACGTATATGTACCATCACCGTTGTCCACCAAATAAGTATTTTCCGGTATCATTTCTTGGCCATCATACAGCGGCGGTGGCGGATACTCTGCCTGAATCTGCACCAGATACGTGCCCGCCAGCATTGCCAGAAGCAACAGGAGCCCAGCCATATGAATGATGCCTGATCTTTTTTTCATACTGTCCTGTCCCAGCACAAGCAGAAACCGTTCCCGGTTTTTATTATACTTCCCGCTGTGACACAGCCCCACTCCGTTCAGTCTGCGCATATCTTTTTTGCCTTCTGATGAAACCTTGATCCCCTTCAAAACGGCTGCCAGATAATCCCCTCTTTTCTTTGCTTCCATGGTCTTTGTAACCGTATGATCACACCGGATTTCCAGATAACTGTCCAGCTCTTTCTGCAGCAGGTATATGCATGGATTCCACCAGAAAATGCAGCAGATTACCTGCATCAGAAATTTAACCAGTATATCCCGGTTGACAAAGTGAGTGTATTCATGAAGCAGCGCATAGTACAGCTCATCGTCGTCCTGACAGTAATCTTCCGGCAGAAGTATTACTTTGCGAAACAGACCCATTCCCATGGGCGTCTTTGCCAGCAGACTTTCCCGTACCGTAACGGTTACTATCCGGGGATATTGTTTTTCGATCCCTTTCATGATCCCGCAGATTTTGTCATCCGGTTGATTCGTCAGGCTTATATATCTGCGGAATGTTTTCCGATAGCGGACCGCCCAAATAACTGCCGCAGCCAGAACACTTACTGCCCAGAGCCCGCCCAGAAGACAGATCCGCTTTGTTGAAAACCCAAACAGGGTAACCGTATCAATAGAAAGAATTTCATAGAAATCCGCAAACCACCCCTTCACACCTACAACATACACGATATGAGGGAATTCCACCGGCAGCACCAACCGCAGCAGACAGACGCCGTAAACTGCCGCCAGCCCGGCTATGCCAAATGTTTTCACGAAGCCCTGGCTTCTGCGCATGATATGGAGGATCAGTACCGCCGCGCTGCTCCAGAGCACCGCCATGAGAAATGAAAAAAATGTCAGTCCCATCGTTTTCTCCTTTTTTATCTAACTGTTTCTCAACTGCTCCACGATCCGTTCCAGCTCTTCGATCAACTCCTGTTTTTCCGCCTCTCCTCTGTCAGATGCTTTTCCGGTCAGAGCCACCGCAACTTTGGCAAAAGATTTCTCTTCCCGGATGCCCAGCTTTTCAATGACAAAAGCGGCATACTCCTCCCGGGTCATGGTCGGTTCAAAAGATCTGGCATACTGTTTGCCTGATTTCACCAGTCCGCTGACGCTCAGCATCTTCTTTTTCTCCAGAGAATTCAAAAGCCGATGCACATAACTGTCGTTAAATTCATCTGTCATTTTGCACAGCTCCATGCTGGTCAGCGGCCGTCCCGCGTCCCAGAACATTTCCATCATTGTCTCTTCTCCCCTGGTCAGTTCAAATTCCTTTTTGCGCACACGTTCCACTCCTTTCATTCTCTTTTTATTATATATCAATTATATCGACAGTACAATTGAAATATTTTCTTTTGTACTCATATAGAAATGCAGCCGGCTGATTCCACACGCAAATCAGTCGGCCGCACCTGTTACTCGCTGGGCTTATCTCGTTTTATTCTCTCTATTAAGTCTTTTATCGTCTCCTCCTCTTCCTCCAACATATCCGCAATCTCCTCCGGCGTCAGGCCTTCTTCCAGCTTCTTTTTTATCTGTTTCACCAGAATTTCTTCACGGCCTTTTTCCAATCCGATACGATGGCCCTCTTCCAAACCAGTACGGTGGCCTTCCTCCAAACCCTGGCGATGACCCTCTTCCCAACTCTCTTCTTTTTCCTGCCGCATATGCTTCTCCACATCGTATTCATAGATACTCACGTGTATCACCTCCGCTCTGTTTTTCCTTAAAAATTCCGTTAAAATCCCTTCCTCTATGCATTCTGCCACTGCCCGTTCCACTGCTTTCTGCAGTTCCATCTCTTTCGCGTATCTTCTCACTCGGTCGGTATACTCCGCATAATCCCGCAGGGACCGGCAGGCCTCCATCAGCTTCCGGTTATGCCCTTTGTTAATGTTCAGCATCACCGCTTCCAATTCCAGCGCCGGATGATCTTCCGGCAGCGCGAAAAGCTCCGACAGTTTCAGTACCTGCACATCCGGCTGCTCTTTTTCCCCGTTATAAAAAATCAGAAAGCGCGGCGGCGGTATCTGCACCTTCCGGCTTCCGTACAGGTTCCGGTCTTTTACCAGATCGGAATACAGATCAGAAATATACAATAGGAAGCGCAGAGGAAGATTGGGGTTCACGGTAGACTGATGCTCATACAGGTACAGCCTGGACGCAATCAGGAAAGACAGATCATTTTTCATTCCCATATAAATCGCGTTCTCCAGCGTATTCACCTCCAGAAGCTCCGGATCGGTATACTGTGTGCTGTTTACCGCGTTATACAGCTCCAACAGTTCCTTTTTATCACTGTAAAGCATGGCAAAAACAGTGGATTTGAACTGACGGTTGACAGACTTCCATTTTCTCTTCGTCCGTTTACTCATAGATATAAAACCTCCTTTTCGTTGGCGCAGGAGA
>JBMNRA010000106.1:0-3282 GCA_050944415.1 Ruminococcus sp.
GTTGGAGCCTTTACAAAACCATCAAGTGGTAGGAGAAACAAACCAATCCACAGTATCTCCAAACAGTATAGCATACAGACCTTGGAGAGGGTCTATAAATACTACTACTATATAATACGAGGAGAAAAAGAAAAATGATTCATTACAAATTACTGACACCGGGACCGCTGACTACTACAGATTCGGTAAAACAGGAGATGATGACGGATCACTGTACCTGGGATGATGATTATAAGCAGATTACACAGAAGATCCGGTCCGGTCTTTTAAAGCTGGCCGGCGTTTCAGAGGAGGAATACACGGCTGTACTGATGCAGGGCAGTGGAACCTTTGGCGTGGAATCCGTTCTTACCAGCGTGATCGGAAAAACAGATAAGCTTCTGATTGTGGCTAACGGGTCCTATGGAGAGCGAATGGCGGATATTGCGGATCATGCAGGAATCAATTATACAGTTTATCATGAACGTTATTATCAGATTCCCCAGGCTGAGACGGTAAGGGGGATGCTGGAGCGCGATACGCAGATTACCCATGTGGCCATGGTTCACAGTGAAACCACTTCCGGCATTCTCAATGATATTCAAGCGGTGGGAAAAGCAGTGAAAGAAGCGGGAAGAGTTTTTATCGTGGATGCTATGAGCAGTTTCGGAGGAATGGAGATTCCGGTACAGGACTGGGGCATCGATTTTATCATCAGCAGCGCCAATAAATGTATTCAGGGGGTTCCGGGGTTCTCTTTTATCATTGCCCGGAGAAAACTGCTGGAGGAAAGCAAAGGAAAAGCCAGAAGCCTGTCTCTCGATCTCTATGACCAATGGAAAACTATGGAGGTGGACGGAAAGTGGAGATTTACTTCGCCTACCCATGTGGTACTTGCTTTTGCCAAAGCCATGGAAGAGCTCCAGGAAGAAGGGGGAATTCCAGCCAGACATCAGCGTTATGCGGAAAATAATCGACTGCTGATTCAGAAAATGAAAGAAATGGGATTTCGCCCTTATATTGATGAAAAACATCAGGGTCCTATTATTACTACCTTCTTTTATCCGGAAAATGCGGACTTTTCCTTTCAGGAAATGTATCAGTATATCAAAGAAAGAGGTTATGCCATTTACCCTGGGAAAGTTACGGAGGCAGAGACTTTCCGCATCGGCAATATCGGGGAGATTTACCGGGAAGATATTGAAAAATTATGCAGCCTGATGAAAGAATTTTTGGAAGAAAGGAATCGATAAAATGGAGAACAGAAAGACAGAGGGAGTTATTTTTGACTGGGCCGGAACAACGGTGGATTACGGCAGTTTCGCGCCGGTACAGGCTTTCGTAGAAGTGTTCCGTCATTTCGGGATAGAGCCGACCATGGAGGAGGTAAGAAAACCCATGGGCATGCTGAAAATTGATCATATCCGCACCATGCTGAAGATGGAGCGGATTGAAAACTGCTGGAAAGAAAAATACGGACGCATTCCCTGTGATGAAGATGCGCAGGAACTGTATGGCCATTTTGAAGAAAAGCTTTTTGGCATACTTCACCAGTTTGCGGATCCCAAACCGGGAACAGTGGAAGTTGTGAAAGCTCTAAAAGAGAAGGGGATTGCCATTGGTTCCACTACCGGATATACAGATCGGATGATGAACATTGTGGCGCCTCTGGCAAAGGAAAAAGGATATGTGCCGGATGCCGTGGTTACACCGGATGCTGTGGGAGGCATGGGCAGACCCTGGCCGTATATGATTTTCAGAAATATGGAAATCCTGAAGCTTCAGGATGTGAGAAAGGTGATTAAGGTGGGAGACACCATCTCGGACATCAAAGAGGGAAAACATGCGGGAGTCAGATCTGTCGGTCTGGTAGTGGGAAGCTCCCAGATGGGTTTGACCAGAGAAGAATATGAAGCGCTTTCACCACAGGAGGCGCAGAAAACCTGCGAAAAGGTGAAAAAAGAATTTCTGGAAGCAGGAGCTGATCAGGTAATCATGAATCTGGAGGAACTTCTGGAATTGATCTGACAGTTTACAAAATGTCGAAAAGATGGTATGATAGTCTGAAAAATACGAAGGAAGGTAGAATATGCAAAACGACAGATTTTCTTACATTTTGAGGACTATTGCGGGGGCTTATCTGATTTATCTGTCATATAAAATCCTGTCATCTGTGATGAACGGAGAGACCGGAGGACACAGTGTACCGGTAACCATTGCAGCGGTTATATTTATCATACTTGGTGCAGTACTGGTTGTCTTTGGAGCCCGGGGACTTATCCGGATGCAGAAGGAAAGCCAGCAGGAGACGGCAGAGGAGGAGACTGTGGCCGAGGAAGCCATAGAAGCTGCGGAAACGGAAGAAGAGACGGAAGAGAACACAGCGGATGAGAAAAAAGAAGAAGAAAAGCAGTAGGTTATAAAAACTGCCGCACTGTAAGGAATAAAACAGTGCGGCAGTTTTTTTATTTCAATTTATCCAGGCTTTCTCCGTCCCAGATTTTAGCGTTGGGATCCAGCATCCATGCATGAGTTTCATCGTCGATACGTGTTTTTTTCCAGGGATTGCCTGGCAGATGACGGATTCCCCATGTATAGCAGAGTGCGTATCCCGGGCAGGCAACCATGGGATGGGGTTTCTCTGTAATGACAGCAAGACCGTTATGTCCGATCTCCACTACTTCGCCGTTTACCCAGCCGGCGCCAAAGCCCTGTGGTTTATCAAAGCGGAAGAAATATACTTCCGGTTGCGGATGCCAGTGAGGCGGATAGCTCGACCACTTTCCGGGAAGATTAACAACTTCACCAAGAACCATGTTGGAATAGGGAGCATTTTCGTAATCAAAGCAGGTTCTTACATTTCTTCTGGTAGTGCCCTGCAGTTCGTCAACGCCCCGTGCCCAGGTGTCGGTATCTTCCGGCATATACATTTTAGCATCGAATTTGCGGTCGTTTGTGGTTTTCTGAACGTAGAATACACTGCTGTCATGAGCTGTGATGGTACAGCTGTCGCCGGCACACAGATGCAGACAGTAGGGATTGTAATCAAAGGGGTTGGGACGATCCATCTCAACAGTCTGTCCGCCAAATTCTACTTTGGCTTTTCCCTCAAACATAATCCAGGCCATTTCTTTTTCGGTTTCATGGAAAGAGTAGGTATCTCCGGCTTCCATTACCAGGAGTCCCACATCCATCATGGCTTTGATTCCTTCGCCTTCGTTCATGTTCAAATATTCATTGTAACCACGAACAGGATCTTTTGCAATATACATCGCATTTACCTCCCTTGTTATGTAGTATTTA
>JBMNRA010000107.1:0-3240 GCA_050944415.1 Ruminococcus sp.
ATTCATAGAGAATATCCTCCTTTGTTTATTTTTTTGTCTCATCAACTTAATGATAACACAAAGTGATATTCTCTACATTTATTTTTTTGCTTTTAACTTAAAGTAATTTTACGCTATTCACAATGTATTCGGCACGAATTATTGGAATAATTTTATGCTTTTTTGTATGATTTTTTACTATCTTATGCACTTTCGCTTTCAGAAAAAGTGGTTGTTGACTTTCCCGTCCCCTCATGCTAACATGAAGCTAGAAATTAAAAGAAGTTTTGATAACTGACGGTTAAATGTGGAGTACCACAGTGGTATCATTACTTCTGTATCAGCCGACCGTCTGGGCAGCATTTGTAAAACTCGTTTGCATTTGCTGCTTTTTTATTTATCAGGATTTTCTGCATACTAACATGAGACATCTGTGGATCACACTGAAATAACAATAATATACCCTGAAAAAGGAAAGGAGAAAAATCATGGGATTCAAATCAGACATTGAAATTGCTCAGGAAAGTACTATGACACCAATTACAGAAATTGCCAGAAAAGCAGGTATTGATGACAAGTATCTGGAGCAGTACGGCAAGTATAAGGCCAAAATTGATTACAATTTATTAAAAGAATCTGATGCTCCCAACGGAAAATTGGTATTGGTAACGGCGATCAACCCTACACCGGCAGGTGAAGGAAAAACCACTACTACCGTGGGACTGGCTGATGGCCTCCAGAAATTGGGTAAAAATGTAATGGTAGCTCTTCGCGAACCATCTCTTGGTCCGGTTTTCGGGGTAAAAGGAGGTGCTGCCGGCGGCGGTTACGCTCAGGTAGTACCTATGGAAGATATCAACCTGCATTTCACCGGTGATTTTCACGCAATCGGAGCAGCCAACAACCTGCTGGCCGCCATGATTGATAATCATATTTACCAGGGAAATGCACTGAACATTGATCCACGCAAGATTACATGGAGAAGATGTGTGGATATGAACGACCGCCAGTTACGAAATATCGTAAACGGTCTGGGCGGAAAAGCCAATGGAACTCCTAGAGAAGACGGCTACGATATTACTGTTGCATCCGAAATCATGGCAGTGCTTTGTCTTGCCAGTGATATTGATGATCTGAAGAAACGTCTGGCCAGCATTATCATCGGATATACTTACGGAAACAGCCAGGAACAGCGGCCCGTTACCGCCGGTGATCTGAATGCACAGGGCGCAATGTGCGCTCTCCTTAAAGATGCCCTGAAACCAAACCTTGTTCAGACTCTGGAACATGTTCCGGCCATTGTACACGGGGGACCTTTCGCAAATATCGCTCATGGATGCAATTCTGTTATCGCTACAAAGATGGCTTTGAAATTGGGTGACTATGCCATTACCGAAGCAGGATTCGGTGCTGATCTGGGTGCTGAAAAATTCCTGGACATCAAATGCCGGATGGCAGGATTGACGCCTTCTGCCGTAGTCATCGTGGCAACCGTCCGCGCCCTGAAATACAATGGCGGTGTTCCGAAGGAAGAACTGAACCATGAAAATCTGGAAGCTTTGGAAAAAGGACTTCCCAATCTGCTCCAGCACGTAGGCAATATCAAAAATGTATACGGTCTGCCCTGTGTGGTTGCCATCAACGCATTCCCGACAGATACGAAAGCGGAACTGGATCTTGTAGAAGCAAGATGCAAAGAACTGGGTGTTAATGTCGCTCTTTCCGAAGTATGGGCAAAAGGCGGCGAAGGCGGTATTGCTCTGGCCAAAGAGGTTGTCCGTCTTGTAGAGGAACCCAGTGAATTCCACTATGCATATGAACTGGACGGCAGCATTGAAGACAAACTGAATCAGATTGTCCGGAAAATATATCATGGAAATGGTGTGGTATTAACCGCCAACGCAAAAAAACAGGCGAAAGAACTGGAAGCTTTGGGATTTGGCGGCTGCCCCATCTGTGTCGCGAAAACTCAGTACAGTTTTACGGATGATCAGACCAAACTGGGTGCTCCCAAAGACTTTGAAGTTACCGTCAGAAACCTGAAGATTTCCGCGGGAGCCGGTTTCATCGTTGCACTTACAGGAGAGATTATGACTATGCCTGGCTTACCGAAACGGCCCGCTGCTGAACGGATTGACGTAGACAGCACTGGTAAAATTTCAGGATTATTCTAGTTCACTCTTATAAGTTTTTAATATAAAACGGGACTGTTGCTCTGAATCATGTATTCAGATGCTGCAGTCCCTTTTAATTTTACAGGAGAATATTTCATCCTTTTTTCTCAATGGACATCAAATAATACGGAAATGCAACAAAAAACGTCCCTCCGATTATATTCCCCAATGTAACAAAAAACAAATCTTTTATATATGCCAATACAGTAATGGTAACGCCGGAACCTGCAGTATTCAGCATTGCCACACCCACAATGCTCATATTGGCAATACTGTGTTCAAAACCGCACACCATGAAAATCAAAATACACCACAAAGTCATAATCAATTTTCCTGATTCAGAAGTCATCTTAATGCTGCACCAGACAGCAACGCAAACCAATATATTGCACAGAATCCCCCGCACAATCATCTCATGAGGAAATAAAGACAGTTTGGTGACTGACGTTGACAGGAAATAGGAAGTCACTGTAGAAACTCCATCTAAATCAGTCAAATGATAAAGCAAAACAGCAATCCAGCTTCCAACCAGATTTCCTAAATAACAAATCCCCCATAGTTTAAATGTTTCCCTCCATCGAATCGTGCGGCGAAATGATCCTGCCGCCATAACGAAATTATTTCCGGTAAAGAGTTCACACCCCGACATTATCACCAGGCTTAATGCAGAAGCAAAACAAAACGCTGAAAGCAGTTTAGCTGCCGAAGTACTTTCCAGAAAAAGATAGGCGCCAGCTGTCATGGATATAAAACTTCCAAAAGATATGAACATACCTGCAAGCATTGATGCTGTAAAATATCCAACAGGATTCCCCTTTAAAAACTCCAGCTTTTTCCGCGCCGCATCTGTGACATTAGTATAATATGAATGAAACATCCATTTCCCTCCTGGTACAAAAACATATAGGACGCCATACATATGCGCACGGCGTCCTTTTCTCTTTTTATATGCAATTTTATGCTTTTCTCGTGTTCTTTCTCATATCCAGCGCAACCGCTCCGATAATGATCAGACCTTTGATGATGTTGGTATAGTTATCGTTTACGCCGATCAGCACCAGACCGTTGTTGATAACTCCAAGGATCA
>JBMNRA010000108.1:0-3240 GCA_050944415.1 Ruminococcus sp.
TTCTGAAGGAAAACACTACAACGTTGCCATCACTCATGCCACAAAGAAACTTGTGCGATTGATCTATGCAATGGAAAAATCCGGCAAGCCTTACATAAAAACGGCATAACTTTCTCTGCTCTATAATACTCTCCTCGAGCACCGGTATACGATGCTCTGTTTGTCATGCGATTTTCAAGGTACAAATATATCTGAAATGCGTTTCCGCAATTCATTCAAAAAATATTCATTTCAGACTTGACTTTTAATAGTTAGTCTTTTCATAAATCATTTATTTTAAGCTTTTTTGCTTTTTCCAACTCTTACATCAATAATAACCGCCAGAGCAATAATCAGACCTTTCACAATTTTCTGCCAGTATGCAGATACGTCCATCTGTGTCATTATGTTGAGAAGTACACCAACAAAAAGCGCGCCGACGACAACACCGTATACCTTACCGGTTCCGCCGTTCATGGAAGTTCCGCCGATAATAGCTGCTGTAATGGCATCAAATTCATACTGTTCACCGCCATTGGGCTGACCGGAATTCATACGGCTCATCAGGATGACACCTGCCAGACCTGCTGCTGCGCCTGCAAAAAGATAGGCCTGCGTTTTTATCTTTTTGGTATTAATACCTGAAGCCCTCGCCGCATCAGTATTACCTCCTACAGCATATACATAACGTCCAAATCTTCGGCGATTCATCAGCACCCAGTAAAAAATCAACACCAATATCAAAATCACTGTAGGCGCTGGAATCGGTCCTACATATCCCTGGCCAAACAATGTATAGCTGATATCGAATCCGGAAACCGGCTGTGCCTCTGTAATTGCCAGCACTGCTCCCCGGCAGATAAACTGCGATGCCAGGGTCATAATAAAGTCCGGAATCTCACAGGCTGTAATAACCAGGCCATTGATCAGACCGCAAAGGGCTCCCACAGCCACTCCAACGATCAGAGCAACCACTGCATTGTTTACACTCAGCATCGTCATGGTAGAGATAACTCCTGCCAATGCGCAGACAGAACCGGGGGACAGATCACATCCGCCTGCAATCAATACCATCTGTGATCCAAAAGCAATAATCATTATTACCGCATTTTGCCGGATAATATTACTGATATTTCTCGGTGTCAGGAACGCATCACTTAAAAAAGACGCTATAATCACCGCAATAATTAAAATGATAAATATACCGAATCGGCTGTATATATCAGCCACACTTAACTTCTTTGTTTTTGTCATTGTTCAAATCCTTTCACTGCATGTTCCATAATCTTTTCCTGTGTCGCTTCTGCAACCGGCAGTTCTCCTGTCAGATATCCCTGTGACATCACTGCAATACGATCACTCATACCGAGTATTTCCGGCATTTCTGATGAAATCATCACAATAGCAACGCCCTGTTGCGCCAGTTCACACATTAATTTATATATTTCATATTTGGCACCAACATCAATACCTCTGGTTGGTTCATCCAGTATCAGCACCTTGGGCTTTCGAAGAAGCCATTTTGCCAGAACAACTTTCTGTTGATTTCCACCAGATAAAGATGAAACCGGTGCCTCAGGAGTTGCCAGCTTGATGGACAGGGTATCAATCATAACTTTGATATTTTCTTTTTCCATCTTCATGCTGAGAAAACCTTTTCGAGATATATCTTTTAAACTGGCCAGCGTAATGTTTTCACGGATAGAACGGCAAAGCACAACACCTTCTCTTTTTCTGTC
The DNA here is from genome assembly GCA_050944415.1 of Ruminococcus sp. GTDB lineage: Bacteria > Bacillota > Clostridia > Lachnospirales > Lachnospiraceae > Ruminococcus_G. The sequence continues at coordinate 1,719 of JBMNRA010000108.1, forward strand.
TTCACTGGCCATCAAAACGCCTGCATCAATCGCCTGCTGCGAATTGTTGAATTTTACCTTTTTCCCTTCCAGCAGCATTTCGCCTGATTCTACAGGATCCAATCCGAATACCGCGCGAAATAATTCACTTCGTCCTGCTCCGACCAGACCTGCAAATCCAACGATCTCGCCGGCATGAACAGTAAAATCCACATTTTTAAAACGTTTCCCTGAAAAATGTTTTAATTCTAGTACCGGTTTGCCCAGGGGAGCCGGCGTTTTTGGAAACTGTTCCGTAATCTCACGCCCTACCATTTGCTTAATGATACCGTTTTTGTCAATATCCTGAATATCACAGCTGTAAATCCACTGACCATCGCGGAAAATTGTTACTTCATCACAGATTTCAAAGATTTCATCCAGTTTATGGGAAATATAAATGATACCCACACCCTTCTGCTTGAGACGATTAATATTTTCAAACAATATATGTACTTCTGAGTCTGTAATCGATGAGGTCGGTTCATCCATAATTACCACAGATGCATCTCTGGAAATTGCTTTCACAATTTCTATCAGTGCAATATCAGATACTGTCAGATCCTTCATATAGGTTTTAGGATTATAGTGAAACCCAAATTCATCCATCAGCTTCTGTGTATCTGACCAAAGTTTTTTCCAGTTAACCATTTTCAGAGAATCTAACGGTTCACGTCCTAGAAAAATGTTTTCTGCTATCGTCATATTGGGTAGTGGACTCAGTTCCTGATGAATAGTCGCAATTCCCATTTCCAACATGGCTTTGGGACTTTTCGGTACAATTTTTTCTCTTTTATACCATATTTCTCCTTCATCCATTTTATAGATCCCATTGATAATTTTCATCAATGTGGACTTCCCCGCACCGTTCTCTCCACAGAGAGCATGCACACTGCCGGCTTTTAGTTTAAGATTTACTTTATCAAGCGCTTTTACACCCGGAAACTCTTTGGTAATATTTTTCAATTCCAGGATATATTCATTGTTTTCCCCCACAGCTGCACCTCCTTACATTACCTTTTTTCATTGTTTCCTCCCTGTTTTTTGAATTACTTCTTGCTTACAATCGAACAATATCATATACTGAAAAATAATGAAATACTTTTACGGCTTTACCATTTGGTTGTCACACCAATTCATAGATTTGTCACACCTGTATAGAAATTCGATCTATTTATTTTTATTTCTATACACATTGACGGATATTTTTTGAAAGAGGGGAAAATCATATGAACACTTTGCGGATCCTAATCGCAGAAGATGAAATCGCAATCGCAAACTTAATCAGGAGCTTAATTGACTTCGAGCGGCTAAATCTGGAATTTGTCGGATTTGCTCTGAACGGACAAAGCGCATATGAAATGATCCTGGAAAAAAATCCGGATATTGTATAGTGGCTCAGTTGTCAAGACAAAAATCTAAGATTTTTATAATGAACTGATATGGTGAATAAGTGACAAGGAGCATGGGGAGGATAGTGGAACACTCCCCAGATCCATATATG
>JBMNRA010000109.1:0-2741 GCA_050944415.1 Ruminococcus sp.
CCTTTTTACAAAAACAAAATGAAAGAAGAGAATATTTCGGCTTAAAAATGGCAAAAAGATGCTGCCGCATCTATGATTTTCTAATCATTGATGCGACAGCCCCCCTTTTTATTTCTTTAAACTATGCTGTTTTTACCGCCTCTTTATCCAGACCTAATAACGGCCATATTCCAAAGTAGTCTCATACCACGCGCTGAGTTTTTCTTCATCATAATGATCTATTACGATGGAACAGTCCATCATAAATCCGCCGCCCGGAGCGCAGATGTCGAGCATACGCTTGGTATTTTCAATGATATCTTCTTTCTTTCCATAGATCAGGTCGGCAGAGGGAAGATTTCCGCATATGCAGGCCGTGTCTCCCAGAATCTTTCAGCAACGAACCTTTTCAGGAATATCACCGACATCTGGCCATCTATCTCCGGCACGCTCTCTGTCTGGCCGCTCCCGAAGCAGAAAAGGAAGACCATGAATCTGTGACTCAGAGTCTGTTACAGGATTTTCTGCAGGGCCGAAACCAGAGTCAGGCCAGCCCCACCATCTTTTATCAGCTGCAGGGGTGGCGGCCGGAAATGCATATTGTCCTTATTATTCTGAAACAGAAAAACAACGTTCCGGACATTTACCGCTATTATTTGAGCGCTCTGCAGAATTATTTCCCTGATGGCTTGTTTTTCATTCATTCCCTCTCCGATGAAGCACAGGATCAGGAGATTATCTGCTGTATGCCCGAAGAACTTCTCCGGGAAGCAGGCGGCGGAAAACGTTTCGGCCTGCAGGTATCTGAAACCATGCAGAAAATAGCCGATATGCTGCATCTGGATTGTCACTGCAGCTATGCTTTTCCCGGTATTGAAAATATACGGCTCCAATATGCCCAGGCAAGAACCTGCCTTTCCCTGGATAAACGTCACTACTATGAATGCGGCCTTAAAGATCTTGCCAGTCTGGACCGTTCAACGGATTATCGCCGTCTGGCTCTTCACCCTGTCCTTAACCGGATTCTGGAATATGACAGGCAGAAAAATACTTCTTTTTATCATATATTAAAAATATATCTGCGCTGTGAACGGAACAGGGTTCTGACTGCGCAAAAGCTCTTTATGCACAAAAATACGCTGGTATATCGTCTTGAAAGAATAACAACCCTTTTTGGCCTGAATCTGGACGATCCTTACGAGCGGGAATATCTCCTTCTCTCTTTTCGCTGCCTTGAACCGACCCGGAATTTTGAATAAAAATTTAAAAAGAAGCCATTGCTCCACAGATATCTCTGTTTTGCAATGACTCCTTCATAGACTTATGTAATAATTATAAACCTGTCTTTTCTGCGATATATTTTCTCGCTTTAATCGCATATTCCAGCGGATTGGCAACTGCCGGATCCTGCTCCGCCTCTACCAGAACGTATCCTTCGTATCCGGATTTTTCAATGATATCAAACAGCGGTGCGAAATCCACATCTCCATCGCCGGGAACAGTGAACACGCCGTTACGGACACCTTTCAGGAAACTCCAGTGCTCTTCTTTGGATTTCTTTGCCATTTCCATACGAACGTCTTTCAGATGAATATGTCTCGTTCTGTCAATGTATTTGCTGAGAACCTTAACCGGATCGATACCCGCAAATGTACAATGTCCGCTGTCAAACAGAAGGAATACGTAATTTGGATCTACGCTGTCCATGAAACGGTCGATTTCTTCTTCCGTCTGTACAACAGTACCCATATGATGATGGAAGGTCAGATACATATCTTTGTCTCTGGCAATCTTGCCCAGCTTATTGAGGCCGTCAACCAGACGATCCCATTCCTCGTCATTCATCACATGTTTGCCTTCCCAGATAGGCTGATCAATCATACCCTGGATACTGTAGCTCTGCTCGGATACGCCGATTACTTTAGAGCCGACAGCTTTCAGGAAATCCAGTTTCGCAACAAATTCTTTTTCCACTTCTTCAAATGGCTGTGTAAGAAGGAAGGATGAAAACCATGAGTTACAGATTGTCAGACCTCTCAGTTTCAGCGCTTTGTTCAGCTCGTCCGGATCTGTAGGATATTTGTTTCCGATTTCACATCCGGTAAATCCTGCCAGAGCCATCTCGCTTACACACTGCTGAAATGTATTTTCTCCGCCTAAATCCGGCATATCATCGTTTGTCCAGCCAATGGGAGCAATTCCTAATTTAACTTTGTTCTTATCTAACATCTTATTCTCCTTTAATATATATTTTCTTCTATTTTACTATTTATTGTAGTATTTGGCAACAAACGCTTTTGTCACTTCAGCTGCTTTTTTAATGTTTTCTTCATGGTTCATTGCATAGTATTCCGGACGGAATTCTTCGATGGTGCAGACGCCGTCAAAGCCGATCTCATTGAGAGCTGCTGCAATACCGGCATGATTTACTACGCCTTCTTCCGGCCACAGACGTTTGTCATCTCCGCAGGAACCGATGGGCAGATCTTCGCAGTCATTCAGATGATATACAAAAATCTTCTTCGGATCTGCTTTTCTAAGCGCTTCCAGGCTGGACGCCATTTCATGGAAATGGAAAGTATCCAATGTCACACCTACATTTGGAAGTCCTACTTCTTCCACCACGTCATAGGCAGTCTGGAACTGATTGATAGAGCAGGTGGGAACACCGCAGAATTCCAGAGAAACACGGATATCCGGACCCATTTTCTCAGCGATATAACGCAGTCTTGCTGCAGCTTCTTTTTTAATTTCTTCTACTG